>NZ_CP031555.1:3950000-4250000 GCF_003403095.1 Thalassospira indica | reverse complement strand
TGGGGAACGGCGCGCCAGCGCAAGCTGTTTGAATATTGGGGCCATGAAGCATCAATGATCCCGGTTGAGGATTACCATCTGTATCGCTGGCGGATGCGTGATGCCGAGCGGGGCATGGGGACGTGGGGACGAATTGCGCGGGTTCAGCGTGAGCAACCTGATCTGATCGATAACATCCTGCGCCATATCGATCAGGCAGGCGCGGTTGCGGCAAGCGAGCTTGAGACCGAGGGGCGCAGCAGCGCAAAATGGTGGGGATGGTCAAACACCAAAACCGCGATGGAGTATCTGTTCTGGAGCGGGCAGGTGATGGCGCGCAAACGCCGCAGCAGTTTTGAGCGCGAATATGATTTACCGCACCGGATTATCGGCGACGCAGCACACGAACCCGACCGGGATCGACAGGATGCGATGTGTGACCTGATCTGTCAGGGGATTGCCGCCATGGGGGTGGCCGCCGAGATTGATCTGCGCAAATATTTCCGTCTTCCAACCGATGAAACCAAGGCCTGTCTGGCGCGACTGGTTGAAGAGGGTCGGTTGTTGCGGGCCGATGTCGAAGGCTGGAAACAGCCGGGCTATCTGTGCCCGAAGGTCAATCCGCGCGGGCGGGCCAAGCCGACCTGTCTGATGGTACCATTTGATCCGGTGATGTGGGAACGTGATCGGGTGGAGCGGATATTTGGTTTTAATTATCGGATCGAGATTTATGTCCCGGCCGAGAAACGGCAATACGGCTATTACGTTTTGCCATTCATGTTAAATGGCGAATTTGTTGCCCGGGTGGATTTGAAATCAGATCGGCAGGCCGGAATTCTGCGCGTGCAAAGCGCGCATCTGGAAAACCACGCCAAGGCCGGTGATGTTGCCGGGCCGCTTATGGAAAACCTTGCGCGGCTTTCGGAATTTCTGGGACTGAACGGGGTCGAGGTGATGCCCGCCAATGACTTTTCAAAGTATCTTGCCAGTGTACCCATAAGGTAAACGGGGCGCAGGTCCCACATCCGCGCCCCGTCTATCCGTCGAACTGGCTGACCACAAAAGCTTCAGGACAATGTGGTCATATTGTTGCACCTGGCCTTACCAGCAGGTGTAACCCCCATCTGCCAGAACGATGGATCCGGTCATCAGGCTGGAAGCATCAGATGCAAGGAACAGGACAACCGATCCGATTTCTTCGGTCTCGCCAAGGCGGGCCATCGGGGTGCCGTTGATCCAGGCGTCATACATTTCCGGCTTGGATTTCACGAATTCATTCAGCGGGGTCGCGATATAGGTCGGTGCGACCGCATTGACGCGCACGCCACGGTTGCCCCATTCGGCAGCAAGTGACTTGGTCAGGTGGTGAACAGCGGCCTTGGAGGCGTTGTAATAAGCCTGTTCCTGCGGCTTATTCACGATGAAGCCGGACATGGAACCGACATTGACGATGACGCCGTTTTTCTTGGCCAACATCTGCTTGCCGAATTCACGGCAGCACCAGAAGGTGCCGTTCAGATTGACGTCAATGACATTGAGCCAATGTTCATCGGTCACGGTTTCTGCCGGCGTTTCCGAACGCGCGATACCGGCATTGTTGACCAGGATATCAACGCCGCCCTGCTTCGCCATTTTTTCGGCACTTGCACGGACCTGGTCGGTGTTGGTGACATCCATGATGTCGATATCGGCCGAATAACCTTTGGATTTCAGGTAATCGCGGCCTTCTTCGGCAACACCTTCGCTGATGTCACCGATGATGACATGGGCGCCGGCCTCTGCCAGAGCTTCGCAGCAGGACAGGCCAATGGCACGACCGCCGCCAGTGACATAGGCCCGACGGCCCGTAAGATCGAACTTTTTCAGATACATTTTGGACTCACAAGTGGCTTGGTTGGTAAGACGGGATCGCAATGTTTGTGGGACATCGCGATCCGGTTTTTGCACGTATCAGGATTTGGCCAGCGCCAGCCCTTGGGCATCAAAGCGATGGATGCGATCCTGTTCCGGGGTCAGGAAGATCTTGTCATGTTCGCCAAGCGGGATTTCCCCGGTGGCACGAACCGTCATCGGACCGAGACCGTCGGCTTCGACATGAAGATATGTTTCGGCACCAAGGTGTTCGGCGATCTTGACGGTTGCCGGGATTTCACCCTTTTCGGTGCTGACCGCGAAGTGTTCCGGGCGAATGCCGATTTCGTGGCAATCGTATTTTTTGGCAAGCTCCCCGCCCAGGAAGTTCATTTTTGGCGAGCCGATAAAGCCAGCGACAAACTTGTTTGTCGGGTTGTTGTACAGTTCCATCGGCTTGCCGACCTGTTCAACACGGCCGGCCTGAAGGACCACGATCTTGTCAGCCATGGTCATGGCTTCGACCTGATCGTGGGTCACGTAGATCATGGTGGTTTTCAGTTCCTGATGCAGACCGGTGATTTCGAGCCGCATGTTCACACGCAGCGCCGCATCAAGGTTGGAAAGCGGTTCGTCAAACAGGAAGGCCGCCGGGTTACGGACAATCGCGCGGCCAATGGCAACGCGTTGACGCTGACCACCCGAAAGTGCGCCCGGGCGCCGTTCAAGATAGTCGGTGAGGTTCAGGATCTTGGCCGCAGACTGGACTTTCTCTTCGATAACTTCCTTGCTTTCACCAGCCATTTTCAGGCCAAACGCAATGTTGTTATAGACGGTCATATGCGGATAAAGCGCATAGGACTGAAAGACCATGGACAGGCCGCGTTTGGCTGGGGCCTCGTTGGCGACATCGGTTCCGTTGATCAGGATTTTGCCATCGGTGACGTCTTCAAGGCCTGCAATCAATCGCAGAAGCGTTGATTTGCCACAGCCCGACGGACCGACGAAGACCACGAATTCACCGTCATTGATATCAAGATCGACACCGGGAATAACATCGAGTGTGCCGAAGGTTTTCTTGACTTTTTCCAGTCGGATAGCACCCATTTTGGTGTTCCTTCTTTCCAGATTGCTATCAGGCTGCGGTTACTTGACCGCGCCGAATGTCAGACCACGAACCAGCTGTTTCTGAGAGAACCAGCCAATCACGAGAATTGGGGCAACCGCGAGCGTCGATGCGGCTGAAAGCTTTGCCCAGAACAGGCCCTCGGGGCTTGAATAGGAGGCGATGAAAGCTGTCAGCGGGGCTGCATCGGACGTTGTCAGGTTGAGCGTCCAGAAGGCTTCGTTCCATGCAAGAATGATGTTGAGCAGCATGGTCGATGCGATGCCGGGAACCGCCATGGGCAACAGCACAAAGATGATTTCCTTGGGCAGGGTTGCGCCATCCATGCGGGCCGCTTCGAGGATGTCGGTCGGGATTTCCTTGAAATAGGTGTAAAGCATCCAGACCATGATCGGCAGGTTCATCAAGAACAGAACCATGATCAGACCAAAGCGGGTATCGAGCAGTCCCCAATCGCGGAACACCAGATAGATCGGGACCAGAACGCCGACCGGCGGCATCATCTTGGTCGAGAGCATCCACAGAAGGGCATCTTTGGTGCGCTTGGTCGGGTTAAAGGCCATTGCCCATGCGCAAGTCACGGCAAAGACCAGACCGACCAGGGTGGAGCCGACCGCGAGGATCACCGAGTTCATGGCGAACTTGAAATAGTTCGAGCGTTGCTGGACCTCGGCATAGTTTTCAAGCGTCCAGTCGAACGAGATGAAGCTTGGCGGGATGGACACCGCTTCGAGTTCTGTCTTGAAGCTGGTCAGCACCATCCAGAAGATCGGGAAGAAGATCAGAAGACCCACGATCCACGCGAAGACCGAGAAGCTGACATAGCCAAGGGGTGTTTGTTTGCTTTCCATGTCGTGCCCCTATTTGTCCAGGTTCTTGCCGATGAGGCGGATCAGGAAGATCGCCACGATATTGGCCAGAATGACCGCGACAATGCCGCCGGCAGATGCGCCACCAACATCGAACTGCAACAGCGCCTGAGTATAGACAAGGAAGGCGATGTTGGTCGTTGCCAGACCCGGGCCACCCCCAGTGGTGACAAAGATCTCGGCAAAGACAGTAAGCAGGAAGATGGTTTCGATCAGAACGACCACCGTGATCGCACGGCTAAGATGCGGAAGCGTAATATAGAAGAAGATCGCGACCGGACCGGCACCGTCCATCTGGGCGGCTTCTTTTTGATCGCGGTCAAGCGATTGCAGGGCAGTCAGCAGGATCAAAACGGCAAAGGGCAACCATTGCCAGGACACCATGATGATGATCGAGGTCAGCGGTGCATTGGTGAACCAGTCAATCGCGGGCAGCCCGAACAGGCTGGCGATCCAGGCAAACATGCCTGACACCGGATCCATCAAAAGGTTTTTCCAGACCAGCGCGTTCACGGTCGGCATGATGAAGAACGGTGCGATCACCAGCAGGCGCAAGATACCGCGCCCGAAGATCGGCTGATCAAGCATCAGACCCAGAAGGATGCCACCCACCACCGTGATGACCAGAACCGATCCGACCAGCAAAAGGGTATTGGTAAGGGATGCGAAGAATGCCGGATCTGTCAGGAAGAATTCGTAATTAAGTGTACCGATCCACTCTTCCATTCCCGGCGACAACAGGTTGTAGCGCAGGAAGGAGAAGTAAATCGTCATGCCCAGCGGGACGGCCATCCACAAGAACAGGACGATGATCGACGGTGCGGACATGATACGCCCGGTAAGGGTCGAGGCCCGTGTCGACATGATGTGCTCCCCGAAATTGTCGTTTCGATCCGTGACTTTAAGGGAAAAAAAGGGTGGTGTGTTTTGCAACCACCACCCAAGTTTCTCTCAGGTCAAGGAGGTTCAGACCGGAACTCAAATCAGGCAAAGAGTTCCGGTCTGGGTAGTGTATCAGTAGTAACCAGCCTTGCGCATGGTGCGATCAGTGCTGGACTGTGCGGCCGAAAGGGCCTCTTCAACACTCATCTGACCTGCAAGGGCTGCGGAGAACTGCTGACCGACCGTGGTGCCGATACCCTGGAATTCAGGGATTGCAGCGAACTGAACACCAACATACGGCTTCGGTTCCATGGTCGAGTTGATCGGGTCTGCGCTATCGATTGCCAGAAGGGTCTCGTCTGCGAACGGTGCCGCTTCAAGATATTTCGGGTTCTGATAAAGCGACATACGGGTGCCCGGCGGTACGTTTGCCCAACCTTCTTTGGAGGCAACCAGTTCCAGATAGGCTTTCGAGGTCGCCCAGGAGATGAACTTCTGAGCTGCTTCTACTTTCTGGGAACCCATCGGAATGCCAAGGTTCCATGCCCAGAGCCAGTTGGCGCCGGTGCAGGTTACAGCGCACGGTGCTTCGGTGAAGCCGACCTTGTCTGCAACTTTGGATTCTTTGGGGTTGGTCACGAAGGATGCCGCAACGGTGGCGTCAATCCACATGCCGCACTTGCCGGAGTTGAACAGCGAAAGGTTTTCGTTAAAGCCGTTCGAGGTCGCACCGGGAGGACCGTAGTTACCAAGGACGTTGGTGTACATGTCGAGGGCATTTTTCCACTCGGCACTGTCGAAGGTCGGGTTCCAGTTCTCGTCGAACAGGCGTGCACCAAAGGCATTGCCCATGGTGGTGATCAGCGCCATGTTTTCACCCCAGCCGGCCTTGCCACGCAGGCAGATGCCATAGACACCTTCGTCAGGCTTGTGGAGCTTCTTGGCGATTTCAAGGGTCTGGTCCCAGGTCAGGCGGCCGTTGATTTCGATACCGGCAGCTTCGAACAGGTCGGTGCGGTACATCATCATCGAGCTTTCGCCGTAGAACGGTGCAGCATAAAGCTGATCATCGTTGGAAACGGCAGAGCGGATGGCAGGCATCAGGTCATCGACGTCATAGTCGGAACCAAGATTATCAAGTGGTGCGAGCCAGCCTTTTTCAGCCCAGATCGGCACTTCGTAGGTACCAATGGTCATGACGTCATACTGGCCGCCTTTGGTGGCGATGTCAGTGGTAACGCGCTGACGCAGGGTGTTTTCCTCGAGCGTGACCCACTCAAGGGAAATGTCAGGATTCTTGGAGGTGAAATCATCCGTCAGCTTCTGCATGCGGATCATGTCACCGTTGTTGACGGTAGCGATGGTCAGTTTCGTTTCGGCATTGGCGTGTGCAACACCGCCTGCCAGCAGCGCACAAAGCGCTACTCCCATTACGCGTTTCATATTTCCTCCCAAAGGACTATTTACCCGCTGAGCAACTTCGGTTGCCCACATTGATCATTTGTTCAGGTAATGAGCATTCACTCAATTTCGCTATTGCTTGTCAAACAAAATCGTTTTTGCGGCGCACAACGAAACGCCCTGCCGACATGGGCGGCAGGGCGCAGAACTATTTGCTGTGTGGGTGAAAAATGCCGCGTGCTAGCGCAGCAAACTTTCCGCAGTGGCTTCGTCGGTGATCAGCGTTGAAATCAATTGGCCACGCATAGCACCGCGAATCGCGGCAACCTTTTTCGCACCCTTGGCGACCGCAATGGTGTTGGTCGCGGGCTGGACAGCCGGCGCGCTGGTGACACAGTGATTGACCGGGTGATCGAGGATATTGCCGTCCTGATCAAACGACCAACTGATCACTTCGCCGATGCCGCCACTTTCGCGTAGCGATACCAGCTCGTCTTTCGAGATAAAGCCGTCAATATGCAGCGGGGCATCATCGCCCAGATGCCCGACCCCGATAAAGCGGATGTCTGCCTCGCGCGCGAGTTTGAGGATATTGTCCATCGGGGGCTGTTGCTGCATGCGTTCGCGCATCTGCGGATCGGCGATGATCACCGGGATGGGTAACGGGTAATGCGGCGCGCGGGTGCGGTCGGCAAGATCGGTCACCGCATCATAGAAACTGGCCGCCCCGTCATGGGCGATGGTGCCGACCAGGGATACGATCTTGTGATGATAGGCATCAATACGCCCGATTTCATCGACCATGGCGCGCATGGCGCGCCCGGTACCGAGTGCGATGATTTTTGGCTCAGTGGAATGCAGCGCACGTTCGAGATAGTTTGCCGCCGCCTGCGCCATGCCAAACATCGCATCGGGTGCGGCCGGATCGGTTGGCACCACATCGCAACCGGCAATGCCATAGGTTTCGCAGATCGCCTTGCCCAGTTCCATGCAGCGCGCAATCGGATGATCAAGACGAACCTTTACCAGCCCCTCGCTGACAGCTGCAGACACCAGACGCTGTGCGGTCGGGCGTGACACGCCAAGCTTCTGGGCGATTTCATCTTGCGTGTTGCCAGCACAGTAATAAAGCCAGCCAGCGCGGGCTGCTTCATCGAGGCGGGCCGCTTCCTTGCGGGTGCGTTTGACCATCTCATTCCCCGGACTTTTTGATCCGTTGCCAAAAGGCGAACAGGTATTTTTTGATTTTGAAAATTTGTCTTCTTTTTCCCTAGCGCCTTTTTTTGCCGCTGACCAGCATCTTGCCGGGATGTGGAACGACAAAACCCGCCCATGACAGGCGGGTTTTGTTTGAAATCTGTTGCGGATCCAAGGGATCGCTTATTTCTTCGGCAGGAATTCTGCGACCAGTTTCTCGGCAATCTGAACCGCATTGAGGGCTGCACCCTTGCGCAGGTTGTCGCCAACACACCACAGCGACAGGCCGTTTGCGACCGTCGGATCCTTGCGCACGCGCGAGACAAAGACATTGTCCTCGCCCTGGACTTCCTGCGGGGTGACATAGCCTTCGTCTTGACGGTAATCGACAACCGAAACACCGGGGAAGTTTTTCATCGCCTTGCGGGCTTCTTCGACCGTGATCGGCTTTTCAAACTCGATATTGACCGCTTCGCCATGGCCGACAAAGACCGGGACGCGCACGCAGGTGGCGTGGACTGCGATTTCCGGTGCAAGAATTTTGCGAGTCTCGACCGACATTTTCCATTCTTCGCGGGTCGCGCCATCATCCATGAAATTGTCGATATGCGGGATGACGTTAAAGGCGATCTGTTTGGTGAATTCCTCCTTCTTGGGCGGATCATTCACATAGATGCCTTTGGTCTGGTTAAACAGCTCGTCCATGGCGGCACGACCGGCACCCGACACCGACTGATAGGTCGCAACAACGATGCGTTTGATGGTTGCAATGTCATGAAGCGGCTTAAGCGCCAGAACCATCTGAATGGTCGAGCAGTTCGGGTTGGCGATGATGTTCTTTTTGGCGTATCCGGCCAGCGCATCGCCATTTACCTCGGGCACGATCAGCGGAACACCCGGTTCCATGCGCCAATAGCTGGAATTGTCGATGACAACGCAGCCTGCTTCGGCAGCCTTGGGCGCCAGTTTCTTGGCGGTTTCACCACCGGCCGAGAACAGGGCGATATCGGCCTTTGAGAAATCAAAGGTTGCTGCATCAAGAACACTGACCTCGTCATCTTCGCCATAACCGACGGTGCGCCCGATGGATTTCGACGATGCCAGTGCAAAGATTTCGTCTGCCGGGAAGTTGCGTTCGGCAAGGGTGTTAAGCATCTCGCGCCCGACATTTCCGGTCGCGCCGACAACGGCGATTTTGTAGCCCATCAGGGTGCCTCTTTCAGTCTTGTCGGCATGGCGGTCACAACGGTACCGGAACGGGAAAACCCCGTGCGACAACGGATGACGCAGCGACCATGCCTTTGGGTAATGTCTGATAATCTGCGGCGAGATGTAAGGGTTTCTCGGCGATTGCGCAAGCATGTCATTGCCAATGTGATCATGATTACTACTTGAGATCGCAGAAAAATCTGGCAGAATTACCGAAGGGGTTCATGTAGCGAACCTGAAATCAGAAACGTTTTGCATCTTGCCAGGTTGATTTCTGAATTTCTGCCTGGTTGGCGTCCAAGCCACCGATGTGACCACCTGACGATCCTCCGGACGGCCAGACAAAACGATCCTGATCACGGGTTCAATACAGATATGCGGCATTGCTGCATATGGGGCGATCACTATTCGGACTTTTATAAAAAGGACGGCCAATGACGTACCCGATGAGTTTGGATTGGACACAGAAAAAGGTTCTCGATTTCTTTCGGGAACATGTCACGCGCGGGACTTTGGTATTCCGTGTGGATGACAAGCACGAGATCGTGCTGGGAGATGGATCAGAACCGCGGGCGGGTATGACCGTCCCGGATTGGACCAACACACTTAAAATGGCACTGAGCCCGGACCCGGGCTTTGGCGAGGCCTTCATGCATGGCGGGTTCGACCTTGTGAACTGCGAGATGGAGGACCTGATCAAGGTGCTGCGTCTTAATTTCGAAGGCGGGCATTCGACCAGCGGGTTTGGCAGCTTTATTGAAAAGCTGCAGGCGCTGAAATTCCAGATCGGGCAGTTTACATCGGTGCGGGCCGCGTCGCACCGCGTGCGCCATCACTATGATATCGGCAATGATCTTTACACCCGGTTCCTTGATCCGGAGATGCAATATTCATGTGCCTTCTGGGATGATGGGGCCCAGACCCTTGAAGAAGCCCAGCACCGGAAAATGAGCCTGACCACACAGCGGCTCAAGATCAATGAGCCGGGCCTGCGCGTGGTCGATATCGGTTGTGGCTGGGGCGGGTTAAGCCGCTTTATCCACCGTGAAACCGGGGCGGAAGTGCATGGCATCACGCTTTCGACCGAACAATATAACTGGGCGCAGGAAAAACGTTCCGAGATGGGCGGTAATATGAAGGCGGGGCTTGATTACCACCTGCTGGATTACCGCTTGTTTGCTGATGCCAACGCCGGGAAGTATGACCGCGTGGTATCGGTCGGCATGTTTGAACATGTCGGTCGTCATCAGTTCAAAACCTATTTCGAAAAGGTCAGTGAGCTGCTTAAGGCTGGTGGGAGGGCTGTGATCCATACCATCATCAAGCCGCGGGCTGAGTTTACATCGCCATGGATTGATAAATATATCTTCCCCGGTGGGTACATTCCGGCGGTGCACGAAGTGATCGAGGCAGCCGAACATGCCAACCTGACGGTAGAGGCCTCAAACTTCCATGCCGGTCGCAATTATGCACAGACGCTGATTGCGTGGCGTGATCGGTTCCGCAAAGTCGCCGATGAACTTGACCCGGAAAAATACGACGAAGAATTCAAACGCATGTGGGAATTCTATCTGGCCGGATGCATCAATGCCTTTGATGATGCCGAGGGCGGCGGTGGCATGCGGGTTAGCCAGTTCGTCTTTACCAAACCGGGTTTTGACTACGCCTGAGGGGCGCAGTGATAGAGGGCGGGGAACATTGGTTTCCCGCCCTGTTTGTTTTCTGCTTAGAGCTTCCCATATTCAGTAATGAGCCGTGCGACCCTGCTGCGGCGAAATGCACCACATGACTGCAAATCAAAATCAAAACAAAGAAGATCAAAAACGTGCCTTCAAACCAAGCCACATCGCGTGATGGACCGGCACGACAGATGTGAAAAGCGAAACTGAAATGCGATTTTCCGGTCATTCTGTCGGGAGGAAACGACATGTTTGAAATGATCAACCGGGATGACGCGACACACGCCAGCAGCGGTGACACTGCACTTGCCCCGCATATCGGACGGCCAGAGGACTATGTCCGGGCCCTGGCCAAAATTGAAATGTCGAGCTGCGAACGTGATATGCTGCGTGCGCACGCCAAAGCCCCGGACCGCAAGATTACCGGGCTGAAACTGGCCGAGACCGTCGGGCATTTCGGATGCAGGATCGGGAACAAGAAGTATGGTCGGCTTGCCGCCAAGATTGCGGCCGCAGCAGACCTTCCGATGTGCAAGAGTGATGTCAGTGATTATCTGGCGGCGATATTCACCCTTGCCCAGGGAACGCAAAGCGATGGTGAGGACTGGACATGGGTGATGCATGACAATGTCGCCCGCGCGCTTGCGGATGCGGGCATTGTCTGAAATCCCAGATTGCTGATTTCATAAATTTCGAATTTTGCGGGCGGGTCGTGTAACGCGGGCCGCTCGTGTTTCGTCCTTGTGGGCAGAAAGGGATTTTTCCCCATGTATTCCTCGTGTCACCAAGGAGAATTGCCATGACCCGTTTTGCCTTTCATGAAGTCAGCCCGAAACTGTTTCAGGCCCAGTTTGACCTTGCCACCAAGCTTGGCGAAAACCCGCTGATTGCACCGGTGCTGCGTGACCTTATTGAGTGTCGGGTGTCGCAGATCAATGGCTGTGCCTATTGCGTTCGGATGCATTCTGACAGCTTTGCCAAACATGGCGGGGATCCGGTCAAGCTTGCGATGTTGCCGGTTTGGCAGGGTGCCGAAGGGTTCAGCGCGGCAGAGCGTGCGGCACTGGCATGGGCCGAATGCCTGACCCAGGCGGAATGCCAAGTTACGATTTCGAAATGCCATCGCGTGCTTCTTGATCATTTCGAGGAAGCCGAGATTTCGGAGCTGACCTGCATCATTGCGACGATGAATGCATGGAACCGGTTGGGCATCGCGCAGCATGAATTTGCGTGATCGTCGCAAGCTTCCTGACGGAGGTGTAAAAACCCCTTACAATCGGAGACACACAGCGATACGGGATTTCCCCGTATCGCTTCACGCGTTTGGTGGGACATCTGTGGCAGATCGGATTTTTGAACAACGCAGGGCACGGTTGACCGCGTTGGCTTATCGCATGCTGGGCAGTCACGCCGATGCCGAGGATGCGGTTCAGGACGTCTGGTTGCGGTGGCGCAATCAGGATCATGAAACGATCAATGACGCCACCGGCTGGCTTGTCCGGGTGTGCAGCAATATCTGCCTCGATGTTTTGAAATCAGCCCGCCGCCAGCGTGAAAACTATGTGGGTCAGTGGTTGCCAGAACCGTGGTTGCCGCCCGAACAACCCAAAGCCGAAACCCAGCTGATCGAACAGGACGGCCTTGGGCAGGCTTATATGTTGATGCTTGAACGTCTTGCCCCGTTGGAACGTGTGGCACTTGTGCTGCATGAAGTTTTTGACTGGATGCATGACGATATCGCCCCCCTGATCGAACGCACGCCGAACAATACCCGTCAGATCCTGTTCCGCGCCCGGCGCAAGATGCAGCGTGACAGTGATCGCGATGCGACGCCCGAACCAAATGCAACGGCGTGTGATCGGGATCGTCTGGATGCGTTTGTCACTGCCATCGGGACGAGTGACGTTGGCCGGTTGCTAGATCTTCTGGCACCTGATGTGATTTTGCATTCCGATGGTGGTGGCAAGGCACTGGCGACCGCCAATCCGCTGTTTGGCGCAGATCATGTGTCGCGGTTCTTTCTTGGTGTCTGGGGCAAGCGCAGCCCGGGCGAACGCATCTTTGGCGTTACGATCAAGGATCAATGCTGGATCCTTATGGCCGAAGACGGCGTTGTGGCAACCGCACTCTGCGCGACCGAACGTGAAGGGAAGATTGTTGATCTGTTTGTTCATCGAAACCCGGACAAGCTGGCGCTGTTTTCCGGCATTCTTGCCGATGCCGTCGAGATCACCCATTAATGCAAAAAAGGCCGGATCAATATCCGGCCTTTTTAAGATCGGGATCGCTTAAAACGATCAGACGAGCTTGTCGAGTTCGCTGATCAGCGACTCACCCATAACCGTGGTCGAGACCTTGGCCATGCCCGGCTGCATGATGTCTGCAGTACGCAGGCCGCCCTTAAGGACGTTCTGTACGGCGTCTTCGATCAGGGTGGCATCGTCGCCCATGTCAAACGAATAACGCAGCATCATGGCGAAGGACAGGATGGTTGCCAGTGGGTTGGCGATGTCCTGCCCGGCGATGTCCGGGGCGGAGCCGTGTACCGGCTCGTAAAGCGCCTTGCGCGCGCCGTTTGCATCGGCCGCACCAAGGGATGCAGACGGCAACATGCCAAGCGATCCGGTCAGCATGGCGGCACAATCGGAAAGAATGTCGCCAAACATGTTGGTGGTGACCATCACGTCAAACTGTTTCGGGTTACGCACCAGCTGCATGGCGGCGTTATCGACATACATGTGGCTCAGTTCGACTTCCGGGAAGTCCTTGGCAACACGTTCGACAACTTCGCGCCACAGAACGGTGGATTCCAGAACGTTCGCCTTGTCGACAGAGCACAGGCGCTTGTCGCGTTTCATTGCCATGTCAAAGGCAACGCGCGCGATGCGTTCGACTTCCGGCTCGGAATAGACCAGCGTGTTAAAGCCGTGACGGACACCATCGCGTTCTTCGATGCCGCGCGGCTGACCGAAATAGATGCCACCGGTCAGTTCGCGCAGGATCATGATATCAAGACCCTTAACGACGTCTTCTTTAAGCGTCGATGCACCGACAAGGGCGTCAAACACCAGTGCCGGACGCAGGTTGGCAAACAGGCCCATTTCCTTACGGATTTTTAGAAGGCCACGTTCCGGTTTGATGTCGAACGGCATGTCGTCCCATTTCGGACCACCAACAGCACCCAGCAAAACAGCGTCGGCTGCCATGGCATCCGCAAGCGTTTCGTCGGTCAGCGGGTTTTTATGGGCATCAATGGATGCGCCGCCGATCAGACCTTCGGTGATTTCGAAATTCACACTGCGCTTTTTCGCCATCCAGTCCATGACGCGCTGAACCTGACGCATGACTTCCGGGCCAATTCCGTCTCCCGGCAGCATCAGTACTTTTTTGGTAGTGCTCATAAATGCTTCCTTCCCATATTTTTTTGGGGCCGCTCACCCCGTAACGATCAGAAAACGGGCGGCAAACCAATGTTTGCCGCCCGTTTTTGCAATTACAGCGACAGCCAGGGCTGCGATGCAGCGCGCTTGGCTTCGAAATCGTTGATGGCATCGGCCTTCTGCAGGGTCAGGCCGATATCGTCGAGGCCATTCAGCAGGCAATGCTTGCGGAATTCTTCGACTTCAAATTTGATGCAGCCGCCGTCCGGACCGGTGATTTCCTGATTTTCAAGATCAACGGTGACGGTGGCATTGGCACCGCGTTCGGCATCGGCCATCAGTTTGTCGACATCTTCCTGCGGCAGACGGATCGGAAGGATGCCGTTTTTAAAGCAGTTGTTATAGAAAATGTCGGCAAAGCTTGGTGCGATCACGCAGCGAATACCGAAATCAAGCAGCGACCAGGGTGCATGTTCGCGCGACGAGCCACAGCCGAAATTGTCACCCGATACGAGGATCTTGGCATTGCGATAGGCCGGCTTGTTCAGAACGAAATCCGGGATTTCGTTCCCCTGGTCGTCGTAACGCATTTCATCAAACAGGTTCTTGCCAAGGCCCGAACGTTTGATGGTTTTGAGGAACTGTTTGGGAATGATCATGTCGGTATCGACATTGATCATCGGCAGCGGTGCTGCAACACCGGTGAGCTTGGTGAATTTTTCCATTATCTTATCCCTTGCTTCCAGTTTCCCAGGCCAGACCGAGTGCTTCGATCAATTCTTCGGTCGCGTCGAGTTCCTGGGCCACGAAGTCCGGCAGGTTGATGCCGGTCAGTTGCGGCAGGAGGTGCTCAAGCACCGGTGCGCGGCCCAGACGAGGGGCACTTTCGCGGAAATTGATCAATGTGTGATCGGCCATGGGTAACCTTCCTTAACCGAGTTTGCGAATGTCGGTCAGATGACCGGTGATCGCAGCCGCAGCTGCCATGGCCGGGCTGACGAGGTGGGTACGACCACCACGGCCCTGACGACCTTCGAAGTTACGGTTCGAGGTCGAAGCGCAACGCTCGCCCGGGGCCAGACGGTCCGGGTTCATCGCGAGACACATCGAGCAGCCCGGCTCGCGCCAGTCAAAGCCTGCTTCGATGAAGATCTCATGCAGGCCTTCTGCCTCTGCCTGTTCTTTCACAAGGCCGGAGCCCGGAACGATCATGGCATTGACGGTCTCTGCAACCTTGCGGCCCTTGGCGACTTCGGCAACAGCACGCAGGTCTTCGATACGACCGTTGGTGCAAGAACCGATAAAGACGCGGTCGATCTTGATTTCCTCGATCGGGGTGCCCGCGGTCAGACCCATATATTCCAGCGAACGGGCAATGGCCTTTTGCTTGCCGACATCCTTGCCGTCAGACGGGAACGGAACGGTGCCGGTAACCGGAACGACGTCTTCCGGGCTGGTGCCCCAGGTAACCTGCGGGACGATTTCGGCGGCATCGATTTCGACAATCTTGTCGTAATGTGCGCCTTCGTCAGACGGCAGGGTCTTCCAGTATTCGACAGCCTGCTCGAACGCGGCACCTTTCGGCGCCATCGGGCGGCCCTTGATATATTCAAAGGTTTTCTCGTCCGGGGCGATCAGGCCAGCGCGTGCGCCGCCTTCGATCGACATGTTGCAGACCGTCATTCGGCCTTCAACCGACAGCGAACGGATGGCCGAGCCAGCGTATTCGATGACATAGCCGGTACCGCCAGCAGTGCCGATGCGACCGATGATCGCAAGGGTGATGTCCTTGGCGGTCACACCTGGATGCAGATCGCCTTCGACCTTGACCAGCATGTTCTTGGCCGGTTTCTGAACCAGCGTCTGGGTGGCCAGAACGTGTTCAACTTCGGACGTACCGATACCAAATGCCAGCGCGCCAAATGCGCCGTGGGTCGAGGTGTGGCTGTCACCGCAAACCATGGTCACGCCAGGAAGGGTGAAACCTTCTTCCGGGCCGACGATGTGCACGATACCCTGACGGAGGTCGTTCATCGGGAAATAGTGAATGCCGGTGTCCTTGGCGTTCTGGTCAAGGGTTTCAACCTGAATGCGGCTGTCTTCTTCCTTGATGCCTTCGGAACGGTCAGAGGTCGGAACGTTGTGATCCGGCACGGCGAGCGTCAATTCCGGATGGCGCACTTTGCGGCCCGAATTGCGCAGACCTTCGAAGGCCTGCGGGCTGGTCACTTCGTGGACGAGATGACGGTCAATATAAAGCAGGCAGGTACCATCATCCTGCGTGTCGACCACATGGCTTTCCCAAATCTTGTCAAAAAGGGTTTTAGGTTGACCCATCTCGACCTCCTCATAATACATCGATCTTTTGAGCAGCAACGATCAAGCCGCTGGGTGCGGATCTGGATGGGACGAAGATTGCTGCGATACCTGCTTTTGACGGCGGGTGGGGCTCGGCGTTTCTCCGGCGCAACCGGCTTTATCCGGTTTGCGAAATTTTATTATCCAGAACCACGCGGGTTTGTTCGTTTTTGCCGCGGGAGTGCCTTTATACACGCCGCCTTCCAAATCGCAAGGTATCGGGCGCGTGTTTTTGGATGATGCACACTTTTAAATAGAGTGTGGCATTTTACAGCACCCAAGAGTAGCAAAATCAGCGTTTAACGATATAGGTAAGGGATATCTGATATAATGAAAGCTGATAAATTTATCGTCGGTTTTCTGCGGGACTGCATTCTTTGAGGTTAAATCCGGCGATTCGCTATAATGCAACCAATGAGTGTAATAAGCGGTTTCTGATCTCGTCCCGACCGAGGGTCGGAAACGAAAACGGGCCCACCCGAAGGTGAGCCCATCTTTGTTCTGATGCTGAAAACAGCGAAGAATTACTTCTTCTTGCGTTCTTCGGCGGTCAGTTTGCCTTTGTGGCCGGTGGTCTGCTCGGCGATACGTGCAGATTTACCGGTACGACCACGAAGGTAGTAGAGTTTCGCGCGACGTACGTCACCGCGGCGAACGACTTCGATTTTGTCGATGGCCGGGGAGTACGACTGGAAGATACGCTCAACGCCTTCACCCGATGCGATTTTACGCACGGTGAAGGAAGAGTTCAGGCCGCGGTTCTTACGCGCAATGCATACGCCTTCGAACTGCTGGATACGCTCACGGGTACCTTCAACGACTTTCAGGTGTACACGGACGGTATCACCTGCATCGAATTCCGGAACTTCGCGCTGCGCAACGATTTTGTCGAGCTGCTCTTTCTCGAGCTGCTGGATGATGTTGGTCATGGTTTAACCCTCTTTGATGTTCCCGTTTGCCACGTACCGGTCCCAAAGGTCCGGGCGTCGCGCGCGGGTAATTTCTTCTGCCTGAGCATGCCGCCAGGCTTGTACCTTGGCATGATGTCCGGAAAGCAAGATCTCCGGCACTTCACGCCCGTTCCAGTTGGCCGGGCGCGTGTAATGCGGATATTCAAGCAACCCGGTTTCAAAGCTTTCCTCGTCGACAGACTCGGTCTTATTGACCGTTCCCTCGATGAGGCGAATGCACGATTCAATCAGGACCATGGCCGGCAGTTCGCCGCCCATGAGGATGTAATCACCGATGCTGATTTCCTCGGCCTCGTGTTCATCCAGAACCCGTTGGTCGATACCTTCGTAACGACCGCAAAGCAGGATGGCACCCGGGCCTGCTGCCAATTCGCGGCAGCGTTTCTGGTTCAGCACTTTTCCCCGCGGGCTGAGATAAATCAGCGGCAACTGCGGTGCAGAGCCACGCAATTCACGCAGGGCGGCGTCGACAATATCCGGGCGCATGACCATGCCGGCCCCGCCCCCGAAGGGATTGTCGTCTACAGTGCGGTGGCGGTCGGTTGCATGATCGCGGATGTCTTTGACATCAAGCGACCAGATCCCGTTTTCAAGCGCCTTGCCAGCCAAAGACTGACCAAGCACACCCGGAAACATTTCCGGAAACAGGGTTGCAACTTTTGCCTGCCACACAGACATCGATCAGGCCTCCTTCCCGCTGCCGGTCGCGGTTTCCGCGCCTACTGCATCTGCAGCAACGGCATCAGAATCGCGGTCGGCCTGAGAGTCTTTGCGGGGTTTGTTCGGACGACGGTTACGATTACCGGGTCCGTCCTCATCCTGCAGTAGCCCCTCGGGCGGATTTACCACCATCTTGCGTTCCGAAAGAATGACCTCGGGCACGACTTCCTTGGTGAAGGGAAGAACAACGACCTTGTTCTTGGCTTCTTCGAGCGCGACTTCGATTACGTCGCCAGCGCCAAAATCAGCCACACCCCGTACGGTGCCAAAAACCGAACCATCAATGTGGAACGCTTTCAGGCCGACAAGGTCAGCAAGGTAGAATTCATCTTCTTCAACCGTGTCAGGCAGTGCAGCACGCGGTACATGCAGCTTGGTGCCCCGCAGCCGTTCGGCAGCGTCCCGGTCGTCCACACCTTCGATCTTGGCGATCAGCTGGTCGCGGACATGTCCGACAGGAGACAGCTTGTATTTCACGCGTCCCTTGGCGTCGAACAACGGGCCGTAACCGACAAGGTTATCCGGATCGACGGTATAGCTTTTGACGCGCACGGCACCACGCACCCCGTGCGGGGCGGTGATCATGCCGACGCAGACATAAGCTTCGTCGTTTTTGGATTTGCGGGTATCAGCCATTTCGGTTCACAAGTTTCCGGTATCTGATCAAAGCGTGCGTTCAGCGATTACTCGCCTGCAGCTTCTTCTTCAGCAGGTGCTGCTGCTTCGGCAGCGGCTTCCGCAGCAGCGGCAGCAGCAGCTTCGGCTTTTTCAGCTTTCTCACGAAGACGTTCCTGAGCTTTCGCTTTCGGAGCAGACTTCTGCGGCTGTTCGGTCGGTTTGAACGCGTCAGCCAGGCCCGCTTTGCCCAGGAAACGTGCAACACGATCGGTCGGCTGTGCGCCAACGGACAGCCAGTATTTGATGCGCTCTTCTTTGAAGGTCACGCGGTTGTCAGCATCCTTCGGGAGCATCGGATCATAGGTACCGACGCGCTCGATGAAGCTGCCGTCACGCGGGGCACGAACGTCAGCAACTACGATACGGTAGTACGGACGCTTCTTGGCACCGCCACGGGAAAGACGAATCTTGACAGCCATTCGGATAAGTTCCTTTCAGCTTGGGTTTGTAGTCTTCTGAATCATGACCCCGAGGGGCCTATTCACTTGGTCTTTGATCCGGCTTTGTGGGCCGGTTTTGGTTCCTAAGAGGAATTCTTGAAGAACCCATTTCAGAACCGGGGGCTTGGCTATTTCTTTTTGCCGAACCCCGGGAATCCCGGAGGCAAGCCACCGCCGCCTCCCAATCCCGGCAACCCGGGCGGCAAACCGCCCCCGCCACCGGTAAATCCTTTTGGCAAGTTATTGAGGTCGGGCATATCGCCGCCCTCAAGCATTGCCGGGTCCATTTTCGGCATACCGCCAAACAGACCCTTTTTACCCATCTTGCCCATCTTTTTGATCATGGTGGACATGGTCTGGTATTGCTTCAGAAGCTTGTTCACATCCTGAACGCTCAAGCCACAGCCAGCGGCAATACGCTTTTTGCGCGATGCCTTGATCAGGGCCGGATTTTCACGTTCCTTCGGCGTCATCGACAGGATGATCGCTTCCTGGTGGGTCAGAAGTTTGGGATCAAGCTTGGTCTGCGACATCTGTTTTTTCAGCGCGCCCATGCCCGGCAGCATCCCCATGATGCCGGAAAGATCACCCATTTTCTGAAGCTGTTTGAGCTGTGCCAGAAGGTCGTTCAGGTCAAACTGACCCTTGCGCAGCTTCTTGGCCATTTTCTCGGCGTCTTCGGCCTTGATGTTTTCGGCAGCCTTTTCAACCAGGCTGACAACATCGCCCATGCCAAGAATACGGTTGGCGATACGATCAGGATGGAAGGCTTCCATCTCGTCGATTTTTTCGCCGATACCGATCATCTTGATCGGGCAGCCGGTAATCTGACGCATCGAAAGTGCTGCACCACCACGTGCATCACCGTCCACACGGGTCAGAACGATACCGGTGATGCCGACCTTGTCGGCAAATTCCTTGGCAACGTTTACCGAGTCCTGACCGGTCATCGCATCGGTGACCAGAAGGGTCTCGACCGGGTTGACGGCATCACGGATCTGGGCGACTTCGCTCATCAGTTCCATGTCGATATGCAGACGCCCGGCGGTATCAAGGATGACCGCGTCATAGCCTTCCTTGCGGCCGGTATCCATCGCACGTTTGGCAATCGAAACCGGTTTCTCGCCCATAACGATCGGCAGAATGCCAAGGCCGTTATCGTCTGCCAGCACTTTCAGCTGCTGCTGGGCGGCCGGACGATAGATATCAAGCGATGCCAGAAGGACTTTCTTGTTGCGCTTTTTGGTCAGGTTCAGCGCGATCTTGGCGGAACTGGTGGTTTTACCCGAACCCTGCAGACCGACCATCAGGATCGGAACCGGCGGGGTGGAAGCGAGATTGATTTCCTCGCCTTCGCCCAACATGTTTTTCAGTTCGTCATGGACGATCTTGACGACCATCTGGCCCGGGGTGACCGAACGCAGAACGTCGGCACCAACTGCACGTTCGGTGGCGTTGGAAATAAAGGTTTTAACGACCGGAAGTGCCACGTCCGCCTCAAGCAGGGCGACGCGTACTTCGCGCATGGCCTCCTTGACGTCGGATTCTTTCAGCGCGCCACGTTTGCGCAGCTTATCGAGAACCCCGCCAAGGCGATCGCTTAGTCCTTCAAACATTCCAAATCCCGTCTGTGTTGCTGGTGTTTCCACCGTGTGCGCACAAAAAACTAAAACCCAGTGCTCGAAACTCGAGGACTGGGGGAGTCACCTCTTGGGCGACCTTTGGTGGGGAGGGTTTATTGGATCAGGGTGTGGGAGTCAAGCGCAATCGGGCGCAAAAGCGCGTTATTCTGCGCTTTTCATCCTGTTTGGCGCGCAATCGGCGATTCCGCCACTGTGCCCGGGTGTTTAACCGGCAGTCATACCAGGCTCTTGCCCAGAATTACGCAGGCTCAATCGCGTGATTGTCAATCAGACGCGCCTTGCCCAGCCGGGCAGCAACAAAGATTCGGGCCGGTTTTGTCACCGTATCACTGATCAGTTCCAGTGTGTCGGCATCGCGAACTTCAAGGTAATCAATCGGATCAAACCCGGCAGCAAGGATATCTTCGCGCCCCTTGGCCAGAAGCGGGCCCAGTTCGGCGCCATTGGCGGCCTTGGCGGTGATGTCGCCCAATACCTTGTTGAGTGTCGGGGCAATCGCACGTTCGTCAGGTGTCAGGTAGCGGTTGCGCGATGACATCGCCAGACCATCGTCTTCGCGCAGGATTTTTGCCCCGATGATCTCGACCGGGATGTTCAGATCCATGCTGAAACGCCGGATGACCATCAGTTGCTGGTAGTCTTTCTGTCCGAAAATCGCACAATCTGGCAGGGCCTGAAGCAGCAATTTGGTAACAACCTGTGCCACGCCATCAAAGTGGCCCGGTCGGGCCGCCCCACACAGCACATTGGTCATCGCGCCATCAACAGAAACCTTGGTGGCAAAGCCGTCGGGATACATTTCCTCGACCGAGGGGGTAAAGCACAGCTCGACCCCGGCGTCATCAAGCAGTTTCTGATCGGCGGGCAGGGTGCGGGGATAGGCGCCGAAATCCTCGTTGGGCGCAAACTGGGTCGGATTGACGAAAATCGAAACAATCACCCGGTCAGCATGTTCACGAGCAAGGTGTGTCAGGCTGATATGGCCATCATGAAGCGCGCCCATGGTCGGAACCAGGGCGACACGCAGGCCTTCGGCGCGCCAGTTGGCAACAGTCGCGCGCAGATCAGCGACAGTGTGAACAGTCGTAAGGGACATCGTTTTCGTCGTATCGAAGATTGCAGAAAATCGCGGCGGTCTGGATCAGACCGCGCGCAACTTACCTTTTTTCGCTAACCCAAAGCAATGTTCATCCGTCGGGAACTGACGGGTGCGCACTTCGTCGGCATATTGGCCGACGGCCTCGGATACCGCATCGCCAAGATTGGCGTAGCGTTTGACGAATTTTGGCGTGAAGTCGGAAAACAGACCAAGGATGTCTTCGGTGACCAGAACCTGCCCATCACAGGCGACCGAGGCACCAATGCCGATGGTCGGGATGTCGATGGCCTCGGTGATCTGGCGGGCGACCGGCTCAACCGTGCCTTCGACGACAACCGAAAAGGCACCGGCCTTGGCAACCGCCTTGGCGTCAGCAAGGGTCTTGCGTGCGGTTTCTTCGTCACGGCCTTGGCTTTTGAAGCCACCCATGGTGTTGACCTGTTGGGGCATCAGGCCGATATGGGCCATGACCGGCACGCCGCGCATGGTCAGAAATTCGATGGTTTCGGCAAGTTCGGCACCGCCTTCAAGCTTAACAGCGGCACAGCCGGTTTCGGCCAGAATATGGGATGCCGTGCGGAACGCCTGTTCCTTGGATTCCTGATAACTGCCAAAGGGCAGATCAACAACAATACAGGCATTCTTTGATCCGCGCATCACGGCCTTGCCATGGTTGACCATCATATCGACGGTCACGGCAAGCGTGCTTTCCATGCCGTAGACAACCATGCCCAGTGAATCACCGACCAGAAGCAGGTCGCAATGTTCATCAAGGCGTTGCGCCATCGGCGCGGTATAGGCCGTCAGGCAGACAATCGGATCTTTGCCCTTGCGGGCACGGAGTTCTGGGACGGAGGTCCGGCCCATCTTTTTGCTGGTGGCACTCATGACGTTTCTCCCCCGGTACAACCGGATTTCGCTGCTCGATCTTTGTCGAGCGTGCGGTCATGTTTACAATATCATGACCGCGATCGGGAAACCTTTTTTGCAATCGCGAAATAGGCAATTCGGCCAATAACCGGGATTTTGGGCGTGGTTTGGCTGATCGTTCGAAGGATCAGCGTCCTAAAATGCTATTGGCCGATTACAGGCACGCAGAAATCACAGACCTTCGGCAAGATCTTCAAGCATGTCGAGACCGACCGCCTCGATATGGCGGTTATCCTTGAGCGTAATCGTTGCTTCCTTGCGCAACTGGGTCAGGGTGCGTGACACGGTTTCAATGGTCAGACCCAGATAGTCGGCAATGTCGGAACGGCTCATCGGGACATTGATGGTCTCGCTGCTTTCGCCGCGGTGTTCCTGACGGCGGGCCAGCATCAAAAGGAAGGATGCGACCTTTTCCTTGGCGGTCTTGCGGCCAAGCAGAAGCATCTGATCCTGTGCGGCGGCCAGTTCATCGACCGCCATGCCCAGCATGCGTTTTTCAAGATGCGGAAACTTGTCGAACAGTTTTTCCAGCTTCTGACGCGGGAACCGACATGCGGTTACCGGTTCAATCGCCTCGGCGGTGTAGCTGTAATTGGCATTCAGTGCGAGGCCAAGAAAGTCACCGGCAAACAGAAAACCTGTGATCTGACGGCGACCATCGCCCAGCAATTTATACAACTTTACAGAGCCGGATGTGACGTTGAAGACGTAGTCTGCGTCTTCTGCCTCGTGGAAAATCGTCGTGTGCGGGTCATAATGTGCATGCGTAAGCAATTGACGCAGCTGATCATGTTCATCGCCATGCAATGCGGAGCAAAAAGTTAAGTCCTTGATAGAACAGGCTTCGCAGATTTGAGGGCGGACTGCCATCGTAGACTCCGATGCTGGTGACCCGGTAGGCGGATTGTAAACAAATCTATCCGATGAGATAGCCCTGTTTCAAGCAATTCTAACTATCGCCTTGATGGAACTTCTTTGAGTTCCCCGGAGGCGTGACGTCATCGTCATCAAACAGAATGCGATTTGCCGCACCTTCCATATCGTCAAACTGCCCGGAACGCAACGACCACAAGAAGGCCCCAAGGCCCAGAAGGCCCAGAAACAATGCAATCGGGATCAGGAGAAGGAGGTTGCTCATGGCATTATATCCCTGCCTGCTGCGACAACGTGGTCGCCGGTTTGATGCCGACCCCGTCAGACTTGCCCGATTTTGCGTGTAAACGCAAGGCATTGGCGATCACAATCAGGGATGAGGATGACATGGCGATTGCCGCAAAAAGCGGGGTGACAAACCCTGATACCGCCAACGGGATCGTAATCACGTTATAGGCAAAAGACAGGGCAAAATTTTGACGGACAAGTCGATCAGCCTTGCGCGCGACATCAATTGCCTCGATCACGGCGCCAAGCCGATCCCCCTGAAACACGATATCGGCCGCATTTTGCGAAATTTCAGCGGCGGTCGCTGGCGACATTGACGCATGCGCCGCTGCAAGGGCCGGTGCGTCGTTGATGCCATCGCCGACCATCAAATCATGGTTGCCGCGATCCGCACGGGCCTGAATATGGTTGGCTTTTTCGGTTGGCGACATGCGTGCCATCCAGTTGGTAATGCCGAGTGTTTCGGCAAGCTGTCGCACGGTGCTTTCGCGGTCACCCGACAACAGGGTCATTTCAAAACCACGCGTGCGAAGGGTGTCGATCACTTCGGGTGCGTCGCTGCGCATCGTATCGCGGAAGACAAAACGGGTCGGGGCAACGCCCGGCTCAGACAACCACAATTCCGGTCCGGTGATATCGGATGGTACATCGGCGTTTTCGGCAACATCGCAGAAAGCACGGCTGCCAAGCCGGATCGGACCCGCGGGACCCTGCATCATCAGGCCGAGACCAGCTTGTTCGGTAACATTGGTTTGCGGGGTCACGTTTCCGGCGGCACGCACCAGTGCGCGGGATAACGGATGATTGCTGTTGGCGGCCATGCCAGCGGCAAGCATCAGTTTGTCTTGCTGTGGTTGGCCGACCAGTTCGGGTTTGCCTGTGGTCAATGTGCCGGTTTTATCGAAAATGATGCCGGTAATCTTGGTCAGTCGTTCAAGGGCGGTTGCCGATTTGACAAGAATGCCCGCACGCAACAGACGCCCGGTGGCAATGACCTGAACCACCGGAACTGCAAGCGCCAGCGCACAGGGGCAGGTAATGATCAGAACGGCGATGGCGTTCATCAGCGCATCCTGCCAGCCAATCCCACCAATCAGCCACCAGCCGATAAAGGTCGCCAGGGACAAGGTGTGAACAACCGGCGCATAGGCCTTTGCCACCCGATCAGCGATCGCGACATATCTGGCACGGCCCTGTTCGGCATTTTCCATCAGACGCACGATTTCGGACAGCAACGTATTGCCACCGGTGGCGGTGACTTCGATACGAAGCGGGGCGGAAATATTGGTGGTTCCAGCAAATACGGTGGTGCCCGGACGGGTCAGAACAGGGATGCTTTCGCCGGTAATGATGCTGGTATCGACATCAGATTGGCCGTCGATCACCTTGCCGTCAATGCCGATCCGTTCACCGGCCGCAGCCAGAACGATCATGCCCGGTGTGGCCTTTTGCGGTGCGATCAGACGTCGCGTGCCATCAGGTTCAATCACGGTGATCGAGCGGGCATTAAGTGACAAAAGATGTTCAGCCGCCGAGCGTGCCTGCCCGCGTGCACGACCATCAAGATAGCGCCCGATCAAAAGAAAGAATAAAAGGGTAATCGCACTGTCGAAATAAGCATGTGGTTCGCCGCGAATGGTTTGTGCCAAGCTCATGCCAAGTGCCAGAATGACGCCTAGACTGATCGGCACATCCATATTGACCCGGCGATTGCGAATGGCGCCAAGCGCAGATCGATAAAACGGCAATCCGGCATAGGCCGCCGCAGGCAGCGCGATCAGGGCGGATATCCAGTGAAACAGATCGCGGGTCGCCCCGCCCATGCCCTGAAAATATCCGGCCCAGACCGAGACCGACAGCAACATCACGTTCCCCGCCGCAAACCCGGCAACCGCCAGACAGCGCAGCAATTCCTTGTTGCGCGATGTTGTTGCCTGCTCAAGGGCGGCCGGGTCAAACGGGATCAGGCGATAGCCCATCTGCATCACCGGGCGAATGATGTCTTCGATATCGGATACATGGCCTTGCCAGCTCAGCCGCAGGCGGCGTGTCGTCATATTGACGCGGGCCTGCAAGACGGCACTGTTTCGTTGCAGAAGGGTTTCGATCAGCCAGACACAGGCCGCACAGTGAATGCCATCGACCATCAGGTTCAGGTGATGGTGGCCGTCGTCATCGGTGTTGGCCAGTTCGGTGAAATCAAAGCTTGCGATTTCGTCTTCGTCCGGGCGAAGGGCGCGGACCTTGGGATCGATTGCGCGTCGGTTGTAATAGGATGTCAGCCCCATTTCGCCCAAGAGCTCATAGGCGCCAGAACACCCGGCACAACAAAAGTCGGGTGCGGCAGGTGACATGGCTGTCACCGGCTCGCCGCAATGGCGACAGGGCTGAAGGGCGACGTTCATGGATTTACGACGACATACTCGACAGTTTGATAATCATCCCCCATCGCGTTGGCGATGGTGCGCAATTGCCAACGACCATAAACCGGGAAGGCAGCACTTGCACGATATTCACCCGGTGCGATTTCGGCCATCGCGATGGTGGTATCAAGATCATCACGATCCGCGCGCGACATCACAATGGACATTTTCGCCCCGGTGATCGGGTTGGAATCTTTGTCGCGGAACAGGACGGTGATGGTGCCGTTTTGATCAATGACACCATCGACACTAAGCTTGCTGCGCCAGCCCAGTTCTTCCTGACGGGCAGCACCGGAAATGGCCGCGTTATAGTTGTTGCCCTCTTCGAAGGCATGCTTGGTCACAAGGCCATTCCAGCTGGTCATCGAAAATGTGATCAGCGAAATATTGGCAACCAGCATGACGGCGAAGCCGCCGACAAAATACCACGGAATCCAGCGATCCGACTTGCGCGGGCCATTCTGATCTGTGGAAGGTGATGTCATCTGCATTGCCATATCTTGTCTCCTGAACTGAAACGCTTTTGCGATCAGCGGTCGTTTTCCGGACCGGCGAACACTGTATCATATGTTTCGGTATTGCCGGTTTCCTTATCGGTCACCGTGAATTCAAATGGTGTCGATTTACCATCAAGTGTTTGGGGATCAGCTGCCACAAAGACACGGAAACTGCCGACCCGGTCGGGGGCCACGTCAAGATCATAGGTGCCGTCCTGGTTCGGGGTCAGGCCGATGATCTGGAAATCAGTTGCGTCAATTCCTTCAAGCGACAGAACATAGGTTTTTTCTGCCTGTTCCTTGTTGAGAACCTTAAGGGTATAGCCGTTGCGCACATCACCATCAGACAGGGCGACGAACAGCGGGTTACGGTCGCGCAGAACATTGAGTTCAAGCACCGAACGGTTGGCCAGACCAAACATCATGACGGATGCGACGAGCACCAGAAGCACCGCATAGAATATCGTTCTGGGGCGAATGATGCGTACACGTGTGGCTTTGCCCTGAGCACGGAGTTGGCTGTTCTGGACCGAGTCGAAGCGCACCAGATCGCGCGGGAAGCCGACCTTGTCCATCATCTCGTTGCAGGCATCGATGCAAAGCCCACAGCCAATGCATTCCATTTGCAAACCATCGCGGATATCGATACCGGTCGGGCAAACGTTTACGCAGGCGTGGCAGTCGATGCAGTGGCCGGTTTCGGGCACTTCGCCGCGCATAAGGTTTTTACGTTTGATCGGGCCACGCGTTTCCCCGCGCCAGCTTTCATAGGTGACGATCATGCTTTCATCGTCAAGCATGGCGGACTGGAAGCGCGGCCACGGGCACATATAGGTGCAAACCTGTTCACGCGCCCAACCGGCCAGAAGGTAAGTCGAACCCGTCAGGAAGGCGATGGTAACATAGGTGCCAAATGATGCGTTACCGGTGAAAATATCGACCATCACGGTCGGGGCGTCGTGGAAATAAAGGACAAAGGCACCACCGGTCGCCATGGAGATCGCAATCCATGCCACGTGTGTTGCGCTGATTTTCCAGATTTTTTCCAGCGTCCATTTCGATTTGTCCAGCCGGACACGGGCGTTGCGGTCGCCCTGGATATAGCGTTCAACCAGCATGAACAGATCCGTCCACACCGTCTGCGGGCAGGCATAGCCGCACCAGATACGCCCGAAGAGGGACGTTGCAAGGAACAGCCCAACGGCTGCCATGATCAGGATGCCGGTGATGTAATAGACTTCCTGCGGCCAGATTTCGATGAAGAAGAAATAGGCACGCCCAAGATCCATATCGATCAGAACGGCCTGATCCGGTGCGCTTGGTCCACGATCCCAGCGCAGCCATGGCACGACCCAGTAAATGCCCAGAAGTGCAATCAGCGCAAACCACTTCAGGTTCCGGAAACGTCCTGAGACGCGCTTCGGATAGACTTTGTCGCGCTTTTTATAGAGCGGGACTTCGTCATAATCGCCTTCGTCAACGATGTGCGGGACGTTTTTGGGTTCGATATCTGGTTGCTGCAAAGTGGACATGGCCATGTTCGCTACCTGGTTGGTGCTCTGAACCTTGCGACTGCTCTCTATGCGGCGTCGAACCGCCAGTCGCTTTGAAGGTTGGTCTGTCAGGAGAACTTGGGTTTCTGGCAGCTTTGCAGAGCAAACTCTAATTATTCAAATCTCAGGCAGAAAATACGAGAGACCCGGCTTGCACACCATGACACATGTCAATTTATTAGCCGATATTGGTGTGAATTATTGTGGGTGAGCTGCCGGGCAAAGAAAAAGGCCCGCGATTACAAATCACGGGCCTTTTTGGAAAAGTTGTCTTGGACTGTGGACTTAGTATGCGGACTTACTGGCCGCCACCGAGCGAGTGGACATAAACCGTCAGCATTTTGATGGTTTCTTCGTCCAGACGGCCTTCCCATGCCGGCATGACGCCGCGACGGGAATTCATGACCGTTTCGGTGATGGTTTCTTTCGAACCACCATAAAGCCAGATGGCATCCGTCAGGTTCGGTGCACCGAGATCCTGAACGCCTTTGGCATCGTCACCGTGGCAAGAAGCGCAGTTTTCCTCAAAAACGACCGCACCGCGATCGGCCGCAGCGGCGTCAGTTGCACGGTCCGTGAAGGACAGAACATATTGAACCACATCTTCGATCTGGTCGCGTTCAAGCAGTTCGTCACGCCCAAATGCCGGCATATCATTGAAGCGGGTATCTTCATTGGCATCCCAACGCACGCCAACATGCAGCGTTTCGTTGATCGCCTCAAGCGTCCCACCCCAAAGCCAGGCATCGTCCTGAAGCGACGGGAAGCCCGGGTTACCCGAACCACCGGTGCCATGGCACGGTGCGCAGTTATCGGCGAAAACGGCCTTGCCACCAGCCATGGAGAAGTTCAGAAGTTCGCTGTCATTGGCGATTTCCGATACATCCAGGGCAGCCAGACGTTCCATGTAAGGTGCACGTTCGGCCGCAACACTGGCCATGGTTTCGTGCAGTTCGGTACGGTTGGTGGTGCCAAACATACCTTTGAGGTAGTCATTGGCAGTCGGCCAGGACGGGTAAACCACCCAATAACCAACAGACCAGATGACGGTGATCCAGAAGACATAGACCCACCAGGATGGCAGCGGGGTATTCAGTTCCTTGATGCCATCCCATTCATGACCGGTGGTATCTGTGCCAGATACCTGATCTTTCTCGACTTTTGTCGACATTGCTCTGTTCTCCCCTCAATCCTGATCCCGGAAGGGGATCTGCGCATGCGATTCCATGTCCTTGTTGCGCTTTTTGCTTGGCCACATGACCCAGGCAATAATCGCGCCGAACAGCAGCATCAGCCACAGACCCCACAGAGGGCGGAAAAAGTCAGCGAGTTGCGTAAAGAATTCCATGACGATCCCCTTGCATTAGCGCAGGTTCATCTGCGGGTTGTAGGTGGTGAAGTCGACCATCCGGCCCAGGACCTGCAGGTACGCAACAAGCGCATCCATTTCGGTCAATTCTGCCGGGTTGCCGTCAAAGTCACCTGTTGCCGCATTCGGATAGCGCGCGAGGAAATCATCGTCATAGGCCGCATCCTCGCTGGCCTGCAGATACAGGTCTGCCTTGGCTGCCTCGATCATCTCGTCTGTATAGGGGACACCTACCATCTTGAGGGTTTCGAGATGTGCCTGAGCGTCGTCGAAATTCAGTTTGCGTTCCGCCAGGAACGGATAACCCGGCATGATCGATTCCGGCACAACAGCGCGCGGGTCAATCAGGTGGGCCACATGCCATGCGTTGGAATATTTTCCGCCGACACGTGCCAGATCCGGACCGGTTCGTTTTGACCCCCACTGGAACGGATGGTCATACATCGATTCTGCTGCAAGGCTGTAATGGCCATAACGTTCGACCTCGTCACGGAACGGACGGATCTGCTGGGAATGGCAGTTATAGCAACCTTCGCGGAGATAGATGTTACGACCGGCCTGTTCGAGTGGCGAATAGGGACGGACACCTTCCACTTTCTCAATGGTCTGCTCCATCGTGAACAACGGTACAATTTCAACGATACCGCCGATGATGATGGTCAGGAAAATACCAAGGATCAGAAAGAAGACGTTCTTTTCTACGATATGGTGTTTTTTAAGAAGCATCTCTGGTTCCCCCCTTATTCGGCTGCAACGGGTGCAGGTGTGCCGATTGGTGCTTCGTTACGGAGGTCACCCTTGATGGTCTTGTAGATGTTCCAGACCATCAGCAGCGAACCCAGCAAGAACAGCAGGCCACCGGTTGCACGAATGATGTAGTAGGGATGCATTGCCTCGACAGTTTCGATGAAGGAATACTGCAAGAAGCCAAGGTCGTCATAGGCGCGCCACATCAGACCCTGCATGATCCCCGAAACCCACATCGAGGTGATGTAAAGAACGATCCCGATGGTGCCGAGCCAGAAGTGATGAGCCACAAGGCGCATCGAATACAGGCGTTCACGGTGCCAAAGGACCGGGATCAGGAAGTAGATCGCACCGAACGATACGAAGGCAACCCAGCCAAGCGCACCGGAATGCACGTGACCAATGGTCCAGTCGGTATAGTGCGACAGGCCGTTGACCGCCTTGATCGACATGACCGGGCCTTCGAAGGTCGACATGCCGTAGAAACCGACAGCCGCGACCATGAAGCGCAGAACCGGGTCAGTGCGCAGTTTGTCCCAAGCGCCCGAAAGCGTCATCAGACCGTTGATCATCCCGCCCCATGACGGCATCCACAGCATGATCGAGAAGGTCATGCCAAGGGTCTGTGCCCAGTCAGGAAGTGCGGTGTAATGCAGGTGGTGCGGACCAGCCCAGATATACAGGAAGATCAGCGCCCAGAAGTGGATGATCGACAGGCGATAGGAATAAACCGGACGTTCGGCACGTTTCGGAATGAAGTAGTACATCATGCCGAGGAAGCCAGCCGTCAGGAAGAAGCCCACAGCGTTATGGCCGTACCACCACTGGGTCAATGCATCCTGCACGCCAGAGAACATCGAATAGGACTTCGTGCCCATGAACGAGACCGGAATGGCAAGGTTGTTGCCAAGATGGAGCATCGCAATGGTCACGATAAAGGCCAGATAGAACCAGTTCGCGACGTAAATGTGCGGCTCGGTACGTTTCAAAAGGGTGCCGACAAACATTGCCAGATAGCAAACCCAGACGATCGTGATCCAGATATCAACGAACCATTCCGGTTCGGCATATTCACGACCCTGGGTCACACCGGTAACATAACCGATGGCTGCCATCACGATGAACAGCTGGTACCCCCAGAACACGAACGCCGGAAGTGCGCGGCCGCCATAAAGCGGTGCGCGGCAGGTACGCTGCACGACATAGAATGACGTTGCCAGAAGCGCGTTACCGCCAAAGGCAAAGATCACTGCCGAGGTGTGCAGCGGACGCAGGCGTCCGAAGTTCAGAAATTCTGTATCAAAATTGAGAACCGGAAATGCGAGCTGCCATGCAATGACATCGCCCACCAAAAATCCGACTACTCCCCAAAATACGGTCGCAAGTGCGGCCCAGCGCACAACGTCCATATTATAATTGACAGCAACTGAAGGCGATGCTGCCTGTGCCATGCTCCCCTGGCTCATGCTTGACTCCCGTTCAAGGTGGTCGGGTGAACTGCCCAAAACCCTCTCGGGCAGTTTCAATAGTCCCGATGAACCGACGACCTTCTTGATCTTCGGTCCACCTGCACAAAAAGCCCCACCCAAAATGCACCTTGTCTGAAAGTCAGGGCGCGTTATTGCGGGCGAGGTTTCCCAATTCGTTCGGCGAGTATGCGGACAGTTCATCCAAAAGCCATTGACCTACGTCAATCTCGGCTTGCAAACCCGTCAGAAATTCAATCGGCGGAAACGTATTGGCCCTTCGGCTGGGTACTTCTGTACTGGCTGTGTTTATGCGCGCCAAACCCTCAAAAGGTGTTGATGCACATCAAGGTGGGGCCGATTTATTTGCGGCATGATCTGCTAAATTCCAGAGGGCAGGATCATGTCAGAAGCCTATAAGTCACTTCCACTTACAGCACAGACCGCGGATATGACATATCCGCTGGTTCAGATGTTGAAAGTCGACATGTCTTTTGACCGTTGGCGTGCATTCGTCGATCAGTATTGCATGCCGGTTAACAAGGAGACCCTTGGTGCAGGCACCGACGGTGAAGACATCCTCTGGCAGCGTGAGCGCGGTATCATCGTGATTGCCAACGAACGCGGCTATATCCATGGACTGTTTTCGTATTATGTCCGCGATGACATGACCGATGGCGTTGTGTTGCATGTCGACAATGTGATGGCGGTTGAAATCGTATCGGGCGACTATGTCCTTGATGCCATGCGCGATGCCATGAGCCGACTTGCCCGCGTGCATGCCTGCAGCAATGTGTATGTCTCGCTTGGTGAACCGGACGAACGTCTCAGGGAATATTTTTCCCGGGCCGGCTATGCGCCAAGCAAGGTGCGCTATTGTGCGCCGACAACCCCGCGACTTTCTGCCTGATTTATCCTTTTTCGGATGCGCGACAGTGCGATTGGCGTAATGCCGATAAAGCTTGCGATCTGTGCCTGAGACAGGCGCGGGACAATATGGGCGTAATCTTCAAGAAACCCCTGATATCGATCCTGGGCGGACAGGCACAGGAATTCGTATTCGCGCTTTTCCTTGCGCATGCTGACCTGTTCGTTGAAATCAAAAAAGATCGCCATCAGGTCTGGTGAACGCGCGGCAAGTTTGCGCAAGCCGTCATAGGGCACGGCTGTAATTTCGCAGTCCTCAAGACATGTGATGGCAAAGTGGCTCGGCTCGCCCAGGATCTGGCAGCGCCTTGCTCCCATGATCGCATTTTCCGCAAAGAAGCTTTTGATCCATTCCTTGCCCTCGAATGTGACATAGGACATCTGTGCAAGGCCTTTGCGCAGAAAAATCACATCCCTGCAAACCTCACCCTGTTTGATGATCTGGCTGCCTTTGGCATGGGTTGTGGTCCGTATCTTTGGTGCCAGATCCGGATCAGCCCTGAGCTGTTCGATCAAATCGTAAATGTTCATGCCCAATAAACCCGGGTTAATGCCAGTCCCACTGCGTAATGGCCAACTGTCGCTGATCTGAACACCAGACTACGCGGATGGGAAGCCAATATGAACACACAATCAGGAACTGTCCTTATTACCGGGGCAACATCGGGAATCGGACGCGAATTGCTGGGCATTTATCATGCGCAGGGTTTTAACGTGATCGCGCATGGCCGGTCCGAGGTGAAGCTTCATGACCTAAAAGACCACTATCCGGGTGTGCAAACCGTGTGTGCCGATCTGGCGCATCCTGCATCCGTTGATGCGATGATGGCCGATATTTTGCGCGATGTTCCACGCCTTGACCTTGTGATCAATAACGCCGCCGTGCAGGAAAGGGGCGTTTTGACCGATGTGGAATTCAGCGCGTCTCTGGCGGATCGGGAAATTGCGATTAACCTGCAGGCGCCCATCCGCATATGTCATGCGGTGATCAAGGCGTGGACAGAACAGGAGGGCCATACCGGCACACCGCAACGGACCGGGGTCTGGAGTCGCATCGTCAATGTGTCTTCCGGGCTGGCCTTTTTCCCCAAGACGGGTAGTGCGATTTATTGCGCCAGCAAAGCTGCGCTTCACAGCTTTTCCCAAAGTCTGCGTTACCAGCTTGTTGCCGCAGACCTGCCGATTGCCATCAGCGAGGTGTTCTTGCCGGTGGTCGACACCCCCATGACCGCAAGCCGCGACATTGCCAAGATCCCCGCACAGCAGGCCGCCCTTGCCATCCATGACGGCATTCTTGCCGGGCAGGATGAAATCTATGTCGGCATGGCGCGGTTGATCCCGGTTGTCGCCCGGTTGTCGCCGTCCCTGATGAAATCGATTTTGCGCAAGGGGTAGACAATCATGAAAGATCTTCTGAAAACCGGACTGGTGCTTGCGACCTGCTTTGCGGCGACCTTCGGGATATTGATCGCAACCGGGCTTTTGCAACGCGATGATGTCGTGCGTTGGCTGGAATATGCCGAGCAAATTGATGCGTGGCTTGTCGCGACGATTGTCATTTCGCTTTTGGTGGCGGATTTGTTCATTGCTGTGCCGACGATGACGGTTACCGTGTTGGCGGGATATTTTCTGGGGCCGCTTGGCGGCGCATTGGCAGCGGGAACCGGAATGATCACCGCTGGTGCGATGGGATATCGGATCAGCACGAAATTTGGCCGTTCGGTTCTGCGTCGAATCATTTCCGATGAAGAACGTCTAGGCGAGATGGAGGAGGTCTTTTCACGCTATGGCCTGGTAGTCTTGATGATTTGCCGTGCAATGCCGATCCTGCCCGAAGTGTCATGCTGTCTGGCCGGCGTGACCCGGATGCGATTTGTGAAGTTCGGCTTTGGCTATCTGATCGGCACGGTTCCATACGTGATCGTGTGTGCCTGGCTCGGCGCGCAAAGTTCGGCCGCTGATCCGATGCCCGCCATTTGGGGGGCTGCGACAGTTTCGGTTGTCATGTGGTTATGCTGGTTTTTCCTGATCCGTCATCACAGACGGTCGCATCGCCGGGTTTGATCAGGGCGAGGTTGCGCGACACTGTGAATAACCCACATATGGACGTGCTTTGGAATCACGACTATAAGGCGGGTATGAACGGTATTCCTTTTGTCAAAATGCATGGTTTGGGAAATGATTTCGTTGTCTTTGACGGACGACGCGATCCTGCTGTGCTTGATCTTGATGACGCGACCGCTGCCCGTATTGCCGATCGCAAAACCGGGGTCGGTTGCGATCAGTTGATCGTCATCGAACCGGCCCGCGATGATCTGGCAGATGCCTTTATGCGCATCCGTAACAATGATGGCGGCGAGGTACAGGCGTGTGGCAATGCGACCCGCTGCGTGGCCAATATCGTCATGGGCGAACTTGGCCGCAAAGACGTGATCATTGAAACCGTTGTCGGTTTGCTGGATGCCAATGGCTTGGCCGATGGCCGTGTCACGGTTGATATGGGGCAGGTCAAACTGGACTGGCGTGATATTCCGCTGTCCGATGCGGTCGATACCAACCACATTCCGCTTTCACTCGGCCCGCTTTCAGATGCGGTGGCTGTCAATGTTGGCAACCCGCATGGTGTTTTCTTTGTTGATGATGTCGAGTCCATTGATATCGAGAAATTCGGTCCGGTGCTTGAACATCATGAAATGTTCCCGGAACGCGCCAATATCGAAGTTTGCAGCATCATTGATGAAAACAAGATCCGGATGCGTGTTTGGGAACGCGGTGTCGGCGTAACCCGTGCGTGCGGGACTGGCGCCTGTGCGGCTGGTGTTGCGGCGGCACGTCGTGGCCTGACCGGTCGCAAGGTCGAAGTGATCCTTGATGGCGGGCCACTGACCATTGAATGGCTGCCCGATGATCATGTGTTGATGACCGGCCCGGTCGCGACCAGTTTTTCTGGCTTTTTGCATGCGTCCCTTCTAGGAAACCACTGATCAGGTTTTCCTGATTGGTCTTTTGACCGGTTTGATCTGGCCTTGCGTCGGATGAGGTGATCGGGCAAAACAAGGCGCATCAGGATTTGGTTCAATCCATGTCGGGACACCCAATCCCGTCTCTTGTGAAACTCAAAAGCAGGTTCAGATAATGGCTGACTTCAATACGCTTGACGGTGTCAATGTCGCTGGCAAGCGCGTTTTGCTGCGCGCTGATCTTAACGTTCCGATGAAGGATGGGGTTGTTGGCGATACGACTCGTATCGACCGCACCGTACCGGGCCTGATCGAACTGGCGGATGCCGGGGCGAAACTGGTGGTAATTACGCATTTCGGTCGTCCCAAAGGTGCGCGCGTCCCGGAAATGAGCCTTAAACCGGTTGCCGATGCCCTTGCCAAGCAGATTGGCCGTCCGGTGAAGTTTGCGGATGACTGCATCGGTGACGCAGCGGCAAGCGTGGTCAACAGCCTGAAAGACGGCGAGATCGCCCTTCTGGAAAACCTGCGTTACCACGCCGAAGAAGAAAAGAACGACCCGGCCTTTGTTGCTGAGCTGGCAAAACTTGGCGATATGTATGTCAATGACGCGTTTTCCTGTGCGCACCGTGCACATGCCTCGACCGAGGGTCTGGCACGCGCGCTTCCGGCCTATGCCGGTCGTCTGATGCAGGCTGAGCTTGAAGCGCTTGGCAATGCACTGGAAGCACCGAAGCATCCGGTGATGGCGATTGTTGGCGGTGCGAAGATTTCCACCAAGCTTGATCTGCTGGGCAACCTTGTTGCCAAGGTCGATCAGCTGGTGATTGGCGGTGGCATGGCCAACACCTTCCTGGCAGCCAAGGGTGTCAATGTTGGCAAGTCCCTGTGCGAGCATGACCTGCTTGATACCGCGCGTGAGATTTTCAAAAAGGCCGAAGCCGCCAATTGCGAAATCGTCCTGCCGGTCGATGGTCTGGTGGCCAAGGAATTTGCCGCCAACGCGCCGCATGACGTTTGCGACATCAACGACGTCGCAGCAGACGGCATGATCCTTGATGCCGGTCCGGCAACCATCGAAGACCTGAACAAGCGTCTTGAGACTTGTGAAACGCTGGTCTGGAACGGCCCGTTGGGTGCGTTTGAAATTACCCCGTTTGACACCGCAACCGTTTCGGTCGCCCAGCATGCCGCGGAACTGACCAAGGCCGGCAAGCTTCTGTCGGTTGCAGGCGGTGGCGACACAGTCGCAGCCCTGCGTCATGCCGATTCCGATCAGGCATTTTCCTATGTCTCGACCGCGGGTGGTGCGTTCCTGGAATGGCTGGAAGGCAAAACCCTTCCGGGTGTGGCAGCCCTTCGCGCCGGCTAAGCCGTTTGGTTTGAGTACAAAACAACAAACCCCGCCAACTTGGCGGGGTTTTCTTTTGCAACGCGTTTTGGAAACCTAGTCCTTTTTGACGTCAGGCAGGCTGTTCTGGGCCGTGCTTTGCATGATTTCATCGCGTTCGGTCAGGAACCCCGCATAGCCGTTTTCCATCATGGCTCCGCCCAGTTCGATATAGACTGTGAACAGACGCGATAAGGTATCGGCCTCGTCCGTGTCCAGAACCGACAACAACTCACCCGATCTGGCTTGCCCGGTTTCGAAATGCTCCCAGGCATGTTCGAGCAGGATTTTACCGAGATAATCGAGATCACCATATTTGCCCTGGCCGATGGCATTGCGGATTTCACCAAGGGTGATGTCGGCAGCGATCAGGACTTCCGAGGGGATGGTGACAAGGCGGTCGGGGCCTTTGATGTCTTCGGGCAGGTCGCGCAGGATGTGGATGATATAGCAAAAGATCGCCATGTCCCGTGCGTGATAGAGCGGCGGGTTGGTCAGTGGCGAGGTATAGCCGATCTCTGCGTCATAACGGGCCGACAACAGATAAACAAAAATTGATGCCGGTGCCGCGGTTGCACCTTCGCAATAGGCGATAAAATCTTCCCATTCGTCCATCGGTTCTTCGGCGATGTCACGATGAAGCGCGTCAGCCAGTTCGATCCATGGATCTGCGGGAAGGTCGCTGCGTCCCAAGGTCAGGCGCAGGGCCTGATAGACCTCAGACGACAAAGGGCCGTTTTCGGGCAGAGGATTATCCAGATCTGCCTTGGAGGCGATGACCTGTGCTTGCCATTGATGAATGGTTTGCAGGACAAATTCGCGTTGGGCATCGCGCTCGGCATCGGGAAGTTCAAGGAACCCGTCATCGACGATATCGTCGATCACACGCATCGAGGCATAGGCTGCCAGAAAGAAACGCTGCCGTTCGGGCGAAAGGCGCATTGCGGCACGATACAGATTGGCATTCTTTGCGGCTGCCAGTTCATTGCAGGCATCGAATGGTGGTCCAAGTACAGCGTGTTCAGGAGGGAGCGAATGGCTCATGCGTGTCTGGATGTCCCGTTGGTTTGCTTTCAAACAGTCATACAGCACTGCCAGCGCTGCGCAACATCCGAATTGGGAATTGTCAGGGGCGTTGGCATACGGTGCGCAACCGCATGATCAGAACTGGATCCGGTATCTGGCCGTCAGCCCCAACATGGCATCAATGCCATCAAGTAGACCGTCATTGGGGCTCGTTGTGGTCAAATCACGTGAAACCGAGCCATGCAGACCGATCCAGATATCTTCGAGCGGCATGTAAGACAGTGAGCCGGCAAGTCCGGCATCGTTGGTCAAGCCTGTACCGGTAAAACCGAACCTTGGACGCGCACGATGTTGCATACCGAATGCATCGGTCTGGTAAACACCAAAATTGCCCGGTGTCGCGGCATCAAGATCAACGAACGGTCCGACGGTAAAACCAACATCAGGGGTCGGTGAATAGCCAAACCCGATTTGGGCATTCATGCCGTGATCAGAACGCGGCGTACCACCGAATTCAAGCCAGTACTGTGCCGGATTGTGAGGATCTGTTGCATCGGGACCAAGTGTCAGGCCATAGCGCGCCGACGGGGTAAAGGTGCGATCAAAGCCGGTTGGGTTTGAGGATGAAATACCGCCGGGGCCAAATGCGCTGCCGCCCGGGATCAACGTAACGCCGGTTTGCGATGTTGGTTCAGTTTGCAGCGACTGGGCAAAAGCCGAGGGGGTCTGAACCAGACCCGCATGCAGCAAAGCCGTCAGAAATATCCATATCCGGTGTCTTTTTGCCCAATTTGGCCAATGCAGCTTTTTCATGTCGCCTGTGCCCACAGGTGATCAAACAACCACAGCAATCGAGGCAACAGCCAGACTGCGTCCTTTGCCGGACGCTTGAATGGTTTGATTTTGTCGGTCCCAACCAACAACCGTTGAACCCTTGCTGCGTTCTTGGCGCGTAGCAAACTTCATCGGGTTCTTGACGGACGGGGTTTTCCGGCGTGACTTGATCCTGGGTTTTACCGGGGATTGCCGGTCAGGATGTGCTCGTGCTCAGAAAGTCCCGAATTGCGTCGATTTGCGCTTTATTATTTAAGTGGGGTGCGTGCCCGCAGTTCGCCACTGCAAAAACCGGCATTTGTGGTTTTTTCTGTTTCATTTTATCGACGATGGATTTCGGAATCAGATCGGACTGTTCGCCGCTGATCAGCATAACCGGGCAGGGCAGGGCTTCAAATTCGGCCCAAGCATCAAATTTATCAATATGTTCGGCGAAAACCCGCATCACTTGCGGGTCGTAATGCATCATGAAATTGCCATTGGGCAGGCGACGTACGGAACGTGATGCCAAAAAGGCCCATGTCGCATCATCGGCCACCCCGAAGGATGCATAAACCAGCCGAACAAGCTGTTCGACCTCGTCGATGGTTTCAAATTCCGGGGACGCCCCGACATAGGATTTGATACGCGCAACCGCAACAGGATCAAGTTCGGGGCCAATGTCATTAAGCACCAGCCGTTCGATGCGTCCGGCAACTTCGGTTGTGGCATAAAGACCAATCAGACCGCCCATGGATGTACCAATCCAGTCGCAGGTATCGATGTTGAAATGATCAAGCAGTTCAAACATCTGCGCAACATAGAAGGGCACAGTATATTCCGCGTCTGGATCGCTGGCCCAGCCGGAAAATCCCCGCCCGATCATTGATGGGCAAAGAACATAGTATTTGTCGGTGAAATGCGGCGCGACATGGTCAAAATCATCGGCCAGACGTGCCAGCCCGTGCATCATCAGAAGCGGCCGATTGGCCGGATCGCCCCATGCCCTGACATGGACTTCATAGCCACAGCATTTGACGAAATGTTCGCGAAAATCGGCCATGGGATACTCCTTGTCAGGGATGTCTTGTTCGGATCGTCAGGCGGACTTCTTGCGGGCGATCATGAACAGGCGATTGAACGGAAACAGGGTACGTCCGTCATCGCGTGGCGGATAGACCTGATTAAGCCGCTCCTTGTATTTCGCAGTGAATTTTGCGCGCGCTTCGTCATCGGGCAGGGCATCCATGACCGGACGCAGGATGGTTGAACTGGTCCAGTTATAGACCGCATCTGGCCCGGTCAGCACGTGACAATATTGGGTTTGCCAAAGGTCGACTTCATCACATGCAGGTGTCAGCACATCGAAATAATCACCCGGGCGCATGATGCGGGCCGCATGCATGGCGGTTGCCACTTCCTTGCGCCAGTCCATGCCGGCTTCGCCGATCAACTGGTAGCTGGGCGCCAGGAAATTGTTGGGCACCTGAATGGCAATGATGCCGCCGGGGCGAAGATGTTCAAGAAGGTGCGGAAACAGCTTTGAGTGATCGGGCACCCAGTGCAGGGCCGCATTGGAAAACAGCAGATCAACTGGCGCGTCCGGTTGCCAGTCGGCGATGTCGGCCCTTTGCCAGGTGATATTTTCACCCCGCTTGCGCGCGGTTTCAAGCATTTCGTCAGACGAATCAACACCGGTGATGCGCGGTCCGTCAGGATCGCTGGATCCATATGCGTCGGCAAGCAGTGCCGTTACCGAACCCGGGCCACAGCCTAGGTCGACAATATGACGGGGTGAAAACCCGCTTGCCGGTTTGGGCAAACGCGAAATCAGATCGATGGCCGGTCGCAGGCGTTCATTGCCAAACAGACCGTAACGGGCAGGATCCCAGTGTGTATTGCTCATGGGGAAAGTCTTATCGCGTTTCGGATGTCATTTGAAGCATCGAGGAGAGGTGCAGACAAAAACAAGCGCCCCAGACCAGAGGTTGGGGCGCAGAAATCCGATGACACATCAAACGCAGCGATCAGTGATCGGACGCTTCAAGCTGGTCATAATGGCCCTTGATCAGATGGAACATGAACAGCACGGCACCAATGAACATCGCAAGTCCGACGAAGTAGGAATAACCGTCCTGCGAACCTGACGCGTAAAACAGGCCGAAAAGACCGACCACGATGGTCAGAACACCAAAGATCAACCGATCCATACCCATGTTGGAACTCCTCTAAGCCGAATGTTTGTTATTCAAATTTATCGAAAACTGTACTGCGATCAAACCGCAAACATCGTCTTATGCCTGACCCTTTTCGCGAATTCTTTGCGGTATGTCATGAAACTCGGCGGCAATTTGTAAATAAACCGGCCTTTTGAACGGCACGATAAGATCCGGCAGGGTCGCCAGGTCGTTCCAGCGCCAGCTGTCAAATTCCGGATCCGGGACATCAATATTGATGTGTTTGTCCTTGCCGGTAAAGCGCATGGCGAACCATTTCTGTTTCTGGCCGCGATACTTGCCCTTGAATGCCTTGCCGATCAGGTGTTCGGGCAGATCATAGGTCAGCCAGTTCGGTGTTTCGGAAATGATTTCGGCCTTGTCGGTGCCGATTTCTTCCTTGAGTTCACGCATGGCGGCCTCAATCGGCGTTTCGCCGTCATCAATGCCGCCTTGCGGCAGTTGCCAGGCGCCTTCAAACCCGAAACGGTTCCCCATCCAGACCAATCCGTCTGCGTTAAACAGGGCAATACCGACGCATGGCCGATAAGGAAGATCATCTGCCGTGACTTTGTCTGCGTTCGGGGTATCGGACTTCTTTGCCATGACTGCTCCTGACTGACAGGGCTGGGGTACCAGCATCTGTCATTAGTTCTCGATTGTGTTGGCGGGTTCGTCGGGCTCCGCCGGACCGGCAGGTTCCGAAAGTGCTTCTTCCTGCTCTGCCTGTTCGGCCATGACCTCACGTTCGCGTTCTTCGGCTTCAAGGCGGGCGGCCTCTGCCTCGTCGGCAGATTGCGGCGTGACCTGCTGGCCTGATACGGCACTAACCGGGACCAGAACAACGCCCTGACGTTTCAGGCGGAAGGCCCAGTTGCGCAGTCGCTGGATCGTCACCGGATAGGATTGCGCAATCCCGACGGCAACGCCATTGCGTTTGGCGATCTCGACCAGTTCGGCCAGCCGCCTATCGATGTGGCGGCGGCTTGGCGTGTCATCGATGATGACATTGCTGATCGCATTCGGTGTTCCGTCGTTTGCCGCCAGTTGCGCGCCATAGCTGGCGACACCGCTTCCGGTGCCTTCGACATACATCAGGCCAGTACGCGAAATGAATTCGATCACCGGACGAATGGCGCTGTCGAGGCTGCCGAACTTCGATCCCTGACGGCTGACAAGGCCAGCATAGCCGGGGAAGCGTGCCAGCAACCATTCCAGACGGACAAGGTTTTCACCCTCTGACAGGGATGTCAAAAGTGCGCGCGGTCCGGGGTCTGACAGCGGGAAGTCCGCCGGTTCCATCGGAAGTTCAAGGAAGACCTCGTGGCCCATGGCGCGTGCTTCGCGGGCAACCGTTTGCAAATCGCGGGCATAGGGCGAAATCGCCAGTGAAATGTTCAGGGGCAGATCATTGATGGCCGCGTCGGTGCGCTCTTCATTCAGGCCAACACCGGTCAGCATCACCGCTACAACGGGGGTACCTTCGGGCAGTTCGAACGGGCGTTTGTAGGCTTCAAACGGTGTGGTGCCATCATCGCCAATGCGCGGGATACGGCCAAAGCTGCCTTCTTCGTCAAGACCGGGCAGCGGCGCCGGGCGCAAGGGATCGGGGTCGATTGGTTCGTCAAACGATCCTTCTTCCTCGATCAGGGCGGCGAGTTCTTCTGGTGTCGGGGCGCCATCACCGGTGCCATCGGTTGCCCCCGGTGTTCCGATCAGGTCGGAAACGCCATCAAGGTTGCCAGCAATGTCTTCGGCCGACTGGCCTTGGCCATTTGCGCCGTTGGCAGCCTCCATCGCGGCGCGATCGCGATCCTGAATGTCCTTAACGCCGCGCGCGATTTCTTCTTGCAGTTCGCGTTCGGTGCCCGGAACCGTGATCATGGCTTCCGGCCCGCCAGCATGAAACAGCCGCCAGCCGGTTTCCGGATCAAGCACCGGGATCATCGCGACTGCTGTTGCGCAAAACGGCGACAGGAACAGGGTAATGATCAGCAGTTTCGAAAGCCAGCTACGCCGGGATTTCGGCCGCTTTGGCATTCGTTTGAACTGCACTTCGATCGGCAGTTCATTAAAGGGCAGGTCATCGAGATTGACGTTGTCTTCGTCGTCGGCGTCAGTCATCCCGTCGCCAAGGTCGTCGGCCAAATCACTGGCCATGTCCTCGTCGATGTCACCGTTCTTTTTCTTTCGGAACGGCAAGGAATTTAGGATTTTCCTGAACACGCGCAACTAGTCTCTCACGATGCCGGGTCCAACCTTACCCATTCGGACGCGGGCCAAACAGCGAAATACCCCGGATCATGTCAAGTGCACGCGACAGCTGATAATCATCAATCGCCAGCTGTTCGGCCTCGTCACGGCGGGAATTTGCATCCTGTTCCGCATCTGTGATGCCTTCGTCCTCGTTGCGAAGGGCGCCACTAAGCGATGCTTCGGAGCGACGGGTATCCGCCTCGATGCTTTCGACACGTGCCTGCGGAACGATGATGTCTGGCACAATGCCGACTTCCTGAATGGATTTGCCTGACGGCGTGTAATATCGCGCCGTGGTCAGACGAAGGGCTACGTTACCGGGCATCGGCAGGATGGTCTGGACCGACCCCTTGCCAAAGCTTCGCGTACCCATAATGACCGCACGGCGGTGATCCTGAAGGGCGCCGGCAACAATTTCGGATGCCGAGGCAGAACCATCATTGATCAGAACCACAATCGGCAAACCTTCGCTGAGGTCACCGCTGCGTGCGTTGTACCGCTCGGTGTTTTCGGTATCACGCGGACGGGTCGATACGATTTCACCCTTATCAAGGAAGGCATCGGAAACCGAAATTGCCTGATCAAGCAAGCCGCCCGGGTTGTTGCGCAGGTCAATCACCAGACCCTTGATTTCCGGGCCGATTTCTTCGCGCATGTCGGCAATGGCGCGCTGCAGGCCGCTGGCGGTCTGTTCGTTGAATTTGGTGATACGGATATAGCCGATATCGTCTTTCGGTTCGGCGCGGACAGACTGGATCTTGATCACCGCACGGGTCAGGGTGACATCAAATGGTGCCTGTTCACCCTTGCGGATGATGGTCAGGACGATGTCGGTATTGACCTTGCCGCGCATCATCTCAACCGCGTCATTCAGCGTCATGCCGCGAATGGCGGTGCCATCGATATGCGTAATAAAGTCGCCCGGCTGAAGGCCAGCCTTTTCGGCGGGCGTGTCATAGATCGGCGCGATGACTTTGACAAAACCGTCTTCCATCGTGACTTCGATGCCTAGACCACCGAATTCACCGCGGGTATCGACCTGCATTTCTTCGAAATTATCCATATTAAGATAGGAGGAATGCGGATCAAGCGATGTCAGCATGCCGTTGATGGCCGCTTCGATCAGTTTTTTGTCATCGACTTCTTCGACATATTTGCTTTTGACCTGTTCGAACACGTCGCCAAACAGGTTGAGCAGCCGATAGGTCTCAGCCGAGGAGGTTGAAGATTGCGCCAAAACTGGCGACGCAAGGCCGATAGTCATGCCGGTCGCGAGTGCGAGTACTGCCAATCGTGAGGTTTTCATCCACTTACCTTGCCGTTTTTCGAGGCCAGCCATGGAAGCGGATTGATTGCTTCCCCGTTCTGGCGCATCTCCAGATATAGTTTTGGCGAAGTTTCACCCATAATACCAACAGGTTCGCCCGCCAATAGATATTGTCCTACCACACTGTCCAGCCGATCAAAACCGGCGATAAGGCTATGGTATCCTTCGCCGTGTTCGATAATCAAGAGTCGGCCATACCCGCGGAAGGGGCCAGCAAAGACAACTTTGCCGTCAAAAGGTGAGACAACCTGCGCATTTGCGCGTGTGCTGATCTCAATTCCCTTGGATCTGTTTACGGTCAAACCATCCGGGCCGCGTGATTTTTCACCAAAAAGTGTAACCACTTTACCACTGGCGGGCATGCGGAGGTTGCCTTGTGCCAGTGTGATCGAGCTGCCAACAGCGAATTCTTCTTCGCTTGTATCGTTACCACCGGAATTGCCCGCATCAGATTTGCTTTCGGGCGGCGGTGGCGGTGTGTTTTTGGCAATTGTTGTCGTACCAAGAGTGTCTGCATCCGGTTCGGTACGTGTCGCAACACGAACTTCCGGACGGGCGCGCGGGCGTGGCAGCCCTTCAGCACGATTTTCCAGATTGCGCAAAAGCTCGCCCAGCGATTTGGCTTCATCGGCAAGCACACTTACGGCCTTGGCGGCTTCCTCGGCTTCGGCCTCTGTCTGGGCACGCAGGTGGCGCTTTTCATCCAGAAGGGCGGCAAGGGACGCGCGTTCTTGCTGCAATTCCTGGGTGGCAGCGGCCAATTCGCTGCGTCGATTGCGAATATCTTCGCGCAGCGTAGCAATCTCGCCCAGTTCCTTGCGCAGATCGCGGGCATGTTGTTCGACCCCGGGCAGAGCGGCCTTAAGCAATACCGCCGAACGTAACGTATCCTGCGGTGATGTCGGCAGGGCAATGACCGCTTCGGGCGGGGTGGTCGACAGGCGCTGCAGGGCCATCAGGATGCGGGCATACTGCCCGGCCTTGTCTTCAAGGCTGGTGGCCGCGACCTTTTCACGTGCTTCAAGGGTTTCGAGCTGATCTTCCAGTTCGGTCAGCGTCGTTTCAAGGCGCTGGGTGCGTCTGGCGACAGATATCGCCTCGGACTGAAGGGCTTGTTCCTCGGTCCAGAGTTCCCGTGATTTGCGCGACAGGAACTCTTCCTGTTTTTGTTGTTCGGAAAGCTGGTTTTCAAGTTGATCAAGTTGCTGATCAACCTTTTGCAGCGATTGGGCAAAAGAAGGCGCAGCCCCGCCTGCAGCAAAAACCGCAAAAGCGATCAGCGCAGGCAGGGCGATCTCATAAGCTAACTTAGCTCGCAAGAAGCGCGTCATTCTGTTTCAGGCCCTTAAGCAAGGGTTTACCAGTCATTTCTGCCGGTTGCGGCACGCCAAGCAATTGCAGCAAGGTCGGTGCGACATCGGCCAAACGACCATCTTCCAATGTTACCCCTTCCGGACCGTTAACAAGGATGGTCGGAACGAGATTAAGTGTATGTGCCGTGTGCGGTTCGCCGGTTTCCGGATCAACCATCACTTCGCAGTTGCCGTGATCAGCGGTGACAAAGGCGACGCCGCCGACCAACTTGATCGCGTCGATCACCTTGCCAAGGCAGGTATCAACTGCCTCCGCGGCCTTCATCGCGGCTTCAAGGATGCCGCTATGGCCGACCATGTCCGGGTTGGCAAAGTTCAGGATGATTGTGTCGTATTTTTCCGACTTGATGGCAGCGACCAGTTTTTCGGTCACTTCCGGTGCCGACATTTCCGGCTGCAGGTCATAGGTCGCAACTTTGGGGGAGGCGACCAGAATGCGGTCCTCGCCCTCGAATACCTGTTCTTCGCCGCCGTTAAAGAAGAACGACACGTGCGGGTACTTTTCCGTCTCGGCGATGCGAAGCTGCTTCATGCCGGCTTTGGAAACCACTTCACCAAAGATGTTTGGCAGGGTCTGCGGCGGATAGATCGCATCCATGTATTTCGCATGTTCGGACGAATATTCGACCATCCCGGCCTGAACGGCGAACTTGACCGGCGTGCCGCGATCAAAGCCGTCAAATTCCGGAGCGCAAAGGGCGGAAAGGATTTCACGTGCGCGGTCCGCCCGGAAATTGGTCATCAGAAGGCCGTCGCCATCCTTTATGCCGTCATAATCGCCAATCACGGTCGGCAGAACGAATTCATCGGTGGTGCCGGCTTCATAGGCGTTGGCAATCGCGGCCTCCGCACTGTCAGCACTGCGGCCATCGGCGTAATTCTTGCCCTGAACCATGGTGAAATAGGCCTGGCTTACGCGTTCCCAGCGATTGTCGCGGTCCATGGCGTAATAACGGCCGGTGACGGTGGCGATTTCAACATCAGCATCGCCGATCAGGGCGCGGAATTTCTCAAGGAACTTGGCGGCACTTTTCGGTGCGGTATCACGGCCATCAAGATAGGCGTGAATTTTTACCGGCACACCGGCACTCGCAATGATCTTGGCTAGGGCCGCCATGTGGGCCTGATGGGAATGCACCCCGCCTTCGGACAGAAGACCCGCGATATGGCAAACGCCCTTGGAATCGGAAAGTTTGGCGATGATCTTTTTGACGGTGTCGGTATCGGCGATGGTGCCGGTTTTGACGGCCTCGTCAATTTTGGGCAGTTCCTGCATGACCACACGGCCAGCACCCAGGTTCATGTGACCGACTTCCGAGTTGCCCATCTGACCTTCGGGCAGGCCAACATCCAGACCACAGGCCTTGAGGAACCCGGTCGGATTGTTGGCGTAAAGGTCATCCCAGACAGGCGTGTTGGCAAGGGCGACAGCGTTGTCCTTGCTTTCTTCGCGATAACCCCAGCCGTCCAGAATGCACAGCACCACAGGGCGCGGGCGCTTTACGGAATTCGATACAGTCACGTTCATAAACCCCACAGATAAAGGAAAAGGCTGAATGTCCCGTAAATATGGTGACTTACGGGCTCTTTCGCCATCAATCCCGCCATGCGGACAGGGTGGGTCAGTCTTCGCGCACGACAGGTACATCAATTACCCGGGCAATTTAGCACGATTACCGTTGCTTAACAGCATCTGCCGCAGAAAATTTTGCAGATGCAAACCAGTTCTTTTGACAGTGTCTAAAGACGCAGATAGTGTTCAATCTGACGGTGAACCTCTGAGGTGGCAGAAATGTTATCTCGCACCGTGACGGGAGAGTTCGGATATCACGCGATTTGCATGATGTGCGGCGCCGAAGGAGCAATGCCTCATAAACACTCTCAGGCAGATGGACCGTCACGGAAGAGGCTCTGGAGAGAGAAACCAAAAAGCGCCTGGGAGAAAGCGCTGGTCAGGTTTCCACCGAAGGATGAACGCCCCAAGCCGATCTTGATCGGGCAGGGCGGATAATCTCAGGTCAAGGGACAGAGGGGGCAAAAACACCGGTTCGTAAACAGCGCGAAAACAAGCGCGTTATTGAGCCGTGAAGGAGGCCCTTGATGACAAATCCCGCGACCGATCCCACTTCGGGATCGCAAAAGAAATCCCAACATGACGTCAACCTGTCGGTTGTTGACCTTTACACGATAGGTATCGGTCCTTCGAGTTCGCATACGGTTGGCCCGATGCGCGCGGGGTATCGTTTCTGCCTTGAGCTTGAGGCGCGCAATCTTTTGCAAAAGACCGGCAGTGTCGTGGTTGATCTTTATGGATCGCTTGCCCTGACCGGCAAGGGGCACGCAACCGATACCGCGGTGATCATGGGCCTGAATGGCAAGCGCCCGCGCAATATCGATCCTGATGATATCGTGCCGACTGTGAAGGCGATTGATGAAACCAGCCAGTTGCAGCTTTATGGGCAGTATCCGGTTGCGTTTAACCGCGATACCAATCTGGTGTTTCATTTCACCGAGACCCTTCCGCAGCATCCCAATGGCATGCGCATTACCGCCTTTGACCGCGATGGCGTGAAAATCCATACCCAGGAATATTTCTCGGTCGGGGGTGGCTTTATCGTATCCAGTGACGATCACGGTGCGGAATATTCCGGCGATAACATCACCTTGCCATTTCCGTTCTCGTCCGCCGATGAACTGATGGAAATCTGCAAGCGTGAAGGGCGCTCCATCGCGGAAATCATGATGGAGAACGAGCAAAGCTGGCGCAGCGCCGATGAAACCATCGCCTTTGTTGATCGCGTTCATGACGCGATGATGAGCTGCATTGACCGTGGCATCCGCACTGACGGTATCTTGCCCGGTGGCCTGAATGTCAAACGCCGGGCATCAAACCTTTACAAGGAACTGACCGAAAAGCCCGAAGCCGGCCTGCGTGATCCGTTAACGGTGATTGACTGGGTCAATCTGTATGCCCTTGCCGTGAACGAAGAAAATGCTGCAGGCGGGCGGGTTGTGACCGCACCGACCAACGGGGCCGCAGGCGTTATTCCCGCCGTTCTGCGCTATTACGAAAAGTTCGGTGCCAACGCCAATCAGCACAAAATTCGTGAATTCCTTCTGACCGCGGCGGCCATAGGGTCGATCTATAAAAAGCGCGCCTCAATCTCGGCGGCCGAAGTTGGCTGTCAGGGCGAGGTCGGTGTTGCCTGTTCGATGGCGGCTGGCGCGTTGTGTGCGGTGCTGGGCGGAACGCCCGAACAGGTCGAAAACGCCGCCGAGATCGGTATGGAACATAACCTTGGCCTGACCTGTGATCCGATTGGCGGTCTGGTGCAGGTGCCGTGCATCGAACGCAACACCATGGGTGCGGTCAAGGCGATCAATGCAGCACGTCTGGCATTGCGCGGTGACGGACAGCATACCGTGTCGCTTGATAAGGTGATCGAGACCATGCGCCAGACGGGACTCGACATGCAAAGCAAGTACAAGGAAACCAGTCAGGGCGGTCTTGCGGTCAATGTCAACGTTGTGGAGTGCTGATCCCAACTCTTAAGAATAGGGCGGAAAACCGGGCTTTTAGGCATCTGCAATGTAAATTAGACGGTTTTCTGTTTTTGTTTCTTGCGACTTGAGGTTGGTGTTTTGCTATGATTTGCCGACTAAAAATAGGGGCAAAGACCCCAATATCGGTTGGACATAGACATGAGCAAAAAACTGTTCCGCATATACATCGCGGTCAGTCTGGATGGATTCATTGCGCGTGCCAATGGTGCGGTGGACTGGTTGGGGGAATATGACCCGGCCGAGTTCGGCTTTGATGACTTTCTGGACTCCGTCGGTACGCTGATCATAGGGCGAAACACCTTTGATCAGGTGATGGAATTTGGCGACTGGCCCTATGAGGCCCGCCGCACAATCGTTTTGACTTCCCGCGAACTGCCCAAAGAGCGGCCTGCCAATACCGAGGCGTATGGCGGGAGTATCATCGAACTGGTCGATCAATTGCGCGACCGGCGGTCGGCGGATGGTGACATCTGGGTCGTCGGCGGGGGCAGTGTGGTGACACAGTTCCTGTTTGGCGACTTTGCCGATCAGCTTGATATCTTCACCATCCCGGAAGTGCTGGGCTCTGGCATTTCGTTGTTCGGGCGTGACGCCGGGGGCATCAAACCCCGTCTTCTGGCGTCCGAGCGATACAATTCCGGTGTCGTGCGCAGCCAATACGGTTTGGCCTAAGCCCGAAAACACACAAAGCCTGCATCTGGTGAACCGGATGCGGGCTTTGTCGTTCTATGCCATTTTTGCAGGATGAAGCCTTAGATTTCTTCAAGTGCCTCAAGCGATTCCGGCAGGATCTGACCACCATCGACCACGATTTGCTGGCCGGTGATATAGGCCGCTTCATCGGATGCAAAGAACAGGGCGGCATTGGCGATATCCTCGACACTGCCCAGACGTTTCAGCGGGATCGAGTTTGCCATCGAGCTCAGATAATCCTCGCCAAGATCGGCCAGGCCCTCTGTCATGATATTGCCGGGCATGACGGCATTGATTGTCGTGTTATAGCGCGACAATTCCATGGCAGCGGTCTTGATAAAGCCAAGCTGGCCGGCCTTTGACGCGCCATAATGCGACCACCCCGGATAACCGGTGACCGGCCCGGTGATTGAGGACGTGATCACCACGCGGCCCTTGCCACTTTTTTCGAAATAGGGAATGCAGGCCTTCACGCACAGGAAGCTGCTTTTAAGGTTGGTCGACATCACCTGATCCCAGTCATCCGCCGTCATATCGACCATCTTGACCTGCGGAAAGATGCCAGCATTGGCACACAGGATATCAATTCCGCCAAAGGTTTTGGCGGTGTAGTCGGCAAGCGCGCTTACCTGATCGAAATCCGAGACATCACACAGGAACATATCGGCGGTGCCCCCGGCGGCCTTGATTTCATCCACCGTCGCGGCCGCGTCCTTTTCGGTGCGGGCGGCGATCATAACCTTTGCGCCCTTGATGGCAAATACCTTGGCGATGCCCTTGCCAATGCCCTTTGAGCCACCGGTGACGATGACGCTTTTGCCGGAAATCGAAGTCAGCATGGTCGATCCTTTCGTGAAGTCATTGGGCAATGCGTCAGCTTTGCGATGTGCTGCGGATTGCCGGTTCCCTGATTGTGCGCTGCGTTATGTTTTCTTGATGATTGGTCGAAATATTCCGTGATGCAACAAAAAATGTTGCAAGTTACACATTTTGTGCCTCATTATTCACAAAATGACACTGAGATGGTCCTGAAACGGGGCGCAACTTCCGTTTCAAGACGGTCACGAGATAGCGGCAGGAGGCATCAATTGGGCGGCATTTACGATGACAACATGATTGATGTCCTGAAAGAGGGCGCCATATCGGTCCTGCCTGGTTGGGGCATGGGGCCGGATGCCGAGGTGTCGCTTCTGACCGTTTCGGAAAATGCGACCTTTTTGGCAACCGATCCAAATAGCGGTGCAAAACTGATCCTGCGTGTTCATCGGCCGGGCTATCACACCCGTGCGGAAATTGAATCTGAACTCGCCTGGATCAATGCGCTTCGGGCCAGTGACATTGTCGAAACACCCAAGCCACGCATGCGCAGTGACGGGTCACTGGTTGCCGAGTTTGATCAGGGCGGGGTCAGTCGCCATGTGGTCGCGTTTGATTTTATGCGTGGCGCTGAACCCTCCGCTGATGAGGCGCTGGTTGATGGATTTTTCAAGCTGGGCGCGATCAGTGCGCGCCTGCATGGACATGCGCGGCAATGGACGCGATCGGTCAATTTTGTGCGCAAAAGCTGGACGTTCGATACCACCCTTGGCGCCAATCCGCATTGGGGAGATTGGCGGGACGCACCGGGCCTTGATGACGATGGTCTGGCGTTGCTTGAACGTCTGTGCAGCCATCTTGATCAGAAGCTTGCGTCTTTCGGGATGGGCAATGATCGATATGGTCTGATCCACGCCGATTTGCGTCTGGCGAACCTTCTGGTCGATGGCGACCGGCTGGGTGTGATTGATTTCGATGACTGTGGGTTTGGCTGGTTTGGCTATGACTTTGCAGCCGCGATCAGCTTTATCGAACTTGATCCGATTGTTCCGGCATTGAAAGAAGCCTGGGTCGAGGGATACCGGACCGTTGCACCGTTTTCGGCCAGTGACGTGGCGATGCTTGATAGCTTTGTTATGCTGCGTCGCCTGCTTTTGACTGCCTGGATCGCAAGCCATCCGGAAACACCGACCGCGCAGGAAATGGGCACAGGCTTTACCGCCGGGACCCTGCAAATGGCGCAGGATTATCTGACAGCCGAGAATGCGAAATGAAGCCTGTACGCCCCATCCTTGATATGAACGCCTATGATGGCAAAACGTCTTTCGCACAGACCAAGGAGGGTGATGACCTTTTGTCGCGCCGCACCCGGAACTTTGGCGCGGCATCGGTTCTGTTTTACCGCGATCCGATTGAAATGGTGTCGGGATCAGGCTGCTGGATGACGGCGGCGGATGGCACCAGCTATCTGGATTTCTATAACAATGTGCCCTCGGTCGGGCATTGCCATCCGCGCGTGGTGACCGCCATGTCCGAGCAGGCCGCCAAGCTTAATATCAACAGTCGATACCTGCACCAGACGACCGAGGAATATCTCGATCGTCTGAAGGCGACATTTCCGAATTACCTTGAAAACATCGTTCTGACCTGCAGCGGTAGCGAGGCAAATGACCTTGCGTTGCGCATTGCCCAGCGTGCGACGGGTGCCAGTGGTTTTATCGTGACTGAGTCCGCCTATCACGGCAACACGGCGGCGGTGACCGACATTTCGCCATCGGCGTTGAAACGTGGCCAATTGCCTGATCACGTGATTGCCATTCCAGCCCCCAGCAAGCTTACCTACGGCGATAATATCGCCGCTGGTTTTGCAGATGAGGTCAACAAGGCCGCACTGGTTTTGCAAGATCGCGGATATGGGGTTGCGGCCCTGATCGCCGATAGCATTTTTTCCAGTGACGGCGTGTTTTCCAATCCGCGCGGGTTCCTGCGTCTGGCGGTTGCGGTTGTTCATCGGGCGGGCGGACTTTTTATTGCCGATGAAGTACAGCCGGGCTTTGCCAGAACCGGCGATGCCTTCTGGGGTTTTGCCCGCCACGATCTTGTGCCCGACATCGTCAGCATGGGCAAGCCGATGGGCAATGGCTTTCCAATGGCGGGGATTGCTGTCCGCCCGGAATTGCTTAGCGCATTTTGCGACGATGTCGGATATTTCAACACATTTGCGGCAAGCCCGGTGGCGTCGGCGACCGGGCTTGCCGTTTTGAATGTCATCCGCGATGAAAACCTTCAGGCCAATGCCGCCCTGTGTGGCAAGTCATTGCGTGAAGGCTTGCTGCATCTGGCCGATATTGACGGTCGGATTACAGATGTTCGCGGTGCAGGATTGTTCATTGGCGTTGATCTGGCACCCGATGGTGATCCGGCAAACCCCAGCGGGCAACTGGTTAGTGACATCATCAACGCCATGCGCCAGAACCGGGTGCTGATCGGGGCGGCCGGGAAATACGGCCAGACATTGAAAATTCGCCCGCCGCTGTGTTTGAAATCGTCCGAGGTGGATTTCTTCATCGAGGCACTGGCGAAGTCGCTTCGGACCTGTCGCTAAGATTTTTGTCGCTAGCTACGCGTCGGGGCTTTGATCGTACAGCCGCCGGCACGGATGGTTTCATCAAGTACACCCATCGGGCTTTCATCACTGACCAGAACATCGACCGATGTCCAGTCGCAATAGCGCGCCGGAAAGGCCTGATTAAACTTGGTGTGGTCGGCAACAATCATGCTGCGGGTGGCGCGTTCCATCATGACGGAATAAACGTCAGCCGCCTCGATCAAGGCATCGCTCGCCCCATCCCCATCAAGGCCACTTGCGCCAAGAATGGCCCATTCCACCCGGTAGTTTTCTAAAAACCGCACGGTTTGTGCACCATGCATCGCACCTTCCTGCGCGTGATAAAGGCCCGGTGCCATGATCACGCGGATCGTCGGATTGATGGCAAGAACCGTGGCGACACCAAAGGAATGGGTGATCACGGTAAGATCGTTCATGGTGACGGCAAGGCGTTTGGCGACATGCACCGTGGTTGCCCCCGACCCGATCATGATGTGGCGTGCGCCTGCCAGAACCGGGATGGATTGCTTGGCGATGCTTTCACGTTCGGCAATGTGAAGCTGATGGCGTTCATTCAGGCCCGGTTCGCTGGCGTGGCGGCGAACTGCCCCACCATAGGTGCGGTTGATCAGTCCTTGCGATGTCAGTTCGTCAAAGTCGCGTCGAATGGTTTCATTCGAGACATTCAAACGTTCGGCAAGATCTGCGATCCGAAGTGCCGGTTCGAGATCCAGTTCGCCAAGAATGCGTTGTTGTCGCAGGGATTTTTTGTTTGCAGCCATGCCCTGATGATAGTGCCAGCCCCGTCATCACGCCAGACGTTTTAATCAGTCATTCAGTCGGCCGAAATCCCGAACTTGCGACAATGGGCGTGATAGCTGCTGGCAAGTTCGTCCGCCCCGATCAGATTACCGGTTTCGTCCTTGTAGGTCAGATGATGTTCAATCGGCTGGCCCTGCCAGAGCTTTTCAATCTCGGCCCGTTTCGGCGTCTTGCGGAAATCGGCAATGAAGTCGTTGATGGCGCAAAGCAACGGATAGGACGCAGGTTCCGCTGCGACTGCCGCGACATAGAAAAACGGGTGCGGCAGGATCGGTTTGGGGAGGACTTCCAGACGACCATGCCAAGGGCTTTGCGGGTTCTTCGATGCCCAGTAAAACACAGGATGGTCCCCGGCAAAGGCATCAATCGCCCCGTCGGCAACCGCGTCATGCACGCGCGAAATATCGCCATAGGCGATCATGTTCGAAAGCTTGGCAATACCACCGGGTTTGTTTTCATTATCCGCCCAGCGAAGACCAACATCTTCAAGCACGGTAAGGGCGGCGGGGTCATTAACCGTGCCCAGTACCCTGCCCTCAAGATCGGCAATGGTGTTGATTGATGTATTGTCCGGGCGGCGGATCAGCGAAAAGTTCAGATAGGTATAGGTATCTGAGAACGCGACACCCTTATAAAAATCGCTGGGCGGCAAGGCGCACCAGACAACATCGGCGGGTGGTTGTCCGGCCTTTTTGCCAACAAACAGAAGTTCGGTCAAAAGGTCCCACGGATGTTCAATGAACTCGCACTCAACGCCGATGGACTTGGCAAAGGCCTCGGCATAGTCGATATCAATACCATGCAGCGGGCCACCTTTTTGCGGGCGGAACGATGCCCCGACCAGTGCCGGGTCAATCGCGATGCGGATTTTTCCGCGCGCCTTGATATCGGCGAGGCGGTCATAGGCCGGGTCTTCGGGAATGTAACTGGCGGCCAGAAACTGCGAAAGCTTGGTCGATACGTTTGCTGTATCGGTGGTGCAGTTTGACAGTTTGGCGATTTCGCCTGACGCCCAGCTTACTTTGCTGCGTGTGCGGGCTGATGAGTCTTTGCTGGCATCGAGCAGTTCAAACACGACCTGGTTATGGCCGCTGATATGTTCAAGGCGTCCCGACATCTGGGCAAAGCGATCCTTAAGCCCGCCAAGTGCCTCTTCGATCTCACCACCCAGGCTATCAAGGTCATTGCCGATATTTCCCATGCTTTCGCGCAGGGATTTGGTGACATCGGACAGATCGATCAGATCGACGGCCTCGTTGGTGCGCTGCATGGTGCTTTGTGCAAGATTGCCAACTTCCTTGGCCACCACGGCAAAGCCGCGGCCATGGTCACCGGCGCGGGCGGCCTCGATCGTGGCGTTAAGGGCGAGCAACTTGATCCCCTTGCCGATATCTTCAATCGCACTCAGAACCTTTGCCGCACCTTCGGCCTTGGTTTCCAAATCCTGACTGATCTTTTCAAGGTCGCCACGAATGGCATCGGTTTTCGACGAGACCGTTGCGCGCGTGCTTTCCTGAACGTCGTTGGCGGTATGGGTGCTTTCTTCGATTTCGCGGCGCGTTTGTTCAAGACCGGTGCGCAGATTGTTGGATCGCACATCGATCTCGCGCATCAGGCTGTCTTGGGTTTCACCCGCCGTGTTGGCGAATTTCAAAAGATTTTCAATGTAATCAAGGGCCGTGGAAATACCGCGCATCAGCCCGTCAAGTTGGTCGGCTTGTGGTGGTGCATCCGCCTGCATGGGCTGTGTGTCTGATGATTGTTGCGGTTCGTCCTGATCAACGAGGTCCGCACGCGGCGCCAAGATGGTTTCTTCCATTTTTCAAAGCCTCACCACTGCCACTGAATTTTGTGAATTTTTATTTCTTATAAGGAAACTCTATCGTCGGGTGGAAAATGTTGCAAGGCAGCATATTATGAAAGTTGATAACCGGTGCTGTGATGCCTTGAAGTTGCAATGCTTTTTAAATCTCGTAGGGCGCCGTGCACCGGCACACCAGAATTTTGTGTTGCGTTGCAATGGCTAGCACTCGGCAATACCGAACTTGCGGCAATGAGCGTGATACAGGGTTGCCAGTTCATCGGCCCCGATCAGATTTCCGGCCTCGTCCTTGTAGGTCAGATGATGTTCAAGCGCCTGGCCCTGCCACAGTTTTTCGATCTCGGCGCGCGCAGACGTGCCACGGAACTCGGCAATGAATGCGTTGATCGCGCACAACAACTTCCAGGATGCCGGTTCTGCGGCCACCGCGGCAGTATAGTAATAAGGCAGCGGCAGGATATTACCCGGCAGGACTTCAATGCGGCCATGCCATGGGCTTTCCGGGTTATTTGCCGCCCAGTGGAAGATCGGCTGATCAACCGCAAAGGCATCAACGGCCCCGTCGGCCAAGGCATCATGCAGGCGTGTCTGGTCGCTATAGGCAATCAGGTTGGAAAGCTTGGCGATGCCGCCCGGATTGCTTTCATTATCCGCCCAGCGCAGCCCCTGTTCTTCAAGAACCTGAAACGCCACCGGATCATTGATGATACCCAACACCTTGCCATCGAGGTCCGAAAGGCGATTGATCGCCGTATTCCCGGCCCGCCGACAAAGCGCGAAGTTGAGGTATGTGTAGGTATCTGAATAAGCGACACCCTTGTAAAAGTCGCTGGGGGGCAGGGCGCTCCAGACCACATCGGCGGTCGGCGCACCCGGTTTGGCTCCGACAAAAAGAAGTTCGGTCAGAAGATCCCAGGGATGTTCAACAAATTCACATTCAACGCCCAGCCATTTGGCAAGTGCCCTTGCGTAATCGGCATCAAGGCCACGCAACGGATCATTTGGCTTAAGGCGGAATGACAACCCGACAAAGGCCGGTTCAATGGCGATGCGGATTTTGCCGCGTGCCTTGATATCGGCCAGTCGGTCATAGGTTGGATCATCATGCAGGTGATGGGACTTCAAAAACTGCGCAAGGTTGTCATGCGCCAATGTCGCATTCGAAAGGCTTGTGCTCAGCGCCTTGGTGTCATTATGCGCCCGGGTAACCTTGCCGCGTGTACGGGCCGAGGCATCCTTGCTACCCGCCAGTAATTCAAACACCACCTGATTGTGCTCGGAAATATCAGATAGCCGTTCTGACATGTTGGCAAAGCGTTCCTGAAGGGTGGTAAGCGACCCTTCGATTTCGTTGCCAAGGCTATCAAGATCATTGCCGATACTGGCCATGCTTTCGCGCAGCGCCTTGGTAACATCCGAAAGATCAATCAGATCGACCGCCTCGTGGGTGCGTTGCATGGTACTTTGCGCCAGATTGCCGACTTCCTTGGCAACAACGGCAAATCCACGGCCATGATCACCGGCACGCGCCGCCTCGATCGCGGCGTTAAGGGCCAAAAGCTTGATGCCCTTGCCGATATCCTCAATCGCGCTCAGAACCTTGTTGGCACCTTCGGCCTTGGTTTCCAGTTCGGCGCTGATGCGTTCAAGGTCGGTTCGGATTGCGTCGGTCTTTGCGGCCACTGTGGCGCGGGTGGCTTCCTGAACGTCATGGGCAACAGAGGTGCTGTTTTCGATCTCGCGCCCGGTGTCATCCAGACCGGCACGCAGATTGTTTGACCGCACGTCGATTTCGCGCATCAGGCTGTCCTGGGTTTCGCCCGCCGTATTGGCAAATTCCAGAAGATGCTGAATGTAATCCAGTGCGGTGGAGATGCCGCGCATCAGGTCTTCGATGCCAGCATTGGTTTGGGCGACCTTGCGCGCAGTTTCGCCGTCTTGCGCAGCCAAAACAGTTTGTTCCATATTCAACGCCTTACCATTACCCAAGAGTCATTCTTTGATTTTGGGAATATTTTTTTCTTGTGGGGAATGTTAGCGGCGCTGTTTATATGTTGCAAGGCAGCATGGGCTAGAACGAGAAAATATCTTTATTTTCTCGGGCATAAGTTGAGCAACGGTATAGGGTACCTTGCACTGCAGGTAGGGCCTGCCCCTATCTTTATGCCGCGATGCAGTATTATTCGCGGTGATAGGGATGGTTGGTCTGAATGGCGTGGGCGCGAAACAGCTGTTCGGAAATCAGGGCGCGGACCAGCATATGCGGCCATGTGGCCTTGCCCAGCGACCAAAGCGTATTGGCCCGTGATTTAAGGGCTGCGCCATGCCCGTCCGCCCCGCCAATGGCAAAGGCGATATTACCGGCATATTGATCCATCCAGCCTTCAAGCTTCTGCGAAAACTCGATCGATCCATATTCCTTGCCGCGCTCATCGAGCGCGATCAGGAAGGCATTTTCCGGAATGACGCCAAGCAGGAGATCCGCTTCGCGGTCTTTAAGCTGATTGGGCGGGAGTTTCTTTTTTTCTTCGACTTCGCGCAGCACAAAGGGCCAGCGCAGTCGGGCGGCGTAATGGTCAAAAAGATCTTTCTCGGGGCCGGCTTTCATCCGTCCCACCGCAGCAAGGGTAATTTGCATGTCGTCGATCCAGACCGTTACGCAAGATATCTGTTTGGCGCCGTTACCCGCCTTGGGCAGGCGCCAAACAGCGCGAGCTGTTAGTACAGCCGCGCTGCCTGCTGTTTCAGAGCCGGGTTTTCAACGCCCCACATCTCTTCGATGTTGTAAAAGGCACGAACTTCCGGACGGAAAAGATGAACGATGACATCGCCCGTATCGACCAGAACCCAGTCACCCTGTTCCTTGCCTTCTGCCAGTGCACGGCCCTGACCGGCATCCTTGATGGCTTCGACAAGGTGTTCAGCCATGGATGCGACCCGGCGCGATGACGAGCCGGTTGCGATGATCATGTGATCGGCAAGGGAGGTTTTATCGGTCAGATCAATGGTAACAAGGTCTTCGGCCTTGTCATCTTCGAGCGTTCTCTGGATCAGCGAGAGCATTTCGCCGGAGGTCAGAGTCTGTTTTGCGGTACCTATGGTCGCCACCTTAATGTTTCGCGCGATGGCCGGACTTCTCCGGCCAAATACATCGCTGCGATGCTTACACCTGCCATCTGCCTTCGGCGCGAATTGCGGTCGAAGAGGCCGGATGGCGCTTGATTGGCAGGTATACCCAGGCCGGAACATCCAGATCGGCCAGCAAACCCGCCCTGTCCATGGGAATGCGCCAGCGTTCCATACGGCGCGCGGCGGTTCCGGACAATGCCTTGTTAGAATACCCTTCACGGTCGAGAACCGCAATGGGAGCACGTAAAATCAACCTTTCCCACCATTTCCATTTATGGAACTGGGCCAGGTTGTCTGCTCCCATCAGCCAAACGAACTTTGTTCGGGTAAAACGGCGTTGCAAGGCTGCAAGAGTGTCGGCCGTATAGCGGGTTCCAAGCTCGGTTTCAATTGCAGAAACAACAATGCGGGGATGCTTTGCCATCATCAGTGCCGAATCAAAGCGGTCGGCAAGGTCGGCCATGCCGGTCGATGACTTAAGCGGGTTTTGCGGTGACACCAGCCACCAGACCGCATCAAGCTGTAGGCGTTTCAACGCTTCGAGCGATATATGAAGGTGACCTTCATGGGCGGGATTGAACGACCCGCCCAACAGGCCGACCCGTGGTGGGGCCGCATGTGATCTGGGGGCAGATGACGTCATGGACGGGTCTGACCGTTACCACGAACAATGTATTTATAGCTGGTCAGCTGTTCGACTCCGACCGGGCCACGTGCATGCAGCTTGCCGGTCGAAATGCCGATCTCGGCCCCCATGCCAAATTCGCCACCATCTGCGAACTGGGTTGATGCGTTTACGATGACGATCCCGGAATCCACCCCGTTGAGGAAGGTGGCCGTTGCGGTGGCGTTTTCGGCAACGATGGCATCGGTATGGTGCGATCCGAACGTGTTGATGTGATCAACCGCCTCTTGCACACCTGACACAACCTTGATCGACACAATCGCATCAAGATATTCGGTGACCCAATCGTCGGCGGTGGCCGGTTTGATGCGGCCATCAATCGCCTGCGCGGTTTCATCCCCGCGAAGTTCGCAGCTCTTGGCAACCAGTGCCTCGGAAATGCGGGGTAACAGACGGCCTGCGACCGAACTATCGATCAGGATGGTTTCCGTCGCACCGCAAATCCCGACGCGGCGCATCTTGGCATTCACAACAATGTCGACCGCCTTTTGCGGATCGGCACTGGCATGGACATAGGTGTGGCAAAGCCCTTCCAGATGCTTGAACAGCGGAATGCGGCTTTCATCCGTGATGCGCGAAATCAGCGACTTGCCGCCGCGCGGGACGATGACATCAATGTAATCCGACAGTTTCAGCATCTCGCCAACCGCGGCACGATCCGTTACCGGGATCATCTGAAGAGCATTTTCGGGCAGGCCCGCTTCCCGGATGCCAGCCACCATGCAGTCAAAAATCGCACGCGATGAGTGAAAGCTTTCCGAACCACCACGCAGGATGGCGGCATTACCCGACTTGATGCACATCGCACCGGCATCGGCCGTCACATTCGGGCGGCTTTCATAGATGATGCCAATCACGCCAAGCGGGACAGATACGCGTGCGATATCAAGGCCGTTATGTTCCGGGCTCCAGCGCGCAAGCTCACGACCGACGGGATCGGGCAGCTGGGCAACGGCCTCAATACCCTTGGCAATGCCTTCGATGCGATTAGAATCCAGTGCCAGACGGTCCAGCAAGGCTGCCGTCAGGCCTTTGGCGCGACCGGCTTCCATGTCCTTTGTGTTGGCTTCAAGGATGGTATCTGCGTTTTCGCGCAGTTTGGCGGCTGCGGCCTTAAGGGCAGCTTCCTTTGGCTCGGCCGGGACCTGTGCGAGTTCGAGTGCCGCCTTGCGGGCCTTGATTCCCATATCGCGCATCAGTGCTGCGATATCCTGGCTTTCGATACTGGCAAGCGCCGTCATGGTCCTGGTTCCGTTCCTGTCATTCTGGCCAGTGCAAAACGCACTTGGCCAATTGTTCTGAGATTTTATCAACAAATTGGCAAAATAGACATCAAACCGGCTATCTGCAATGTCCTTGAGTGGACAAAGCGCGCTGAATGCTTGCCAAATAGTGCGTAGCGGTCCATCTGTTGATGACACAAAGAGATGACATGCCGTGCACATACCGCAATGCTGCCCGGTTGCTGATTGGGGATAAGGTTTTGAAAAATATGGGTTCCGATCAACCGACTGCGCGGGCAGAGTTCGGCGTCGTGAAGACGTTCCTGCCCTATTTGTGGCCGCGCGGCGAGTTTGAGCTGAAGGTGCGTGTTGTTCTGGCTCTGCTGTTTCTGGTCGGGGCCAAGGTGGCAAACGTCTATATCCCGGTGCTGTACAAATACGCGGTCGATGCGCTTGGCGGTGGTGACAAGGCCGGTGATGCGGCGGCAAACGCCGCCCAGTCAGGATCGACAGACACCACAGCCCTGATTGTCGTGCCGGTGGCGCTGATTGTCGGTTATGGCCTTGTGCGGATTCTGGTGTCGGCCTTTGGCGAGATGCGTGATGCGGTCTTTGCCAAGGTAGCCCAGCGCGCCATCCGCAGATCCGCCTTAAGCGTTTTTGAGCACCTGCATGGTTTGTCGCTGCGGTTCCATCTGGATCGTCAGATGGGCGGGCTTTCGCGTGCGATTGAACGCGGGGTGAAGGGCATTGAATTTCTTCTGTCCTTCATGCTGTTCAACATCCTGCCGACCTTGCTTGAGATCTTCATGGTCTCGATCATCCTGTGGGCGCTTTATGATGTCTGGTTTGCGCTGATCACCTTTACCACCATCGTGATCTATATCGTCTTCACGCTGGTGGTGACCGAATGGCGTATGAAGTTCCGTCGCGAAATGAACAAGCGCGATGACGAGGCCAACACCAAGGCCATCGACAGTCTGATCAACTACGAAACCGTCAAATATTTCAACAACGAAGCCCATGAATCGACCCGCTATGACAAGGCGCTGCGGGGCTATGAAGTAGCGGCTGTGCAGTCGCAAGTCTCACTTTCCAAGCTCAATGTCGGGCAGGGCGCGATTATTGCCGTCGGCCTTGTTCTGAACATGTTGCTGGCTGCCCAGGGGGTTAAGGACGGCAGCATGACGGTCGGTGACTTCGTTCTGGTGAACACCTATTTGCTGCAGCTATACATGCCGCTCAACTTCCTTGGGTTTGTCTATCGCCAGATCAAGCAGTCGCTAACCGATATGGAACGCATGTTCTCGCTTCTGGATGTCGAAAAGGAAGTCGAAGACAAGGCGGGTGCCAAAAGCCTTGCCTGTGATGCGGCAACCGTCCGGTTCGAAGATGTGCATTTCTCCTACAACCCGGATCGCAAGATCCTTAAGGGGGTCAGCTTTGAAGTGCCAGCAGGCAAAACCGTTGCCGTGGTTGGGCCAAGCGGGGCAGGCAAATCGACCCTGACGCGGTTGATGTTCCGGTTTTATGATGTTTCGGGTGGCAAGATCACGATTGATGGTCAGGATATCCGCGATGTGACGCAGAACTCGCTTCGTCGCGAAATTGGTATCGTGCCGCAGGATACCGTCCTGTTTAACGATACCATTGCCTATAACATTTCCTATGGCCGTCCCGGTTCGGCACAGGGCGAGATCGAAAATGTTGCGAAGCTTGCCAGCATCGACGGATTTATCGCAGGCCTTCCCGACGGCTTCAAAACCATGGTTGGCGAACGTGGCCTGAAACTTTCGGGCGGTGAAAAGCAACGCGTGTCGATTGCGCGCATGTTGCTCAAACGTCCGAAAATCATGATCTTTGACGAAGCCACATCCGCCCTTGATACCCGCACCGAAAAGGATATCCAGCAGGCGCTTCGTGAAGTGTCGCGCGGGCATACAACCCTGATCATTGCGCATCGATTGTCCACGGTGATTGATGCCGATGAAATCATCGTGCTGCGCGATGGGCAGGTGGCCGAACGCGGTCGCCATCAGGAATTGCTGGACCGTGATGGTCTGTATGCCGAGATGTGGGCCCAGCAACAGGAAATCCGCCAGGCCGAGGAAATCCTCGCCCACGCGGGTGAAATTCCAGGCTGATTTTTCTGCTGGCAGATTTGAAACTGTGGTTTCGGGCGGTTGCCTAAGGCAATGGCCCGAATACCGCGGTGCTATCAAGCAACCAAAGTGCCGTGCTGATGGTGATGAAGGATAGCGATGTGGCTGCCATCAAGGCTGCCGCGCCCATTGCTTCGTGCCCGTAGCGCTGACAATAGATCGGGTAGACGCTAAACATCGGGGCACAGGCATAACCGATTGCAGCGATCTTCATCACCGGATCAAGATCGGGGACAAGGCCCAGCAAAAGGAAAATGATCAACGGGTGCAGCACAAGTTTGCCAAACACGATGCGTGCCATGTCGAAACGCAAACCGCGCAGTTTGAGCCCAACAAGCCCGCCACCGATGACAAACAGTGCCACCGGGCCCGACGCCGAGGCCAGCATATCAATCACCGAAAAGATCGGACCGGGCAATGTGATCCCGGAGATCGAAATGCTCATTCCGATCACGATGGCGACAATGATCGGATTGCGTGCAAGCCGGGTAAAGGTCTTGCGCAGAATTTGCCAACGACTAGTGCCCTCTGCCTCGGCACTATCGCCCAGTATCAGGGTTAGTGGCGTGATCACCAGATTTTCGATGATAAAGCAAAGTGCCAGTGCAATACCCGCCGTCGGACCAAGCAGCTGCAGAACAATCGGATAGCCAATAAAGCCGCTGTTGGACATCGACATACCCATACCCTGCAGGGCGGCATTCTGTTGGCTTTTCTTGGCGATCAATCGGGCAAAGAAATAGCCCAGCGCAAACACGATCAAGGACCCGCTGCCATATGCCGCCAGATAGTTGGTGTCGAACACCTTATTGATGTCATGGGCAATCAAGGTGCGGACTAAAAGGCATGGCAAGGCAAAGTTGATCACAAATGCCCCCATGCCACGTGCGACCGTTTGCGCAACGATGTTGCGATAGACGGCGATATAGCCAATGGCGATGATCAGGAATATCGGCAATGTAACGGCAAGGATATCAAGCATCTGGGCCAGAGGCTTTCATTGTGGTAAGGCCTTCATCAGCTAGCCCCCTATTGGCCCAAGGTCAAGAAACAGAATGATTTCAAACATGAACCAAACGGTAATGGATTGGCCAGAAGGACTGGATGGCAATAGCTTTTCCGGGGTGGCCCGGCTTGCGAATGTGTCTCCACGTGGGGCACGGGCTGCCGAAATTCTTGACCGTCACCGGCTACTTGATTGTTTGGCGGCGTATCAGCCCGAGGTTGTCGGGACCTTGCCGCTGGCGATTGATACCCCGGAATCTGATATTGATATCTTGTGCAACGCCCCTGATTTGACGGTGTTTTCTGAATTTTCAGACCGGGCATTCGGTCATTTTGACGGTTATCGTCTTCACAAGCGTCCTGCAACCAGCCATGTCGCCGCAGCATTGGTTGTCCGTTTTGAGTGTGACGGGCTGCCTGTCGAAATCTTCGCCACTAATTGTCCGACACGGTCGCAATACGGTTTTGTCCATATGCTGATTGAGGCGAGGATACTATTTGTGATGGGGGATGAATTTGCCCGTCAGGTTAGGGAACTGAAGCAGTCAGGCATCAAGACCGAACCGGCCTTTGCCAAGCTTCTGGGATTGTCCGGCGACCCGTATATTGAACTGGCTGAACTTGTCAGCCTTTCGCCACCACAGCTTTGCCAACGACTTGGTGTTGGTGGAAACTAGGTGTTCTCGGTTACCGGATCACCGACGGTCATTGTGCCACCTGCGATCACGCGACAGGTCACACCACCCCGCCAGTCTGGTCTCAAAGCTTCTTGAAGCCCCATGGCAACCGCATCCATACGATTGCACGGGTCAGTTTCACCGTTAATTTCAAACACGACGTCACCGATTGAAAGTTTGCTGCCTTTGCTGCGTGGCAAGGCAATCCCGCGGACAAAAAGGTTGGCGCGGCGTTCGGTCCAGTGAATGTCATCGCGGCCGATTTCGTGGCATGCCGCCTGCCAGTCTTCTTCTGCCAGAATGGTGACCTGACGTCGGCGCAGCTTGCCGCGAAAATCCCCGTCGATACCAAGCTCGGTTGTGACTGAAACACTTTCAAGACTTTCCATCGCGGCGCGCGGGCGTGCCTTGCGCGCGATACCTACAAGTTCGGCTTTATCGACCATTCAGGTTTTCCATTGACCGGAAATCACCCAGCGACCTGCGAAGTTTTCCGGCACCAGAATGGTCTGGCGCGGTGTGCCACTTTCATCAAGATCAGGGTAATCGGTGGTGTAATGCAGCCCACGGCTTTCGCGCCGCCACAGGGCAGATTGAATGATCAGCTTGGCAACGACCGACAGGTTACGCAGTTCGAGAAGGTCATTGGTGACACGGAAATTGCCGTAATATTCATCGATTTCCGATAGCAGCAAATCAACACGGTGCTGAGCGCGTTGCATGCGCTTGGTTGTGCGGACAATGCCGACAAAGTCCCACATCACGTTGCGCAGCTGTTCCCAGTTATGGGCAACAATGACTTCTTCATCCGAGTCCGTGATGCCGGTTTCATCCCAGTCGGGGATCGGTTTGAAAAGGTCCTCGACCGGCAGTGCTTCGATAATGTCCTTTGCCGCTGCCTCGCCAAACACAAGGCATTCCAGAAGCGAGTTCGATGCCAGCCGGTTCGCGCCGTGCAAACCGGTGCCAGCACATTCACCGATGGCATACAGCCCGGTCAGATCAGTACGCCCGCGCAGATCGGTCAACACCCCGCCGCAGGTATAATGGGCCGCCGGAACAACCGGGATCGGTTGCTGGGTCATGTCGATGCCATAGCTCAGGCAATTTTCATAGATGGTCGGGAAGTGCTCCTTGATGAAATCAGCGCCCTTGTGGGTGATATCAAGGTAAACACAATCTGCCCCCAGACGTTTGAGCTCATGGTCAATGGCGCGTGCGACAATGTCACGCGGGGCCAGTTCGCCACGCTCATCAAACCGGTCCATGAAGCGCGTGCCATCAGGCAACAACAGTTTGCCGCCTTCACCGCGCACGGCTTCGGAAATCAGGAAGGATTTGGCCTGTGGATGATACAGGCAGGTCGGGTGGAACTGGCTGAATTCCATATTCATCACACGGCAACCTGCACGCCATGCCATGGCAATACCATCGCCCGTTGATCCGTCCGGGTTGGAGGTGAACCGGTAAACCTTGCTTGCCCCGCCGGTGGCAAGAATTACGGTGCGCGCATTGAATGACTTGACCTTTCCGGTACCAAGATCAAGCGCATAGGCCCCGATGCAACGGCGGCCTTCGCCACCGAATTTGCGATCGGTCACCAGATCAATCGCCAGATAGTTTTCAAAAACATCGATGTTCGGATGATTGACCGCCTGCCCCTGAAGCGTCGTCTGAACCGCACGCCCGGTGGCATCCGCCGCATGCACAATGCGCCGATGACTGTGACCGCCTTCGCGGGTCAGGTGGAACGGCTGATTGTTATCCCCATTGGGGTCGCGGGTCAGTTGAATGCCAAGTTCATCAAGCCAGGCAATTGCCTTTGGCGCATTGGTGGCGACGAATTCGACGGTTTCGCGTTTGCACAGGTCGGCCCCTGCCACCAGCGTGTCACGCACGTGGTTTTCAATGCTGTCAGCGGCATCAAGCACGGCGGCAATACCGCCTTGTGCCCAGTTGGTCGATCCATCATCGATCTTCCCCTTGGAAAGAACAGCGACTTTTACATGCGGGGCAAGTTTGAGTGCCGTGGACAAACCGGCAGCACCACTGCCGATAATAAGCACATCATACTGGAAAGAATTTTCGGACATTTTTTCCCATCGCTTTCGGGCGGTGCCAGATGGCGGAAACTGGCGCGGTGGCGTCAACATCGGGCTCCGAACAGAGGCGCAGAATAGGACTGCTTTTAGCCAATCTCAAACATATTTGTCTGAAATGGTGTGATGATTTCTGTCCATCTGTGTCAGATTTATTGCGTGTTGCTTGCAAATGGCCGCCAAGCAGACAGATTAAAAGGACCACCCAACACCAACCAGGGGAGTTTGCTGTGGGCAGTTCTGCGCACAAGGAGACGGTTTATCGCGGTGGATGTCATTGCGGCGATGTCCGTTATGAAGTTCACGGGCCGGTTGACGATGCGGTGATGTGTCACTGCGAGCTGTGTCGCAAGCTGCACGGACATGTCAGCTCTTATGCCCGCTTTGATCGCCATCACCTGAAACTGGCCAAGGATGATGGGCTGCGGTGGTATCGCATGTCCGATAAAACCGATCGCGGATTTTGCAAGGAATGCGGCACCGCCCTGTTCTGGCGCCCTGTGCGCAACGACAATATGGCACTGATGCCCGGAACTCTTGATGATACAAAGGGTATGACCACAGTCGGGCAGATTTATTGCGCGGACAAAGGGGATTATTATCCGCTTGATCCGGCAATTCCCCAACATGATCAATCAGACAAGGCCGACAACGTCGCCGTTGCCGATCAATCCTGATCGGTAACTCCGGGCACCTTCATCCAGGTCAGCTCGTGCTTGTTGTTATATAGATGCACGACCTTTGATCCGGGGATATCGCCAAACTGGGTGATCGCGGAATAGTCCGTATCGCCCTGCAATTTGATGGTGCAGATGAAATTGGTCGCCATCCCGGCATCCATCCACTGATTGACCAGCGTAAACAGGCGATCCGGATAGCAGATCACGTCCGAGCACAGCCAATCGATATAGCCGATTTCTTCCGGGTTAAGGCCAAAGGCACTTTCCTGTCTGAAATCAACGCGCGGCAGATTGGCGATCTTGGCATCAAGGCGGGCCTTGTCGATGGAAATCACGTCGGTGCCAAATTCATGCAAAACCCACGTCCAGCCGCCCGGGCTGCCGCCCAGATCCATGGTGCGATCACCGGCCTGCGGATAGGCGCCAAGCCGGGTGAAGGCTTCCCACAGTTTGAGGTACGCACGGTTGGGTGGGGTTACCTTGTCTTCTTCAAACTCGACCTCGCCGTTTTTCCAAGGGCTGGAACAATCAGCAGCCGCAATGATGGTATCGGGATCAATCAGCGTCCACGAGCCAAGCGGTGCAGCAGGGGCCGGTTCGCCAAACACCTGACGTTTGGCCGACACGTGCGGCAAATGCCCTTCGATCAGTTTGGCACGGGAAAAGTGGTCAAACTTGAACAGAGCCCAGTTGCGTTGATTGAATTTCAGGATCTTCGCCGCCCCCTTGATCGACGGGATGGCAATGCGGACCGGATTGCGCCAGACATTCTGCGCCCAGAAAACCCGCCGTTCCGGACCGGGGGCAAACATCAAGCGGTCATGGCGTTCAATCACATCGCCAAGTTCTGTTTCGAGCTGATCTTCAAAGCCGACAGGGGCGAGATAGCCGGTGGCATCCATCGGCTCGATCACGGCATCAATGCCGTCGGGGGTATCGAATGTCTGTGTGTTTTCCATCATGGGCCTGCTTTTACGCCGATTTGGCGCAATAAAAAAGCGGGAAAGCTGCATGTCAGCTTTCCCGCCCGTGATGGCTGATCAGCGAGGTGACAAATCAGAATTTGTCTGCCTGCACCAGACCGTCGATCAGGAGAACCTTGGTCGGGTCACCCTTGATCCCAAAGTCATTGTCGTTGATCATCGCAAGTGCGCCGTCCCCCATGATGGCAAGGCCTTCGAGCTTGTTGGGTGCTTCCGGGTAGTCCGCGCTGTCAAACCGAAGCGTCTTGGAAACCGCAACCAAATCAATGGTGCCAAGATCATTTTGCTGTTCAAGTGACGGGCTGGTGGACATGTCATCCCAGCGGGTGGCAAGGATGTTGGTCGCACCTTTCAGCTCAACCTCATGCAGCTTGGTGGTTTTGTTGGTACGTTCCAGAACCAGAAGACGGTCGTTGCCAAGGGCCAGTACTTCGGAAATACGCGGTGCGTTCTGTTTCTTGGATGGGTCGTTGCGGAAGGTCTGCGGATCATCAAGCTGATAGATATATTCGCCAGTAAGCTTGGAAGATGTGCGGTCATATACAAACAGGCGCGTGTTTTTTGCCGTGGTGTAGGCCGCCTTGTCCGGGTTTGCCAGCGGGTTTTGGACCATGAAGTACAGCTTGCTTTCGTCCGGTGAAACCGCCATGGATTCAATGCCGCGGTTGGTCTGGCGTTTGACCAGAATGGCGGGAAGGCCGCCGGTAACCTTATAAGCCGAACCTTCGAAATCCTTTTCAGAGCCAGCCGGAACGATGCGTTCAATGACAGTGCCGTCAGCAGAAGCATGCAGGATCGACGGGCCATTTTCCTCACCAATCCAGTAGGAGCCATCAGAAAGGCGAATAATGCCTTCGGCATCGATTGAGGAAACCGACTGCTTAAGCATATTACCATTGGCATCAACCGGCTTTTCGGTTTTAGCCACGGTCAGCTTGTTGGTAAGCCCGGTCAGCGGCACCCCGTTTTGGTCCTTGATGGTGATGACATCCTTGATGTCAAAGCTGCCATCGTCATTCAGGAAGATGGTGTAGATCGACGGCGAATAATCCGGGGTCGGATAGACGCGGACTTTCTGGCCCTTGCAGACCTGATCGGCCGAAACTCCCAGAACTGCTTCGACGTTTGCACAGGTAAAGTTCGGACCACGGTCGGATACGGCATAGAACATATTGGCCGGGTCACTTGGGCGACGATATGCGCCCGAACCAAGACCGACGGTGAGTTCACGTGCCTTGCCGCCCTCGACCATGACGGTCGAAAGATTATTGATCGCACTTTTGGTTTCAAAAACCTTGGCTTCGCCCGCCATGGCAGAACCCGCCATCAGCATGGCGGTAACACCGAAAAGACCGGCTGCAAACGTCCGTTTCATCACTGGGAATTCCCCGAAAAATTTCACAAAAATACGCAGCTCAAGCCCGTAATGTTCGGACGAACTGTGTTCCTGTTCACATTAAGGGGTCTGTGTGACAGTTTGTTTGCGCTTGCGCGTCGCTTTGATGAAACAAATCACAAGTGTGGGTGGCTTACTTCCAGAAATCCTCGCGCCGGACCGTAAAGGTTTCCGACACGCTGGCATATTCCTGATAGCCAAGGCGTGCAAGTGGCTCGAACAAGGTGATATCGACCATGCCATCGCGAATGATGTCATCATCGATATGCAGGCCAACGACGGTTCCAATCACCATCGCACACGGGCGTTCGGGATTGGCACTTGGCAGATCGACAATCTGAAACACTTCGCATTCCATATGGATCGGAACACCCTTGATCAGATGCGGTTTAACGCACTGAGCGGGCAGCTTTTCCAATCCGGCATATTCAAACTCGTCTTCGCCCGGCGGCAGCGGTGCCGAGGAAAAATTAAGTTCTTTCAGCATCGCCTTGGGCGCAACGCCAACAACGAATTCACCAGTATCACGTGCATTGCGCAGACTGTCGATGGACCCACCCGATGAAAACATTACCATCGGCGGATTGCCATGCACCGCATTGAAGAATGAATAGGGGGCTAGGTTTGCCCGACCCTCGGCATCAAGGGTCGATACCCAACCAATCGGACGCGGCGCCACACACGCCTTGAACGGATCGTGTGGAAGATTGTGGGCGGTTTTTCCGGGCTCGTAAAACATCAAGATGTCCGTTCTGGTTGGCTTGGTGGGCGGTGTCTTTTGTCCGACGATGAAACGCAATCAGATCACCTGATAATGCCAGATATCGTTATTGACGTCTTTACTGACCCGGCGCGTATTCATGTTCCCGTAAATGATCCGGGCGGTCCGCTAGATGCAGGCGGGTTTGCGCCATCGGGGTTTCGGCGATGATCTTGCCGCGGCGAATAACGAACAGGCGGTTGGCGCGCATGCGGATGGCCTCGATGGTGTCGCGGGCCTGCAGGATGACGAAATCGGCATTATTGCCGACCTCAACCCCGTAACCTTCAAGGCCCATGATCTTGGCGGGCTCGGTGGTGACCGCATCGAAACACGCGCGGATATTATCGCGCGACGTCATCTGGGCCACATGCAGCCCCATGGAGGCAACTTCAAGCATGTCGCCAGATCCCATCGAATACCAGGGATCCATCACGCAATCATGGCCGAAGGCTACTGTGAGCCCGGCCTTGCGCAATTCCGGCACACGGGTCATGCCGCGGCGCTTGGGATAGGTATCATGACGGCCCTGCAGAGTAATGTTGATCAGCGGGTTGGCGATGGCGGATACCTCTGCCTCGGCCATCAGCGCGATCAATTTGGACACATAGTAATTGTCCATCGAATGCATCGACGTCAGATGGGACCCCGCCACCCGGCCATGAAGCCCAAGGCGCTGGGTTTCATAGGTCAGCATTTCGATATGGCGTGACAGCGGATCATCCGATTCATCGCAATGCATATCGACCATCAATCCACGGTCCGCCGCCATTTGGCAAAGCTCCGTGATGCTTTGGGCACCATCGGCCATGGTGCGTTCAAAATGCGGAATTCCGCCGACCACATCAACACCCTTGTCCAAGGCGCGGATGACGTTGTTTTTGGCTGTAGGGCTGCGCAGATAACCGTCCTGCGGGAAGGCAACAAGCTGCAGGTCGATATAGGGGGCGACCTGCTTTTTGACCTCAAGCAAAGCATCAACCGCCAAAAGGCGATCATCGCACACATCAACGTGGCTGCGGATTGCAAGCAAACCTTTGGAGACGGCCAGATCACAATATTTCAGTGCGCGTTCAATTACCGCTTCGGGTGTCAGAAGTGGTTTGAGTTCCCCCCAAAGCGCGATGCCTTCCAGAAGGGTGCCGGACTCATTCATGCGCGGCAGACCAAGCGAAAGCGTCGCATCCATATGGAAATGGCTGTCGACAAAGGGGGGGCTGACCAGCATGCCACCACAATCAAGCACCTCGACCGACGGCACATCGATATGTTCGGCAATCTCGATGATTTTGCCGTTCTGACACGCGATATCCACACCGGTTTGGCCGTTGGCGATATTAGCGTTTTTCAGGATCAGATCGGGTTGCATGATGTCATCCTTGGTCTGGTGGTGGCAGTCACAAACGGGTTGTATTGCTTAACGTTGTCCCTTGAACCATGGCACAAGAAGCGCCTTGGGGTAATCGGCTTTGCGGGCCACAACAATAAGCGCAATGATCGACAGGATATAGGGCATCATCAGGAATACCTGCGATGGCAGGAATGCGCCGACCTCGGTCTGCAAACGCACCTGAAACGCGTCAAATGCCCCAAACAGCAATGCGCCAATCAATGCCTTGCCCGGTCGCCAGCTGGCAAACACGGTCAGCGCAATACAGACCCAGCCACGGCCATTGATCATGCCAAAGAAGAACGCATCAAAGGCCGACATGGTCAGGAAAGCCCCGCCCAATGCCATCAGCGATGAACCGACAACGACCGCACCAATGCGAAGGCCATAAACCGAAAGTCCCTGTGCCTCGACCGAGGACGGGTTGTCACCAACAGCCCTGATCGCAAGACCAAGCGGTGTGCGATACAAAACCCAGCCGGTGACAAACACCAGAACAAGGGCCAGCATTGTCATGGCCGTTTGCGAAAACAGCGCCTGTCCGATGAAGGGTAGGTCTGAAAGAAACGGGATATCAAGCGGACGGAACGGTTCGATGCGCGGCGGGGACGAAACATCGGGTAATGCCGTGCGATAGGTGAAATATGACAAACTGGTCGCAAGCAACGTCACCCCGATGCCCGACACATGCTGGCTTAACCCCAGCGGCACAGTCAGGATCGCATGGATCAGGCCAAAGAAGCCACCCGCAAGGGCTGCAACCAATACGCCACCCCAAAGACCGGCTCCCAGCCATACAGCCATCCAGCCCGCCATCGCACCGGCGGTAAAGACGCCCTCGATCCCAAGGTTAAGCACACCGGCGCGTTCGCAAATCAATGCGCCCAACACGCCAAAGATCAGCGGGGTCGCAATGCGAATGGCGGCTTCCCAGAAGCTGGCGGCAAGAAGAATATCAATGATTTCCATGGTCTTTCCCCTTAGCCCTGCGCCGATTTGCGATCAAAGTGAACTCTAAACCGGGTCAGGAACCCGCCGATCAAAACACACAGCAACGCCATGGCAACGATCAGATCGGCGAGATAGCTTGAAACGCCAATCGCGCGGCTCATGGAATCTGCACCGACAAAGACCGATGCAACAAAAAGCGCCGATGCAATTACCCCGATGGGTGACAGACGTGCCAGCATCGCGACCACAATTCCGGCATAGCCATATCCGGGCGAAAGGTCAGTTGCGAGGTAACCACGCGTGCCAGCGACTTCCGACACCCCGGCAAGCCCCGCCAAACCACCTGACAGGGCGGCGACAAGGATCATGGTTTTGGTCACCGAAATGCCGGAAAATCTGGCAGCAGCGGCATTTTCCCCAACCGCACGAATTTCAAAACCCCAAACCGTGCGTTTGACAAAGATCGCCAGCGCAATGGCCGAAACCAGTGCGATGAGAAGCCCGATATGCACCCGCATGCGTTCCAGAAGGGCCGGGAAGGCCGCACTGTCAATGATCGGTTCGGATTGTGGCCAGCCCATCGACATCGGGTCTTTCAGCGCCCCTTCAAGCATCATCTGAACGAACAGCAACACGATGAAGTTCAAAAGCAGGGTGGTGACGACCTCGTCCACACCAAGACGGGTTTTCAAAAGCGTCGGCCCGATCAGCATCAGCGCACCAGCAATCATGCCTGCGATGATCACAACCGGGATCATCACCCAGCTTGGCCCGTCAATCACACCCGAACCAACGGCAACAGAGGCCATGGCGCCCATGTAGAGCTGGCCTTCGGCGCCGATATTCCAAAGCTTGGCCCGGAATGCGATGGCCGCGGCAAGCCCGGTCAGGATCAGGGGCGTTGCACGTGTCAGCATTTCCGAGGTCGAGAAGACCGAGCCAAACGCGCCACTGATCATAAGGCCATAGGCCTCAATGATCGGCGCACCGGCGAGCGCCAGCGGAATGGCGGCCAGAAGAATGGCAATCGTCGCGGCCAGAACAGGCACACCGTAAACCAGAAGCGGGCCGGGATTGCTGCGGGGTTCAAAGCGGATCATGCCGTTTCTCCCGGATTAGTGGTCGTCGTGGCAGGAGGGGCATCGGGGGCATGCGGGGCGGCTTTTTGGCCAGCCATCATCAGGCCAAGCTCGGACCGATCAATGCTATCGGTTGGCATGGCGGGGGTTATGTGCCCGGCATGGATCACCGCGATCTGATCGGAAATGGTCAGAAGTTCATCAAGGTCTTCGGAAATCAGAATGACCGCCGCCCCACCCTGACGGGCTTCCAGCAAGCGGCGATGGACTTCGGATTGCGCACCGACATCAAGGCCGCGCGACGGCTGATTGGCCAAGATCAGCCTGGGTGATTTTTCCAAGACACGCGCGAGGATCAGTTTCTGAATATTCCCACCTGATAAAAGGCGCGCCGGGGCATCCGGGCCGGGGCAACGCACGTCATAATCGTTAATCGCGTGTTCGGCACGTTTGCGGATGGCATCGAAATCAAGGAAGCCGAATTTCTGGTATTCCGCGCTTCGAACATCCTCGATTGCGATGTTTTCGGTTACCGTCATCGATCCGACCATGCCATCGTGATGGCGGTCTTCGGGGATGCGTGCGATGCCGTTCTGCGCGAAGGTGTGGGCGTCAAACTTGGTGACTTTTTCGCCAAATATTTCGACTGTGCCGCTATCTGGTTTATCAAGCCCGGCGATCAGTTGCGCCAGCGCCGCCTGTCCATTGCCCGATACCCCGGCAATGCCAAGAATTTCGCCTTCGCGCGCGGTGACATTCACCCCATGCAAGGACCGGCGGGAATCACCTCGATCAATCGTCACATCGGCAAGTGTGATAACGGGCTTTCCGGGCGCGCGCGGTGTACGGCGGCTGGCGGGAACTTCGCGACCGACCATCAGTTCGGCGATGGATTTGTGGTTCGCTTCGCTGGTTTTCATTTCGCCAACCTTGGCCCCGCCGCGCAGGACGGCAATCCGGTGCGAAACAGCAAGAACCTCGGCCAGTTTGTGGGCGATGATGATGACCGCAAGGCCGGTTGCGGCAAGCTTGCGCAGGATGGTAAACAGGCTGTCGGCTTCCTGCGGGGTCAGAACCGCGGTGGGTTCATCAAGAACCAAAAGCCGCGCATTGCGGTAAAGCGCCTTGAGGATTTCCACGCGCTGCTTTTCGCCAACGGTCAATTTGTGCACCGGCTGATCGAGATCGACGTTAAGCCCCGATCCGGCCATCAGTTCACCAAGCTTTGCGCGTGCGCTGCTGCGATCACGACGGAGCCTGAAAATCGGTTCGGTCCCAAGGACGATGTTATCAAGACCGGTCAGGTTTTCGGCCAATGTGAAATGCTGGTGAACCATGCCGATCCCGGCATCAAGGGCTGCCTGCGGGGCGCCCGGTTCAAGCTGCTCAAGGTTACCATCGCGACTGGCAACCGTAACGGTGCCTTCGTCTGCGACATAGTGACCGAACAGAATATTCATTAGTGTGGTTTTACCCGCACCGTTTTCACCAAGCAGGGCGACGATTTCGCCCTTGTGAACGGTCAGGTCGATGGCGTTATTGGCAACGAGTGGGCCAAATCTTTTGGTGACACCTGCCAGCGACAGCAGCAGGTCTTGCGACGTTTCGGATGATGTGTGCGCAGCAGATGACATTCGGGTAATCCGTTTTGTTTTTATGCGTCACGCTGTGGGGCAGTGGGCGGCTTTGTGGTGGGTATCATGTCGTAAATGACAAAGGGCAGTTCGATTGTTTAACCGAACTGCCCAATGATTTCAGCGAAATCTTACATTGATGATTTCGGTTCTTCGTCGTTTACGTCGACCGTGAAGGACCCATCAAGGATTTCAGCCTGTTTGGCTTCGACTTCTTCAACCGTACCGTCCGGCAGCAGGGCCGGATCGAGAACGACAGAACCGCCGCCATATTCCATGTAGCTGAACTTGCCGTAATCTTCGGCCTTGAATTCACCGGCTTTGACAGCCTCGATGGCGTGGTCAATGGTGGCTTCCATGTGCCAAAGTGCCGAACCCAGGATGGTGCCCGGATAATCAGCCGCGGTGTCGATCACGTTGCCAACGGCCAGAATGCCGCGTTCCTTGGCGGCATCGGAAACGCCAAAGCGTTCGGCATACATGATGTCCGCGCCATTATCGATCATGGCAAAGGCTGCTTCTTTGGCCTTGGGCGGGTCATACCAGCTGTTGATGAAGGTCACCATGAACTCGACATCCGGATTGACAGATTTGGCACCCGCCATGAAGGCATGCATCAGACGGTTCACTTCCGGGATGGCAAAACCGCCAACCATGCCGATCTTGTTGGTTTTGGTCGCCTTGCCAGCCGCCATGCCGACAAGGTAGCTCGGCTCATGGATGAAGTTATCAAAGACCGAGAAGTTTTCCCCGTCCGGTGCAAAGCTTGACCCCATCAGGAACGCGGTTTCCGGATAATCAGCCGCAACCTTGCGCGCTGCACGTTCAACGCCGAATACTTCACCCACGATCAGGTCGGAACCGTTTTCGGCATATTCGCGCATGACGCGCTCATAGTCGGTGTTGGCGACGTTTTCGGAAAATTCATAGGAAATATCGCCGCGTTCTTCGGCGGCATTAAGCGCCTTGTGAATGCGCGATACCCACTGCTGTTCGACCGGAACGGTGTAGATTGCCGAAACCTTGAGCGGATCGGCGGCCTCGGCCGGTGCGCCAAAGCCGAACGATACGACGGCGGCTGCGCCAGCGATGGCCGACAGCATGGCACGACGCGATAGGCGGAAAGTACCAGACTTCATTTTTGTCCCCCTGCGGATTTATTGCCGTTATGCGAAACTCAACCTTTTGCATAGATTGTGGGCAGATTGTATACGCGATCACAAAAGAGGCAAAGCACCTTCTGTCCAAATGGTCAGTTTTCCACTCTTTGGTGTAAGTATTTGGGAATGCACGGGGTTTGGGGTGAATTAACGCGTGCAAATGGCGCGTTTCTGCGCAGCCAAAAGGTGATCGGTGGATATTCCGGTGCCGATTGGTGCTGTTTCGCGCAGGCCCGATACCCGAGTCCGGGCTGCATCAACCGCATTTATGATCATGCGGTAGCAGGGGCAAAATCTTCCGGTTTTTCGGGCATAGCGGTTAAGATTGTCTAAACAGGTGACGCACTTTCTAACACAATGCGAATCCTTGAAAAATTTCGGAGTCGGTTAACTCTTTCATTAACTATTTCGGTTGATGCTTTCATCAAGATTTCAAGGGGGAACCTAGAAGGCATCATGACAAAGAAGACATCTTTACCACTTGATCAGGTGATGGTTGGCGATTGCATCGAACTGATGAACAGCCTGCCGGAAAAATCCGTCGATCTGATTTTTGCCGATCCGCCCTATAACCTTCAGCTTGGCGGCGATCTTCTGCGCCCGAACAATTCCAAGGTCGACGCTGTTGACGATCATTGGGATCAGTTCGACAGCTTCCGTCACTATGACGAGTTCACCCGTGACTGGCTGACGGCGGCGCGCCGCGTGCTTAAGGACACCGGTGCGATCTGGGTGATCGGTTCGTATCACAACATTTATCGTGTTGGTAACATGCTCCAGGATATCGGGTATTGGATCCTGAATGATATCGTCTGGCGTAAAACCAACCCGATGCCGAACTTCCGCGGCAAGCGTTTCTGCAACGCGCACGAGACCCTTCTGTGGTGTTCCAAAAGCGAAGAGCAGAAAGCCATCACCTTTAACTACGAAGCGATGAAGCAGCTTAATGAAGGCCTGCAGATGCGCTCTGACTGGTTGATGCCGATCTGCTCTGGCTCGGAACGTCTTAAGGACGACAAGGGTAAAAAGGTCCATCCGACCCAAAAACCCGAAGCATTGCTGCAGCGTGTTCTGATGGCGACCACCCGCCAGGGTGATGTGGTGCTTGATCCGTTCTTTGGCACCGGCACCACCGGTGCAGCTGCACGTCGTCTGGGCCGTCACTTCATCGGTCTGGAACGCGAAGAAAGCTATGCTGAAGCCGCGCGCGAACGTATTTCCAAAGTTCAGATGCTTGATGGCGACAGCCTTGAGCTGACCGAGTCGAAGCGTTCCCTGCCGCGTATCCCGTTTGGTGCGGTGATCGAACGTGGCCTGCTTTCGCCGGGTGACAAGATCTATGACAACCGGGGAAATGTTGCCGCCATGGTGCGTGCTGACGGCTCGATCAGTCATAAGGACAATGCCGGTTCGATCCACCAGATCGGTGCCCATGTTCAGGGCGCACAGGCTTGTAATGGTTGGACTTATTGGCATTACAAGTGCGATGGCCGACTGGTTTCGATCGACAATCTGCGCAGTCAGCTGCGTAAGGAAATGGGTCAGGTCCCCGCCTGATCCAAGCCGCAAACCAACGGCTAAACTCTTGATGCCTAAAAGAACCGGCGTGGTTGCAAAACCCGCCGGTTTTGCTTTTGGGCAAAATTCTTGCTATATTCCGATCATCAAACTTATCCGCAAGGATAGATGGAGAAGAATATGCAAGCAGGTGCAGTAGGGGGTGCCGCATACGCACCCAACCCGGTACAAATTCAGCAGGCAACCGCGCCAATTGCTGAAACGGGTAACAACGACCTGAATTCACCGCCGACACAGCGGATCGAGCAAGCAGCAGAAACCGAAACGTCGCAGCAGGCAGCCCCGACCCCGACAGAGGGCCGTGGACAGGTGATCGATATTTACGCCTGATCGCGCCGCGCGAGGTTTAAAAACAAAAGGCCCGTGGTTCCGACCACGGGCCTTTTTAAATTGCGGTGCTCTCATTCGGCACAGCTATTCAGTTCAGGCGGGCCCGTATTTCAGGGCATGTCGGACGATCTTTTTCATGATGGTCGGCAGCGCAAAGTCCGAAAGCCCGTCAATGGTTGTCCAGCTACCTTCAAGTTTATCGGCATGATCAGCGGGCAGGGTCGTGGCCAACACGCTGACATTTAGATGAAAATGCGTGAAGGTATGGCCGACCGTACCGTCAAGTTCCGACCAATTGGCGGAAACCGGTGCCTCGGACAACATCACATCATCGGGCGCCTCAATTGCCCGCCAGTCACTACCGGGCACTTCATACAAACCACCCAGCAGTCCCTTTTCCGGGCGGCGGCGCACCAGAATGCGGCCATCATCTTCGCGCCGGATCCAAAACGCATAACCAACCCGGGTTGGTTTGGGGTCCTTTTTGCGTTTCTTGGGAAGGTCGGGCGCGATGCCTGATTTGCGACCCTCGCAATCGGCCTGCCATGGGCAAATGCCGCACGCGGGATTGCGCGGTGTGCAGACCGTCGCCCCCAGATCCATCAATGCCTGGGCATAATCGCCGGGGCGGTCGGATGGGGTCAGGGCAGCCGACTTTTCCTTGATTTCCGGTTTGACGTCGGGCAACGGCGTTTCCAGCGCAAACAGGCGTGAAATCACCCGTTCGATATTGCCATCCACCGGGCTTGCATGGCGGTTAAAGGCAATGGCGGCAACTGCGCAGGCGGTATAGGGGCCGATACCCGGCAGTTTCAGCAACCCTTCCTCGGTATCGGGGAAAACGCCGTCATATTCCGATGCGACAACCTTGGCGCATTTGTGCAGGTTGCGCGCCCGTGCGTAATATCCCAGCCCCTGCCAGGCATGCAAAACGTCATCAAGTTCGGCATTGGCAAGGTCGGTCACGGTTGGCCAGCGTTTCAAGAACGCAGCAAAATACGGTCCCACCGTTTGCACAGTGGTTTGTTGCAGCATGATTTCGCTGAGCCAGACATGATAGGGATCTGGCGTATCGCCTGGTTCTGATCGCCAGGGCAGGGTGCGGTGATGGCGGTCGTACCACTCCAGCATGCTTGCTGCTAGGCGTTGGGTATCCTGATGGGTGAAATGCACGTCGATCCCGTGTTATGTTGTTTTGCGGACGCAGAGTTTTGGTCCGAAGGTATGCAGACCCTACGAAAGAAGCGGGCGTGAGCAAGAAAAAAGATAGTGTTGGTACGAAAAGTGGCTCGGTGATGGATCAGCCATCCAAATCCGTTGCGCCCAAAAAGAAGCAGGGCTTTGTCCCGCTGGGCAGCTGGGAACGTCGGATGGGCCTGCGTAATGTTGCCCCCCTTGTTGGCAACCTGACCCGACCGCTGGTGCGCAAGCGCGGCTTTTTCCAAACGGAAATCATCCTGCATTGGGCCGAGATCGTCGGACGTGATCTTGAACAATATACCATGCCGCTGAAATACAGCCCGCCGCCCAAGGAAAGCATGGCCGGTGGTACGTTGCTGATCCGGGTTGTCGGGCCGGTCGCCCTTGAGCTGCAACACCGCATGCCGCAGATCATCGAACGGGTGAACAGTTATTTTGGCTATCGTGCGATCAACAAGATCACGATGCTTCAGGGCGATATTTCAAGGCCCGAACGGACCGTTCACCGCCCGACCGACGTGCCCGAGGCCGACATCAGCCCAACCAGTCAGGCCGACCTCGAAAAGATCGAAGATCCGCATCTTCGCGAAGTTCTGACCCGCCTTGGTCGTCACATCGCCGGTGCAAGCGGCGGTTTGCGTCCCAAAACAGGCAAGAAATAACGCCTGCGCGACCGTAACCGTGGGCATTTGATAACTTGCCCTGCGGTCACGATCTGTTGTCTTGCGCGTCGTCGATAATCGAATCAGTTTCATGAAATGAACGATCACGGAGTTGCCGCAATTGCGCACCACTTTGGCGACTCGTTGGTGGCATAGCCGTTTTCGGGGGTGTGTTGACTCGCACGCAGCAACAGGCTTGTAATCACAAAACTTTGTTTTAACGGAGGTTTCCTTGCTAAAGGCAGTTAAGTTTCTTGCTTGTGCGTTTTTGATGATGGTTGGGGTCGCAAGCACCCAACAGGCACAGGCAGTTGAATGGAAAGAACATGTGCTGGGCGACGAAAATGCGCCGGTCACGATGATTGAATATGCATCTTTGACCTGCCCGCATTGTGCGGCCTTCCACACCGAAGTTCTGCCTGAGATCAAGGAAAAGCTGATTGATACCGGCAAACTGAAACTGATTTTCCGCGACTATCCGCTGGATGGTGTTGCGCTGCGTGCGGCGGCAATCGCACAGTGCGCGGGTGAAGATCGTTATTTCGGTGTGCTTGGCATGCTGTTCAAATCCCAGATGACCTGGGCACGTTCCGACGATCCGATTGCCAGCATCAAGGAAGTGGTTCGCTTTGCCGGGATGACCGGTGATGCTGTCGATGCCTGCATGGCAGACCAGGAGCTGATTGATGGGATCGTTGCATCGCGTATGAAGGGTGAACAGGAACACAACGTCAATTCGACGCCGAGTTTCATCCTTGATGGCGACACGATTGCCGGTTCGCGTGATGCGGAATTCTTTATCGATAAAGTCGAAGACCTGATCGACTAAATAAAACAATTCTGCCGGACACTGCATGTGCGGTGTTCGGCAACAAGGGACAGGGTCGGACCGGGGGACATGATTGGTCCAGTTTAAATCGCTAAAGCTGACGGGGTTCAAATCCTTCGTCGATTCAACAGATTTATTGGTTGAAGACGGGCTGACCGGTGTTGTCGGCCCGAACGGCTGTGGCAAATCCAATCTTGTTGAAGCACTGCGTTGGGTGATGGGGGAAACATCGGCCAAGCAGATGCGTGGGTCCGACATGTCCGACGTCATTTTTGGCGGCACATCGTCGCGCCCGGCGCGCAACGTCGCCGAAGTATCCGTCACCCTTGATAACAGCGAGCGCAAGGCGCCCGCGATGTTCAATGACTTTGACATGCTTGAAGTCACACGCCGCATCGAACGCGGCGGTGGGTCAAACTATCGCGTGAATGGTAAGGATGTGCGCGCCCGTGATGTGCAATTGCTGTTTGCTGATGCCGCGACAGGTGCGCGATCAAATGCGATGGTGTCTCAGGGCAAGATTGGCGCGCTGATTGGCGCCAAACCGATCCAGCGTCGTTTGATCCTTGAAGAGGCAGCGGGCATTACCGGCCTGCATTCACGCCGTCATGAGGCCGAGCTGCGCCTTAAGAACGCCGAACAGAATATGGAACGTCTTGAAGACGTCTTGGTTCAGCTTGACGGTCAGATCGCCTCCCTGCAGAAACAGGCACGACAGGCTGAACGCTATCGCAAACTTTCTGAAAGTGTCCGCGAGACCGAGGCCCTGTTGTTCCATATCCGCTGGACCGAAGCCGCGAAACGTCAGTCAGACGCGCGCGAGTTGCTGGTCGCTGGCGAAAGTGCAGTACGTGATCTGACTTCATCGGTGACCGAGGCCACCACGGTTCAGGCCCATATTGCGGCAAGCCTGCCCGATCTTCGCAAAAAAGAGGCCGAGGCCGCCGCCGCCCTGCAGCGTCTTTTGATCGAGCGAGAAGGCCTTGATAAGGACAAGGCGCAGATCGAAACGCAAATGAGCCAATTGCGTGGGCGTATCCAGCAAATTGATGCCGACCTCACACGTGAGGCGGAGCTGGCAAGTGATGCACAGGGCGCGCTTGAAAAACTCAAGAACGAGCGTGAAGAACTCCGCGAGGCCCAAGGCGGCGAAGATGACGCCCTTGATGAAGCTCGCGAAATGGCATCCGAAAAGGCCCTTCGCGTCGAAGAACTTGAAGCCGACGTTGATCAAATGACCAACAAGGTCGCTGAGGAAGAGGCGCGCCTTAAATCGGTACAACAGCGTTTAAGCGAACTGAATGCCCGTCGTGCGCGTTTGACCGAACGCCATGACGAAGCCGTCGCCAAGCTTGACGATATCCGTATTGAAGCTGACTTTTCCGAGGCCCTTGAAGAAGCAAGCATGCATCTTGAAGAGTGCGAGGAACTTGTCGAACAGCGCAAAATGGCCGTTGAAGAGGCAGAGATGCGCTTGGCCGAAATGCGTGATCGGGAAGATGGCCTGAAAACTGCCGAAAGTGATGCGCGTGATGCGCTGCGCGATGTCGAAAGCCGCAAGGCGCGCCTGACGGCCGAGATCGAAGCGCTTGAAAGTCTTTTGCGCGGTGGTGACGATGACAAGTATCCCGGGGTGATCGAACACATCACGGTAAAAGGCGGGTTTGAGCTTGCGATGGCCGCGGCCCTTGGTGAAGACCTCGATGCACCGGATTCAACCGATGCGGCCATGCATTGGGCAACCATTGATCCGGCTACTGATGACCCCGCACTGCCCGATGGCGTCAGTGCGCTTGCCAAATATGTCGAGGCACCTGCCCTTTTGAACCGCCGTCTGTGGCAGATCGGCATTGTTGAAGACGAAGCAACCGGTAACTTCCTTGCCAAAAACCTCAAGGTCGGTCAGCGCCTTGTTTCACGTGAAGGTGCGCTTTGGCGGTGGGATGGCTACCGCATTCTGGCGGGTGCTGAATTGCCTGCAGCAGTGCGGTTGCGTCAGCGTAACCGCCTTGAAGAATTGCGTGGCGAACTGGAAGAAGCCGACGCAGTGGTCGAGGCCGCAACCGAGCGGGCCGAGATTGCCAGTGAAAATGTCGAACGGCTGGATGAAGAAATTGAAGCGGCCCGCACTGCCGAGCAGGAAGCACACCGTGCGGTCCGCGATGCCGAAAACACCGCATCATCCGCCCGCGAGGAAATCGCCAATATCAAACGTGATGCCAGCGCAATCGAAAGCCGCCTTCAGAACGCCGAAGAGGCCGAAAAGCGCGCCAAGCAGGACCTTGATGAACTGATTGCCGAACAGGAAGAACTCGCCGCCCTGCCAGAGGAAAGCAGCGAGGGCCTGATGGAAATCAAGGCCGAGCTGATCGAAAAACGCGCCAATCTGGCCGATGCGCGTGCGGACCATATGGAAGCCCGCAGCCAGCTTGAACGCATGCAAAGCACCATGTCAGGCCGCCGCAAGCGCCTTGAATTCGTTGAAAACGAAATTGCCAGCTGGAACGAACGTGCTTCGGGGGCTGGCGAGCGGGTCGCCGAATTGCGCGAACGCCAGGAAGAAGCACGCATGGAGATCGAGGAGCTTGAACTCAAGCCCGAAGAGATCGAAGAACGCCGCGCGGTTCTGTCAGACCGGATTGAGCTTTCCGATCAGACCCGCAAGGATGCCGCTGATGAATTGCAGCGTGCCGAAAATGCCCAGCGCGAAGCGGATATCAACCTGCGCGAAGCCGAACAGAAACTGGCCGAGGCCCGCGAAGGTCGTGTGCGCTGTGAAGCGCTGCTTGAGCAAGCCGAACAGCATCGCCGCGATTTGATCGAACGTATCCGCGAACGTGTTAACGCGACCCCAGATCAGTTGGTTGAACTGGGCCAGATTGATCTGACCAAGGATTTGCCAAGCGAAGGCGACATCGAAGCCCGCCTGCAACGCCAGACCCGCGAACGCGAAAATCTTGGTGCGGTTAACTTGCGTGCCGAGGTCGAACTGGCCGAGATGCAGGAACAGAAAGACACCATGGTGTCCGAACGCGATGATTTGATTGCTGCCATTGAAAAACTGCGCAATGGCATCAATCAGCTCAACCGCGAAGCCCGTGCTCGTTTGAAGGCGGCCTTTGATGAGGTGGACAAGCATTTCCAGCAACTGTTTGTCCGTCTGTTTGGTGGCGGTGGCGCGCATCTGATGCTGACCGATGCGGATGATCCGCTTGAAGCCGGGCTTGAAATCATGGCATCGCCGCCAGGCAAAAAGCTTCAGCATTTGTCACTTCTGTCAGGGGGCGAACAGGCTCTGACGGCTGTTGCATTGCTGTTTGCGGTCTTCCTGACCAACCCGGCGCCTATCTGCGTCCTTGACGAGGTTGACGCACCGCTGGATGACGCCAACGTCGACCGTTTCTGCAAGTTGCTGGAAGCGATCGGCCGTCATGCCAATACCCGCTTCCTGGTCATCACCCACCACCGTATGACCATGGCCCGCATGAACCGCCTGTTTGGTGTGACCATGGCCGAACGCGGCGTGTCCTCGCTGGTATCGGTCGACCTGCATCAGGCAGAAGTCTATTCCAAGAAAGAACAGACCGAGCTCGACTTCACCAGCTAATCCGTGCCGCTTATTAAGCATTCCATTAATAAACTGATAGGGCGCGCAATGTTAAACATCATTGAAACTCAATGGTGGTGAAGGTCGAATGTCCCAGAAAGTGCGCGAGCTTTATGAACAGTTTCCCTATCCCTTGCGCGATCCCGGGCAGGAAAAAGACCGGCTGTTAATGCCGCCAATCGATACCCTGTCACGGGTCAATCATTACTGCTTTGGCGGCACAAAGGAATTTGATGCCAAATTCCGCGCACTTGTTGCTGGTGGCGGCACAGGCGATTCCCTGATCTGGTTGGCCGAACAACTGGGCGGTGTCGGCGGATCGGTGACCTATCTTGAACCGTCCACGGCCAGTACTAGGGTTGCCCGTGCACGGGCGGAGGCACGCGGTCTTTCAAATATCGAATACGTCAATCAAACCATCTCGGAATTTACCAAATCCAAACCCGATCTGTTTGATTACATCAATTGTGCCGGTGTATTGCATCATCTCGAAGACCCGGAAGAAGGTTTGCGTGATCTGACCTCGGTGCTTAAGGCTGATGGTGCGATGGGCATCATGGTGTATGGCGAACATGGTCGCCTTGCCGTGACCGAGTGGCGCAAAATGATCGCGCCGTTACTTGATGGCAAAGATCTGCTGCAACAGTTGGCGATGACGCGGACATTGTTGTCGGCCCTGCCCGAAGACAACATGCTGCTTAAAATGGGCGGTGGTGCGGGGTTCATCAAAGGGTTGCTTGAAAACGATCCGGAAATCGTTGATTTGTTGCTTCATCCTGTTGAGTGCGCCTATGACGTTCACGGTGTGTACGATTTCGCGTCTTCTGCGGACCTTCATGTCGCGGCCTTCACAGGCTTCTTCGGGTTCGGGGGAACCGGCAAGGCCCATTACAAGATAGACAATCTGGTGCGTGATCCTGCATTGCTACGCGAACTGGCGGCCAAGCCGCTTCGCGATCAGCAGGCATTTTGTGAACGGTTCAGTGGTGCCATGCCGTTGCACGCATTCTACCTGACCCGCGAGGACAAGGGCCAAGCTGCCGAAATGCTGCCAGATGCGGAACTTGCCCCGTACTTCTTTGTATCGCCCAGCGAGACCTTCTTTGATGATCTGGTGGCTCTTTCCGGTCAACCGGTTCTGATCGAAGATGGCACGGGCAATGCGGTTGATCTGACGGGCGGGCCGGATCTGGCACGCTTGCTGGCGGTATTTGACGGCAAGAACACGGTCGCAGAGCTTGTTGCCATTTTGCGCGATGAAATTCTTGATACCCAACCGATTGATATGAATTCGATTGCGATCAATACGCTTGGCGCAGTCTGGGCGCTGTTTCACAAGTTCGACTGGATGTTGGCATCCAGGCCGGACGGTTGGCAAAAAACCGATGGTGAACGCACTCTTCGCGTGCGCAAGGTCTGAGTGGTTTATGCGGGTACGGCCACCCGTAATGTGTTTCGGGCATCGGTCGTGAATCGGAAAGGCGTAGCGTCTTTAATCCGTCGATATTTCATGGTTTTGACGAAAAACGGTTCCGATTTTGGTAAATTGCCAAGGGACTTTGAAAAACGCCGAATTTATCGTCTGCGATGTCAAAGGGCATAAAACCCGCAGGAACCGAGGAAAACCGCCGGTTGCAGGACAGTGGCGCAGATCACTGTCAATTCTTTTGAGTGCGACTATTGCCTAACGTCAAAAGTGTTTTCCTTCACATTTGTGGGGTTAAGCAGCTGAAATAATTGATGTTATTTCGGTTTTCAGAGGCCGGGGCAGACGGGGTTTTACAGCTTGACAGCCCATGGGGTGCTAAGTATGTTGCCCGCGCATTTCCTTGCGACGTTTGCAGGGTTGCCAAAGCGGGGTTCACAACAATGAGCGATGATAAAGATCGCGCTTCATTAGCAGAGCTTGAAAGCAAACTGGCAGCCGTAGCAGGCAAGCGAGAAGAACTGCACAGCCCGAACCGGGCGACCGGCAAACCATCCCAAGGGATGGCGCTTGGCATGAGGATTTCGGCGGAAATGATCGCTGCGGTTCTTGTTGGCTTGCTGATCGGCTGGGCGCTGGATCGGGTGCTTGATACGACACCTTGGCTGCTTGTTCTGTTTGTTTTTCTCGGGGCAGGTGCCGGAGGTTTGAACGCTTATCGCGTTGCCAAGGGTTTTGACAGTGCTGTCGGACTTGGTCGTGCGATGGGGGAGCGCAAGCAGGGGAACGGGGACCAATCCGAACCCTGATAATATTGAGCGAGGATTACGGTGGCTGGACCGCTAGAGCAGTTTGAAATCAAGCCCTTGGCCGAACTTTCGGTTGCCGGCATTGATATTTCCTTCACCAACTCCGCACTTTGGATGGTGATCGCAGCCGTTCTCGTAACGGGATTCATGACGCTTTCGATGCGTCGCGGCGCACTTGTTCCGGGCCGTTGGCAGGGATCTGCCGAGGTGATGTATGAATTCGTCGCCAATATGCTCAAGGACAACGTAGGAAGCGCTGGTCGCAAATATTTCCCGTTTGTCTTTACGCTATTTATGTTTGTTCTGTTCGGGAACCTGCTTGGCATGATCCCGCACAGCTTTACCTTTACGAGCCACATCGCTGTTACTTTTGCTATGGCTCTGGTGATCTTCCTCGGTGTGACGGTCATCGGCTTCATGCGTCATGGCACGCATTACCTTCGGATGTTCTTCCCTGAAGGTGCGCCGATTGCGACCGCGATCATTCTGATCCCGATCGAAATCATTTCCTATTTCTCTCGTCCGTTCAGCTTGGCGATCCGACTGTTTGCGAACATGACCGTCGGCCACATCATGCTGAAAGTTATCGGTGGGTTCGTCGGCCTGATTGGCATTCTTGGCGTGCTTCCGTTTGCTTTGCTGACGGGGATTACTGTTCTGGAGTTCGGCATTGCTGCGCTTCAGGCTTATGTCTACACAATTCTCACCTGCATCTATCTCCATGATGCAATCCACATGCACTAATGTGTGTGGTTTGGTGTGATCTCTTCTGATTGCCTTTAAGAAATTCGAAAGGGTGAAGTTATGGAACTCGATGCTGCTAAGATGATCGGTGCTGGCCTGGCTGCTATTGGCATGATTGGTGCCGGTATCGGTGTTGGTAACATCTGGTCGAGCCTGATTGCGACTGTTGGCCGTAACCCGGCTGCAAAAGGCGACGTTGAACTGTATGGCTGGATCGGCTTTGCTGTTACCGAAGCTATTGCACTGTTCGCACTCGTCGTTGCGCTGATCGTTCTGTTCGGCTAATCGGCGCCTTTTGCGCGAATACACGGCCCGGCGAGGCACTCCCTCGCCGGCGTCGTTGAATTCGGGAGTAGGCTATGCCGCAGTTTGATATTGCGACGTTCTCGGAACAGATCTTCTGGCTGTTCGTTATTTTCGCCATCTTGTATTTCCTGATGTCGAGAATTGCGCTGCCTAAGGTTGGTGAAGTTCTTGAACGCCGTCAAAAAACCATCGAAGACAACCTTGGCAAGGCTCGGGCGTTGAAGGACGAAACCGATGCCGCCATCGCGAAATACGAGGCTGCTCTGGCAGAAGCTCGTGAAGCCGCTCAGGCCGACATTCGCGAAGCATCGGAAAAGGCTGCTGCAGAGCAAGCCAAGAAAACCGAAGCTATGGTCAAGAAGCTGTCTAAAAAGACATCTGATGCCGAGAAGGCAATTGCGGACGCCAAAGCGGATGCAATGACGGGTGTTGCAGAAGCAGCATCGGAAATTGCCCGTGAAGCAACCGACAAACTTATCGGTGTCAAGGTTCAGGCCAAAACTGCCGACAAGGCTGTTTCGGCAATCGTAGGAGAGTAAGACAATGGCAACCCAAGAGGTTACTTTCCTTACCGATCCATACACCTGGACCACGCTTTCTTTCGTGCTGGTCGTCGGTTTTGGCGGTTTCAAAGCCGTCAAAGGAATCTCTGCTGCACTTGATAAACGTGCACAGAAGATTTCTGACGAACTGGACGAAGCACAGCGTCTTCGCGAAGAAGCCCAGGAGCTTCTGGCCAATTATCAGGCCAAACAGCGTGAAGCGCTTAAGGAAGCTGACGAAATCCGTGCGCATGCCAAGGTGGAAGCCGACCGTATGCTCGAGAACGCCCAGGCGGAACTGAAAGCGGCGCTCAAACGTCGTGAACAGCAAGCTCTGGACCGTATCTCCAACCTCGAAAGCCAGGCTATTGCCGAAGTTCGTGCACATGTTGCCGAAATCGCAGCCAAGGCCACCATGGCCCTTGTCAGTGACAAGGTTTCTGGTGCAAAGGCAGACGAGTTGGTTGATAGCGCGATCGCGGAACTCAAAGGTCGTCTGAACTGATTTTTCCGGTTTCCGGAAACTGAAAACCCCGCAGCGATGCTGCGGGGTTTTTTATTGTTCGACAGTCCGGCTGAGGATCAGGACAAATGTTAGCGGCCATGCGGTTCATCAAGGTCCAGGACCGGGCCCAATGGCACCACGCCGGACGGATTGATCGTCGGGTGGCTTTCGTAATAGTGGCCCTTGATATGGTTCATAAAGACCGTCTCTTTGATCCCCGGGTGCTGATACAGATCGCGGGTATAAGCCCAAAGATTGGGATATTCGTTCAGCTTGCGCAGGTTGCATTTGAAATGGCCGTGATAGACCGGATCAAAGCGCAACAAGGTCGTGAACAGGCGCCAGTCAGCTTCGGTAAGCTGGTTGCCAACAAGGTAGCGTTGCTTTGAAAGGCATTCTTCAAGCCAGTCCAGCGCATCAAAAAGCGTGGTGACGGCTTCTTCATAGGCGGATTGCGTGGTGGCAAAGCCGGACTTGTAAACGCCGTTATTCACATCGTGATAAACCCGCTCGTTCACTTCATCGATTTCGGTCCGCAAATCTTCGGGATAGAAATCAACCTCTGTTGCGCCAAGATCGTCAAACGCGCTGTTCAGCATGCGGATGATTTCAGCCGACTCATTGCTGACCAGCTTGTTGGTCTTCTTGTCCCAAAGCACCGGCACGGTGACGCGACCAGTGTAATCAGACATCGCATCGGTATAGACCTGATGCATGAAGTCACGGTCTTCGAGATGGTCGGGAAGGCCCGCATCGCGATCAAACTTCCAGCCGTTCTCGCCCATGTGCCAGTGCACGACCGATACACTGATCATGTCTTCCAGTCCTTTAAGGGCACGGAAGATCAGCGTGCGATGTGCCCAGGGACAGGCGTAGGATACATACAGGTGGTAGCGGCCCTTTTCGGCCGGGAACTCGGCATTCTGATCGGCAGACACCCAGTTGCGAAAAGCTGAATCCTGGCGTTTGAATTTTCCGCCGTTGCTTTTGGTGTCATACCATTTGTCGTGCCAGACTCCGTCGACAAGTAATCCCATGTCCGTTTCCCAAATTTTGTTAATCGGTTCTGGCAGGCATTCTGCCGCGGTTAAGCTTTATTGTGCTTATTTGCGCGTTGAAGACAATCCGTTGATGTGACATTAATTTGTTTCGAATCGCGCAACAGTACCCCGCTCAGGAGCCGCATAATGCTGATCGGAAATCTTGACGGCATGACCGTCTTTGCCCGTGTCGTCGAGGAACGCAGTTTTTCCGGCGCGGCGCGCAAGCTTGGCATGTCCAAATCCGCGGTCAGCAAACATGTAACCAAGCTTGAAGACAATCTTGGCATCCGGCTTCTGAACCGCACCACGCGGCGTCTTAGCCTGACAGATGCCGGGTCGACCTTCTATCAGCACTGCGCGCGTGTGGTTGAAGAAATTGAAACAGCCGAACATGCCCTGACGGATTTGCGTGGAACGCCGCGCGGCACATTGCGTATTTCAGCCCCCCTGACCTTTGGGCAGATGTATCTGCCGCAACTGGTGACAGAGTTCATGGATAAGTATCCCGGGCTGCATGTCGATATCCATCTGGCGGACCATATGGTCGATCTGGTGGCCGAGGGGATTGATATGGCGATCCGCATCACCCGGCTTAAGGATTCAAGCCTGATTGCCCGCAAACTGGCCGACTTCACCGGACATGTCGTGGCATCACCGGGGTATCTGGAACAGTATGGCGAACCCAAAACGCCACAGGAACTGGCCGAGCATCGAACGATTTCCTACACCAACGTGCCAAGCCCCAATATCTGGGACTTTGACGGACCTGATGGGCAGGTCTCAGTCCGGGTTAATCCGGTGATGTCATGCAACAATGGTGAATTCACCTCCGTCGCGGCCATTCGCGGCCTTGGCATTGCCCGTGAACCGGAATTCATCGTTGCAGAGGCGCTGAGCGAAGGGCGTCTTGTCCGCATCCTTCATGATTACGATCCGCTCAGCAGTGGTGGTATTTATGCGGTCTATCCTGAACGCCGCCACCTGCCCAGCAAGGTGCGTGTCTTCATCGATTTTCTGGTCGAAAAATTCAAAGGCGGATTGTGCAACTTCCATCAGGAAGCCTGTGCGGAATACCATGAAGGGCGCGGTCGTCAAAGACCACGGCCCTAATCACTTGCTTTCGACCCGCCAGCCCAACAAACAGATCGCCCCGATCAAAAGCGCGACAAACGGGATCGGCAGCAAGTTTGTAATGCCGCCAATCACGGTCTTGAAACTGTTGGTCTGAAGGAACCCGGCCCAGTTGCTGCCATGCCAGATACGGTCATCGGGCACACGGCGGAAATCGGGCAACCCATCTTCGATCCGGCCGATATAACCATCATTTTCTGCCACCAGCCCAGCCAAAAGATCCGGGGTGGAGTTGGTATTTCGGGTTTCGGCGGTCAGGACATCACGGTCGACATGCAACGCGGTTTGGCTGCGATCATCCTGATCACGCACCCGAACCCGGATCAGACCGCGGGTCTCAATCGGAACAGTCGCCTGCCAGGATTGATCGGGCAGTTGTTCAAACGGCGCATTGATCTGTTCACCGGTTTCCGGATTGATCACGCTGGCTGCTTCGGGGGCTGCGCCGATCTTGCGCCAATTGAGGATCAAGCTTTCGCCATCCGGGCTGCGTTCGGTCAGGACGGTGTTTTCATCAAGGGCAGGTTCCTTCATCAGCCAGTGTGACAAGCGCCGCAGCAATTCTGCCACAGGGCCACCGCCATCATGGCCACGCTGCCAAAGCCACATCTGATCGGAACTCAGCATTGCCACACGCCCTTCCTCGACCCGCTGCATGGTCAAAAGGGGCAGGTCATCGACACCGGTCAAAAGCGTCATGGCATCGGGATCAGAAATACGCGTTTCGATCTGACGATACCATTGGCCCCATTTCGGGGGCGTGTTGGGGGATCCGGCAATGGCGGTTGTAACCGGGTGCAGGCGGCCAGCCTGATTAACACGCGGGACAAAGGCCTGTTCGATAACCCGGCCGGTCGGAGTGGCAGGCATCAGATCATCCAATGCCGTGCTGGCAAGCCCGTCCGGCCCGACATATTCCGGCCCGGCGACGACCAGTGCCGCGCCACCCCATTTGACGAAATCAACCACCTTTTCAAGATAGTGCGGCGGCAAGACGCCGCGCATCTGATAGCGGTCAAAAATGATCAGATCAAATTGACGCAGGCGGACTTCAAACAGGTCACGGATCGGAAACGGGATCAGCGCCAGTTCATTGATCGGTGTGTCGTCACCCTTTTCTGGCGGGCGCAAAATCGTGAAATGCACAAGGTCCACCCCCGGATCAGCCCGCAAAAGGTTACGCCAGGCACGCTCGCCCGGGTGGGGTTCGCCAGACAACAACAACACGCGTAACCGATCACGCACGCCGGTGGTTTCAAGGATCAGACGGTTGTTGGACTTGTCGGTTTCTTCCTCAAGCGTATCCATGCGCAATTCGGCAAGAACCGATCCGGCATGCGGCACCGGGATGGTGACCCGGCGTTGTTCGTTGGCGGGCAGGGCAATTTCGCGTTCCGTACCGTCTTCAAGCAGCATCCGAACCGGGATCGCCGTGCCAGGGGGCAATTGCGGATCGACCGCCTCGATCATGAATTCGGCATCCTTGCCAACAATGCCGTAATCGGCACTTTGGCGAATGACCAACCGGCGATCACGTTCATCGCGCCCGCCACTGATCAAAACATGCAAGGGCGCGTTCAGATCAAGGCTGCTTGGCACGTCATGAACCTGCCCATCGGTAATCATCATGACCCCACCCAGCCGTTCGCGTGGCAACCCGCCCAGCAACCGGTCAAGGACGGCAAACATGCGGGTATCGGTATCGCCCGGAACATCTTCAAATCGCAGTTCGACAGACGGATCATCAGCAAAGCGATCTTTCAGCTCGGCAATTGCCGCATCGGTTTGTTCTGCGCGGTTGCTGATATTCTGACTCGCCGACCTGTCGACCAGCACCAGAATAATATCGCTGAGCTTTTCGCTTTCGCGGTCGGTAAATTGCGGTGCCAGAAGGGCCAAAAGAACCAGTACCATCACCACCCCGCGCCAGACCGTACCACGCAGCCGGAAGATGGTGAACACAATGACCGCGGCCAAACACAGAATGGCCAACCCTTGCAGGATGGTGATGTCGAGAAGCGGGGAAATCTGAAGGTTCTGCCATCCCTGGTTCATCGGCCCAACCTTTCCAGAATGGCCGGAATATGCACCTGATCGCCCTTGTAACTCCCCGTCAGGGCATACATCACCAGATTAACACCAAACCGATAGGCCATTTCGCGCTGCCGGGGGGATATGTCTTCGCTGCGCAGTTCATCGCGGCCTTCGGGAATGATCCAGGCCGATGCCCAGTCATTGCCCCCAAACAGAACCGATGCGACCCCATCCAGGCGTTGACTGGGGCGGGCATCAAGCCATAGCGGTTCGGAAAACCGGCCAAAGGCATGATCAAGCAGATAGAAACTGCGAAACAGGATGTGATCACTTGGCGCACGATCCAAAAGCGGGACTTCCAACCCGGCCAAAAGACGCCGCAAGCGCGCCGGTTGGACTTCGCGGTCCCGGCTGTCGATCAGGATCATGCCACCATTATTCAGATAACGGTTCAGTCGTTCCTGTGCGCGTTCGGAAAACGGCTCCTGCCCGTCAACCAGCGGCCAATAGATCAGCGGATAGAAACTAAGCTCGTCGGTTTCCGGATTAACGCCATCGACGGTATTCAGATCCGCCGCACTACGCCGACGCAGGATTTCGGTCAGGCCGGTCATCCCGGCACGGCTCAGGCGATCTACCGGGGCATTGCCGGTCTCAAGATACGCCAGACGTGGTTGCAGGGCTGCTTCGGGCAGTGTTGCCGCGATGGATGCTGCGGGCATCATCATGCTGGCGGAGGCCGCACCCGTCAGGACGGCGGCCAGCAAAAGCGATGTCAGGGCATTGCTGCGTCGACTGCGCCGCAGGGACACGTTGTTCAGCACCAGCAAAATCGCGGCATCAAACAAGATCAGGATAAAGGCAGCCAGAAGGCAAAGGGCGGCAAGGTCAACCTGGCTTTGATCGGTGATTTCGCGTGCGCTGATGCCCGATGGCCAGACCACATCGCGTCCGATATCGGAAAGTGACGGGCCAAGGTTAAGCGCGACCGCCTGTCCGTTTTCACCGTAAATGCCCGGCGGATGGCGCGGGTTGGGTGCCGGAAGCGGGGTTTGAACCGGCAGGATCAAGGCATCTGGCTGATGCGGTCGGCCAAAGCCGTCCAGAATGGTCTGGGCAGGCAGGCTGCTTTGCAGTTCGGCATCGCTGCGATTGCTCGGACTGGCAAGGGGAAGAAGCCGCTGCCACAGCTCGACAAACAGGCCCGACATCGGAAGGTTCGACCAATCTGCCCAAGGCGTCACATGGAAAAGCACAATACGCCCGGCATTACGCGGTGTGCTGGTGATCAGGGGCGTCCCATCGGTCAGACGTGCCCAAGTCTTGTTGACAATGTCGGGGTCGGGTTCGGCCAGCAATTGTCGGGTGACCGTGATGTCGTCAGGCACTTCGACCCCTTGGAACGGGCTGTTATCCGGAAAGTCGAGCAACCTTTTGGGCTTTTCCCAAGACATTGACCCACCAAAGTCCCGGTTGCCCAGTCTGAGTGTGACGGGCAGGAATTCGTTGCCGATCTGCGATGAACTGTCGCCCGCAAACCGCACCAGCATGCCGCCTTCATTGACCCAGCGTTCCAGCGCGTCAAACTGGCTGCCCAGACCTGAAATCGGACCAGCGGAGACCAGAACATCGACCTTGTCTTCAAGCAACGTTCCAAGCGGCGCATAGGTCACATCGGCATAGGGCGAAAGCGCCCGATCAAGGAAGAAATACTGATCAGACAAAACCCCTGGACCATCGCCGGAACTGACCACGACGCCAACCCGGCGTTGTTGCCAGCGCGCACCGGTCTGAAATACCGATGCGGCACTTTCCATCCCCTCAATGCCAACGGATTGAATGGCATTGGAAATGTCGCGCGGCAACAGAATGGCGACATCGCTTAGATCGCTGTCCGGCGTGATTTCCACCGTGTGACGCAGGATCACATTGCCGCGTTCGCCGCGGGCCAGAAGATTAATCTCGCGCGGTTGGTCATCGCGATTATGGGCCAATGTTGCCAACATGCGGGTACCTGACCGGCTAAGCGACCGGATCGCGATACGGTCGGTGATGGTTGGTGAAATCGTTGTGATTGGCGCGATATCAAGCAGTTCGGATGCGATTTTGGCCTTGCCGGGGCTGTCCATCTCGCTGGTTAGCCACAAGATGCTGCCGACAGCCCGGTTCATTTCCGGGCGTTCGGAAATCAAATCCGAAAGGGCGGCATAATCCGATGGCCAAGGACGTGGCTGCAAGCGATCAAACAGGTTTTTGGTATCGTTGGGCGATACCGGCCCGACAATGTCTGGAAGTTTCCATGTGGTCGCACCTGCGGCCTCGGGCGCGGTTTGGGCAATATAGACCGTTTGCAACTCGAACCGGGCCTGATTGGCGATCTGTTGCAATGCCGTGCGGTATTGCCGCCAGTTTGCTGCACTGTCCCAGCCATTATCGGCAATAATCAAAATCGCGCCATCGTTGGCGGCAAAATCATTGCGGTTCATCACCGGGCGGGCAGCGGCAATGATCAGAAGCGTCAGGATCAAACAGCGCAGAATGGTTTGCCAGATCGGCGAACGCTGAATATCGCGGCGTTTGCTTTTAAGGCCGCGCAAAATGCGCGCAGCCGGGAAGATAACGGTCTTGGGTGACCGTGGTGCCGATCTGATCAAAAGCCAGACAATCGGCAATGCCAGCAACCCGGCCAGCATCGCAGGATACAGGAATGTGATGGCCGACAGGCTCATGACATCTCCTGCGTGTTATGGCGATGCAGGTTAGGACGACCGCGCCCGTTCGATCCGCTTTGATTTTGCCGTTCGCTCAGATGCTGATACAGGGCCAGCAATGTCGGGCTGGCACTTTCGGATGTGACATGGCGGTCATAAAGCCAGTCATTCTGGCGCGCGGCATCGCGGACCAGTGCCCGCCATTTCTGTGCACGAAGTTTATAGCCCTCCGTGAGGTCTTCGAACTTTTCGCTGCGAAAGATCATCTGATCATCGGTATCAAACAGATCAACCCGCCCCTGAAACGGTGGGGCGATTTCCGCAGGATCAAGAATTTGCACCAGCGCACCGTCATTTTGATACTGGCCCAAACGCCGTACCGTGCGTGCCGATTGCTCGCTTTGATCCGAAAATTCAAGGAAGTCGCCAAGGATCAGCACCGAATGTTTGCGGCCGGGGTGAATGTTTGTCGCCTGGCCTGCGATGCTTTGCGGACTTGCCAGCATCGCGTGACCCAGTTTTTCAAGATGCTCTGCCGATGTGATGCGCGTACGTTCGCCATCAAAGGTGCCAACGGTTTCGCCGTTGCGGATCAAAAGGTCGGCCAACGCGACGGAAATGATCAGGGTGCGTTCGGCCTTTGACGGCAGCTTGTCACTTGATGCCCAATAGGTCGACGGCGAAAGTACCGGCCAGATCCAGTAATTATGGCTGGCCTGCCATTCTGTCTGGCGGATGAAGGTATGTTCGCTGCGCGCAGACCGCCGCCAGTCAATCTGGTTGGTTGGATCTCCGGGGACATAGGGGCGGAATTGCCAGAAATCACTGCCCGGTCCGACCTTGCGATTGCCATGCAGGCCGCTGCGCAGACTGACGGCCGTTCGGCGTGACTCATCAATCAGCTGTGGCAGTTTCGCCGCAAGGGCGCGGGCGGCGGCAACATGATCCTGCACGGGGGCGGTGACCAATTAGTTTTTCTCCTGCAGGTGGGCAAGCGCATCGGTAATCAGCCCCTTGGCGGTAAAGCCTTCGGCGCGTGCGCCGTAGGTCAGGCCAAAACGATGACGCAAAACAGGAACAGCAAGTTCTTCGATATCCTCGATCGATGGGGCAAAGCGCCCAAACAGCATCGCGCGTGCCCGACAAGCCAGTGACAAGGCCTGTGCCGCACGTGTACCGGGGCCCCAGGCGACGTTTTCACGAATATCGGCAAGCGATGTGCTTTCCGGGCGGCATTCGCGACACAGGGCAATGATGGTATCAAGAACGCGGTCCGGCATTGGCAGGCGGCGGACAAAGTCCTGTGCCTCAACCAGATCATCGGTTTGAAGAACCTGTCGTGGGCGGGCCGGATACCGGCCGGTGGTCTCGGTTACGATCTTGCGTTCTTCATCGGCATCGGGATATCCGAGCCGGACTTCAAGCAGGAAACGGTCAAGCTGTGCTTCGGGTAGGGGATAGGTGCCTTCCTGCTCCAACGGGTTCTGGGTCGCCAGAACATGGAACGGTTCGGGCAGTTTGTGGCTGTAACCGGCAACCGAAACCTCGCGTTCCTGCATCGCCTGCAACAGGGCGGACTGGGTGCGCGGGCTGGCACGGTTGATTTCATCAGCCAAAAGCAACTGGCAGAATACCGGTCCCTTGATAAAGCGAAACGCGCGTTTGCCGTCCGCCCCTTCTTCAAGAACTTCGGAACCCAGAATATCGGCAGGCATAAGATCGGGTGTGAACTGAACACGCTTGTCAAGCAGGCCAAGAACCTTGCCCAGCGTGTGCGCCAGAAGCGACTTGCCAAGGCCCGGCGCACCGACCATCAGCACATGTCCACCGGATAAAATGCCGATAAGTGTTTGCTCTACGGCATCATTCTGCCCAAATATAATACTGGAAATCATTTTGCGGGCTTCGGCCAACCGTGCGACACACTCGTCTAGACGGGCTGCATCGCGTTCAAGACTGCTTTCCTGGGAGAAACCCATTTCTTCGGGGAATTGTGGCGCGTTTGTCATGGCGGTTGACTGTGCTTCCTATGTTGCAGTGCAGGCGTTGGCAGGCCAGAGAACGCAGATGAAATCGCATAAGCATAACGGGAAAACGTCTGGTTCAGGATCAACTCTACAGCATGAATGAAAACCAAAAAACCATCGATCTCGCCGAGAAGTTGTGGACGCGCTTGCGCGGGCAGAAGCCCGACACCGGGCGGCACCCACAAATCTGTGGCGATATCCCTATGTCTATAGGTCGGGATGGAACCTGGTTCTATCAAGGTGGTCCGATTGGCCGAATTGAGCTGGTTAAGCTTTTTTCTTCCGTGTTGCAGCGTGATGAGGAAGGCGGGCACTGGTTGGTGACCCCGGCCGAGATGGCCCGGATCGAGGTCGAGGACGTCGCCTTTATCGCAGTTGAAATGCAAAACGAAGGCGAAGGCAAAGATCAGAACATCCGTTTTCGGACCAATATCGACCAGTGGGTGGAACTTGATGATGATCATCCCCTGCGCGTCGAACACGACCCCGAAACCGATGAACCATCGCCTTATGTCGGGTTGGAGCGCGGCCTTGAAGCGCGCCTGAACCGGGCGGTGTTCTATCAATTGGTCGAATTGGCCGAAGAAATTAGTGACCCTGACCACAACATGATACGTATCGGTGTTTACAGTCATGGGAAGTTTTTTGAGATCGGTCGGATGGAGGCCACGGAATGACACCCGATGACATCGTTGCCGCCTTGCGCGCGCCAGCTGGCGATGTTTTGCAGCGCCGTGGCGACCATGCGGTGGACTTTCCGGGTTCGAAATCGCGCGCACGGGCATTTGCTGACGGGGAACTGATTTCGCGTCCGGCAGCCGTTCTGGTGCCGCTGGTCAAACGCGATGCGGGTTTGCATGTGATCCTGACAAGGCGTACTGATCACCTCAGCGACCATGCAGGTCAGATTAGTTTTCCCGGCGGGCGGCAGGAAGAATTCGATGCGACCCTTGAAGAAACCGCGCTCCGCGAGACGGAGGAAGAAATTGGTCTTGCCCGCCGTCACATCGATCTGGTGGGTCGGATTGATGATTATTACACCGTGACCGGCTATCAGGTGACCCCGGTTGTCGGTCTGATTACACCGCCATTTGATCTTAAGCCCGATGACCACGAAGTGGCCGAAGTGTTTGAAGTGCCGCTCAGTTTCATTCTTGATCCACGAAATCAGAAACTGCAAACCGTAACGTTCGAGGGCACCCGCAGGCGGTATTTTGCGATTCCGTATCGCGAATATTACATTTGGGGCGCGACCGCTGGGATGCTGGTCAACTTCTCTGAAGTCATCCGGGCCAATGCGCCATCGCTTAACCGTTAATCCGAATATTAGGACAGAGCTTTATGTTGCGACAAATCATCCAGATCGGTCTTCCTCTGATCCTGCCCTTTGTGATTTACGGGCTGTGGCTGAAATGGGCCCGTGCCAAGGCCATCCGTGAAGGTCATGACATCATCCCGCCATGGAACAAGGGGCCGTGGCTGATGCTGTTTGGTTTGGGCGTGTTGCTGACCGCTGCAATCCTGATTTTCACTGCACTTGGGACTGGTGCGCCGCCCGATTCCATTTATCATGCGCCGGTATTGCGTGACGGCGTGGTCGAGCCGGGCTATTTCGAACCCAAGGAATAGAACAGCCCAGCCACCGTCGTGGCACTTGTTATGACAGGTGGCAACAAGGCAACGATGACAGCACTCGAAGTAACCGGCAGATTGCGGCCATACGGGATCATGGTCGCCGATGATACCGCCCGCGTGTTTGATGCCATTGCGCAGCAAGGTGGCTGTGCGCGCTTTGTTGGCGGCGTCGTGCGCGATGCGTTGCTTAAACGTGATCTGGTCGATGTCGATATCGCCTGTGATCTCGCACCTGAGGAAACGCAGGCCGCGCTGGAAAAGGCGGGTATCCGGGTCATCCCCACTGGCCTTAAGCACGGAACTGTCACGGCAATTACCGATGCCGGGGCGTATGAAATTACGACGCTTCGTGTCGATGTCCTGACCGATGGCCGCCATGCGGAGGTCGCCTTTACCGACAGCTGGCTTGAAGATGCCAAGCGCCGTGATTTTACCTTCAACGCCATTTACTGCGACCTTGATGGCACGATCTATGACCCGTTTGATGGCGAAACCGATTTGCGCGACGGGCGCGTGCGGTTCATCGGGGTGGCCGAAAACCGGATTGCCGAGGATTTCCTGCGCATCTTGCGGTTTTTCCGCTTTCAGGCGTGGTTTGGACGCCCGCCGATTGATCCCGTCGGGGCGGAAGCCTGTCGCAAGGCGGTAAACGGTCTTCATGATATTTCGGTCGAACGTATTCGCGACGAGATGTTCAAGCTTCTGCGCTCGCGCAGTCCTGCTGGTACGATCAACGACATGATCGGTTTTGGCATTTTACCTGCCATTCTGCCCAAACTGATCCACACCGATTGCCTGCGCATCATGCAGTGGCTTGATAGCACCGCCCTTGCCGATCCGGCGATCCAGCCTGATCCGCTGCGCCGCCTTGCGGCACTGTTTGCGCCGGGGGGCGATAGACGCAACAGCGATGATGACGAAGACAATCTGGCCGCAGCCGAACGCTTTGCGCGCGATTTGCGACTGTCGAACGAGGAAACCGACCGTTTTGCCGAAATGGTCGCGCATGCGCCGCTGATTGATCCGAAATTGCGGCCGGAAATCGTGCGCCGCGATCTTTACCGGATGGGGGCCGCCGCATTTCGTGATGCGGTGCTCTTGGCGTGGAGTGCGCGCGCCGCGGTGCCACCACGTTGCACACGCGCAGAAAATGACGAATGGAAAGCCCTGATTGAGGCCGCAGCAAACTGGCAACCGGTGAAATTGCCGATACAAGGCCGTGATATTCTGAAAGCTGGCCTTGCACCTGCAGGGCCGCGTGTCGGGGCGCTTTTAAGACAGGCCGAGGAATACTGGATCGATCGCGACTTCCAACCCGGTCGGGATGAATTGATGGACTATATTGCCCGCCAGATCACGGCAGGCGATGAGGAGAACGAATGACGACAGGCGCAATTGGACATCGGATTTGCTGTTTTGGTGACAGTCTGGTTCATGGTGTTCGCGACGGTGAAAAGGGCGGCTGGCCGATGCGTTTGGCGCGGCGTCTTCTGGACGAGGCCGGGCGTGACGTCACGATCTATAACCTTGGTATTCGCGCTGAAACGTCCGAGGGGCTCAAGGCCCGCTGGCAGGATGAAGCCAACCTTCGCATGGTTGAAGAATTCCCGACGGTCCTGATTTTCAGTTTTGGGGTGAATGACGCCAACCACGCCGAAGACCGGGGCGAGGAAACCACCATGCGGGTGTCCCCGGCAAAGTCGGCCACCAATGCCGCCGAGATTATCGGGGCGGCTTCCAAATTGGCACCGACCCTTTGGGTCGGGCCGCAGGCCGTGATTAACGGCAGCAAATCCAGCCAGGAAATCAACCAGCGCCTCGAAGGCCTGAACCAGATTTATCTCGAAACGGCGCGCGGGTTTGATGTGCCCTATCTCGATCTGCTTGCCACGACGCTTGTAGACGATACTTGGCAACGCGCATTACGGCGCGGCGATGGCTATCACCCCGACAAGTTCGGCTATGACCGGCTGGCAGATTTGATCTGGGAATGGGGTGCTGTGCAAAAGACTATCGGTCTTTCGGCGTCAGACGACTAAGGGGCGGACAAGCGATCAGGTCAGAATATCGAAATACTGGCCACGTCCGCCGGCACCGGCGGTCAGATTATTCAACGGATCGCCAGATGCACTGTATGTCGGTGATGAGATCTTTTCGACATAGCTGTCTGAAATTGTTTTCTGTTCGCCGTCTTTCAGGAACTGCTTTTGTTCATTGCGGTCGCGCTGATAGGACTGAACAGCGCGCTCGATCTCCTGATCCGATGTCAGGACAGAGGCGCGTGTCCCATCGATAATCCGGTTTTGCTCGGCAAAACGTTGCTCATCGCCACGTTGCTGGGCGATGGGGCTGGTCTGGCGGACGGGATTGGACAGCGAAAGATCAGAAAAAGGCGCGATATTTACCATTGACGGAACTGCTCGTTTGAACCGATTGGTGTTTTTAATTCGGCCGGAATATTACTCAGAGTGACTCGGATTTGAAGCCCTAATTTGCGCTTCAGAGCGACAAAAATGACAAGTCTTTGAAAAAGCGATCAAAGAAGTTTTGGTTCGCTGGCGTTGTTGCTGTCCGGGTCGTAAATACCCGCCGCGAATCGGCGTGGACTGGTCTTTGCTAGCGCCTTGAGTTTCGCCGCTTCGACCGAAATATGATCAAGGGTGATGTCGGTGCGTTCTGCCGGAATCCGGATCAGTGCGGCACTGACACTCATTAGATCAAACCGTGCGGGTTGGCCATCGCGTCCCTTGCCCGTCAGGTATCCACTTTCACGCGTTTCCGGGTCATAGAAGCTTTTGATCTGGGCATCAAACATGGCCTGAACCCGTTGGACAGCCGCGACCGCATCCTCAAAATCAATCGATTGCACATAGGCAAAGAAATCATCACCGCCGATATGGCCAACAAACCAGTCATTCTGGCTCAGGACCTTGCCCAGGATATCCTTGAAAAGCAGGATCGCGCGGTCACCCTGGCGGAACCCGTATTGGTCATTGAACGGTTTGAAATTGTCGAAATCGAAATAGACGGCAAAACGTCGTCGGCGCGGCTCCGCCAGGGCACGGGCGGCATAGCGATAAATCGCACTATTGCCCGGCAGGCGTGTCAGCGGGTTTTCATCGCGCGCATTTAGCGTATTTCGTTCATTGACCGCCCGCAAAAGCGCACTTTGATCCAGAACCCCCAGATACTGGTCGTTTTCCGTCAGGATCACCCCGTCCAGCGCTTCGGTCGCGACAAAGGTTTCCAGAAGCTCCGACAGGCTGGTGCGGATATCGGCAACCGGGCAGCGGCGTAAAAAGCGTTTGATATTTGCCCGGTTGGCCGGGTTTTGCAGCAATTCACGGCCAAACGGCGTGTAGATAAACGCCTTGAATTCTGAATCCCGGACAATGCCCAATGGCTTTCCATCATGGTCGACCACCGGCACCAGCGAGATATCCGGATTTTGTTGGAAGTAACTCAGGATATCGACCGGATTGATATCAATCGGCAGGGCCGGTGTTTCCAGCAGGTAGGATCTGACAACATCATCATCGCGATCCGACTGGCGGCGCGAATCTGCGGCAATGTCGGCTGCTGACGACACAATATCGGTCTGTTCAGGAATATCGAGTGACGGTCGCGCGATAAAGAAACCCTGCACTAGATCACAGCCCAAACGCCGACAACACAGGAACTCCTCACGGGTTTCCACACCTTCGGCGACGACCTGTGCCGCAATCATGTGGGCGAACGCCGTGATTTGCGTGACAAACAGTTCCTTGCGGCGGTCACGGTCGATGCCATCGATAAAGAACCGGTCGATCTTGATGATGTCTGGTTCGCATTCATAAAGGGCGCGCAACTGGGCAAAGCCGCTGCCGTAATCATCAATGGCAATTTTGAAGCCCTGACTGCGGTACCGCACCAGAATGTCTTTGAGGTATCCGGCATTGCTGATGTCGTGGCGTTCGGAAATCTCAAGGAAGATGGTATCGCGTTCAAGTCCGGCTTCGCTCAGCAGGGCGGCAGTCTGACCGGGTTGGTAATCCTCGGTCTTAACGACGCGATTGTCGAAATTGTAAAAAAGCTTGAGCCGCTTGGCGCCGGGAAAGCGCGCGAATTTCTCAATCGCCTTGGCGCGCAGCATCATATCGACACTGTGCAGGTTGCCAGTATCCCATGCGGTATCAAACAGCGCCTGAATAGATGTAAATCCGGCTTCTTCCCAGCGCCGCAAAAGCGCCTCATAGCCGAAAACATGACCGGTGTGCGGACTAACAATGGGCTGGAAGGCGAAGTCGACTTTTTCGACGACCTGCTGCCAGTTACGGAGCATGACCGGTTGGGTCATGGGTCGGTCGGATATCCACTGTTCATCTGCATCAAAGGTCAAATGCAGTACCCCGATCTTCAAAATGGTCGGCTTTCCCGGAAGTTGTGAGAATTAGAAGTTCCGAGGTTTGCTGTTATCCCAGATATGACAACAAGTTCATGACAGTGGGGTTACGAATATGTGACATCCGCAGAAAACATCCGCTTTTTCATCAAGAAACGGCTGGATCTCTATACAAAGGGGTTAGACAAATCGGCGAACCCGATACTGCCTCGACTAACCAATTGCCCGTGTGGCCAGCGGATGATGTTCCTGAACCAGTCCGCGCAGCCGTGACTCGAGAACATGGGTATAAATCTGGGTGGTCGAGATATCTGAATGGCCCAGCATCTTTTGCAGGCTGCGCAAATCAGCCCCATTGGCCAGAAGGTGACTGGCAAAGGAATGGCGCAAGACGTGCGGCGATACCTTTGATGGCGGGACACCGGCCTCAATCGCCAGATCCTTGATCATTTTCAGAAACATCTGACGGGTCAAATGCCCGGTTTTCCCGCGTGACGGGAAAAGGTATGAGGATTGCCCGGGGCGGTCGGCATGGCCGTTTGATTTGTCTGATGGAATGAAGGCATCACGCACTTCAAGATAATCACGCAGCGCATCACGGGCCGGATCGGAAAGCGGCACCAGCCGTTCCTTGCTGCCCTTGCCGCGCACAATCAGCATCTGCGGATCACGCGCGGCTGCGGCAAAGGGGAGCTCGACCAGCTCCGAAACGCGCATGCCGGTGGCATACATCAGCTCTATCATCGCAAGTAAGCGCTTGCCCTTGATGCCCGGATGATTGGTGGCGGCGATGATCAGACGATCAATTTCTTCAATCGACAGGAATTTTGGCAGGGTCTGCCCCTGTTGCGGGCTGTCGATATTCGATGACGGGTCATCATCGCGATACCCATCGGAATAAAGGAACTTGTGAAACTGCCGCAAGGCCGACAGGCGTCGCGCCTGTGTCCGCGGGGCGAGCCCGGCAGACCCCAGTTCGGCCATATAGCGTCGGACATCCGCATCACTTGCCGATACCGGATCGGCTTTGCCCGCAGTCAGCGATGACGCATAATCTTCAAGATCACGCCGATAGGCGTCAAGCGTGTGCACACTGGCCCCGCGTTCTGCGGCCATCATTTCCAGAAAGGCCGATATCAACGAGCTTGTCAGTGCCTTGGCCATGACCGGTCCTGCCAGTGATTAAAGAGCCTACTGATTAAACGACATCAGCAGTTCTGTCGCCAGACGCCGTGCGTCATTTTCCTGCCCGATGATCAGAAGCGACGTAACGGTATCGCTAAGGACTTTGGGGTCGGCATTATCAACGGCTGCGACCTGCTGGGCCTGAATGGCCAATGCCGCGGTTTTCGCCTTTTGTCGCGCCGCCGCAGCTGCGTTGAGTTGATGCGAAACCGCACTGCTGGTTGTCATGCGTTGTTCGGCATAGGGTGCGGTCAGAATGCTGTCCCACAACGTATTGGGGACTTCGATGCCGAAACCTTCAAACAGGTTGAAGATCAGTTCGCTATAACGTCGTGCAGCGGCCTGATCACCGCGCGCAGCCTGCATTTCCTGCCATTCGACCATGCGGGCACGATGGCGGGCAAGGGCGGCTGCGCGATCAGATGCGCTTTGCACATCCTCGGCCGAGGCCGAGTTGGGCATCACGGTTGCCGATGCCATGCCGCCACTTGATGTCGGTGCGCCCGGCACGACTGCACCGCCAAGACCGAAGTTTTGCGTTGGGCCGGATTGTGGATCAGACCCAAAACTCTGCGAAGAGCTTCCATCCGATGCCATGGCCATCGGTCGAACGGCACCTGTTTCTTCAAGACCGGAAATCGCCAGAACCGGATAAAGCAGGCTCAGGCGTGATGAAATGTCATTCGATGCATTGGCCGATGATTTTGCAACCTGAAGCCAGTTCTCGGCCCGCTCGAAATTGTTTGCGGCAATTGATGCCCGAAGGGCGGGAACAGCAAACCACGAAAAGTCGCCATTCACCGGAATGTCGGTCATCAGCGGCGCTGCCAGCCTTGCGGCCTGCATGAAATCGCCTTCAAAATCGGCGGCTTCAAACAGGGCGGCCAGAATTTCGGCCCGTGCGGCGGCAACATCACTTTGCGCTGCGGCCTGATAAAGCTTGGCATACTGTCGCGCCTGAATGCCTTCGCTGGCATCATCAAGAACGCTTTCCAATGCCGCCGGTTCGAAACTCACCGACTGATACACATCAGCCAGCTTTTCCGGGCTGATCAGGCCAAGATTTTCAGCCTTGCGGGCGGCCTCAAGGCGAACGTCGGTCGCAGTCGCATTGGCAGTGGTAATGCCAATGATGGCGGCTGGATTGTCGGTTTCAAGCTGGCTGGTTGGGATCGATTGTTTGGCAATCGCCAGAAGTGCCAGATCGATCGGGCGCAAGTCATTTAGCAAGTCGGCATCGGCAGTACTGCCACTGCGGATTGCGGAAACCAGACCAAAGAACGTGGCATCGCCTTCGCCACCCATTTCACGCACAAGGTCGACGGTGAAGGCCGCCGAAGTCGGATCGTTGGCGTAAAACGCGCACATCGCCGCCGCCTTGAGCCAGAAAAGCTCCTCGTAACTTGCGCCGTAACCTTCAATCGCGTCACACGCCGCATCAATTCTGGAGCCAATCAGAAGGGCATTGACCTCTGCCTGCGCCAGCATCGAGCCGCGCGATCCTTGCGGGGCGGCGCGAACAAGTTCTATGGCGTCATCAAGCGCACCCATCTCGATCAGCTTTGCAACACGTGCTTCAAGCAGGCTGATATCGGCCGACCCCTGTGGCAGGGCTGCTGCGGACAGAAGCAGGCGTTTTTGCAAGTCACGCGCAGCATGGGTCGCCGGGGTCGCGGGCAATTCTGAAATCAGTTGTGCAGCAGACCGGCGGGTGGTGCCGTTCCACATATCGGTGCCAAGGCCGCCACGCGATTGATCAATGGTCCCGACGGCCTCGGCGTCGACCGCGCCAAGCGACAGCGATTGCACCGCGTTCGGATCCGACGGGAATGTATCAGTCTCGGTGGTGCCAGATGACGTATTGCCAAAGCCGCCTGATCGCGGGGCCGATGTGGCCCCCGGATTGGTCGGGCTTGGGGCAACCTGGCGTTCCGCGTCCTGTTCTGCTTCCTGTTTTAAAAACAACGGCACGGGGGCCGAGTTTTGCGCGTTTGCAGGGGCGGAACCAAGTCCCGTTCCCGTCATCATGGCCAGTACACAGGTCTGCATTAACAGGCGGGAACGCAATGTCATCTTAGTTAAACCTCGAATTCGGGATGGTTTCTTCGATTTGGGCGGTCGGGGCAGGAATGTCCCAGGTCACCAGGAAAGTGGCACCGCCGGCAATCACGGCGATAACCAGCAACAGGATGATGCGCGATAAAATTCTCATTTTAATCCAGACTTCGAAGCGTTTAAGCGATGGACGCGAATACCAGTATGCGGACGAAAATCAAAGATGCAAGAACCGCAACCGCCAATCATTCTGGCCATCCGTCCAAGTTTCTTGAACCCGTCATCGCATTGGGTTGGTCGCACTCCAATTCGGCAACTTAAAGGCAGTATAAGTGCCTGTTACTCACAGAGAGTTAATGCCATCGCGCAGAACAACATTGGGCAAAACGATGCACACGCATGCCTAAAGTGACTGAAAGGGGCAATTTGGCGCAGTATTTTTGTCGTGTTTTCTGTCCGGTTTGCTTGCGTTCGGGGGCAAGCTGGCCTAAAGATTTGGGTAATTTGTATCTCAATGATTGAACCACAGGACTGCAAACCGAACATGGACAGCAACATTGCCGAGTCGGGTTTGCACGAAGACGTGATCGCCAAAATTCGGGACGGCCTGAAAGGCCGGACATTGGTGTTCATTGGACTAATGGGTGCAGGAAAAAGCTGCATCGGCCGTATGGTCGCCAAGGAACTCAAGCTGGATTTTGTCGATGCCGACCGCGAAATTGAAGAAGCCGCTGGCTGCTCGATCGCCGATATCTTCAAGCTGTATGGCGAAGAGGCGTTTCGCGACGGCGAGGAACGTGTAATTGCCCGTTTGCTTGATGGCGAACAGATCGTGTTGGCCACTGGCGGTGGTGCGTTTATTCGCGAACGTACCCGACAATTAATCCTCGAAAAATCCGTATCGGTCTGGCTGCGTGCCGACCTTGATCTGCTGATGCACCGCACCAGCGGGCGGACCCATCGTCCGTTACTCAATAACGGTGATCCCAGACAAATTCTCGCGGATTTGATCGAGACGCGTTACCCGGTCTATGCTGGGGCAGACATTATTTTCGACTGTGATGAATCCTCAAAGGAAGCCACCCGCGATGCGGTTCTTGAACTGCTTGCCAATTCCTTTGATGACGATGGTCAGTTGATCAAGACAGGAACCTGACAGAGTGAGCAATCACGACACCCTTCGCGTCGACCTTGGCGCGCGCAGCTATGACATCCTTGTTGGCAGCAACCTTTTGGCCGATACCGCCAAATATATTGCCCCGTTCGTCAAGAAGGCCGGTGTGGTCGTGATCAGCGATGCGGCACTGTCGGACAATCATTTGCCGACCGTTCTGGCATCGCTTGACGGGGCGGGCATTCCTCACCGTGAAGTCGTTGTGCCGTCTGGTGAAAAGTCCAAAAGCTTTGCCATGTTCGAAAACGTTGTCGAACAGATTTTGGCGATGGGGATCGAACGGTCCACCCTGATCATTGCCCTGGGTGGCGGGGTTGTCGGCGATCTTGCCGGGTTTGTTGCGGCGTCTTTGTTGCGCGGTCTTGATTTCGTTCAGATCCCGACCACTTTGCTGTCGCAAGTCGATAGCTCCGTTGGCGGCAAGACCGGGATCAATTCCAAGTCGGGCAAGAACCTGATTGGTGCGTTTCACCAACCGCGTCTGGTCCTGGCCGATACATCCGTTCTTGATACCTTGCCTGCACGTGAATTGCGGTCTGGTTATGCCGAGATTGCGAAATACGGCCTGATCGATGATCCGGAATTCTTTGCCTGGCTTGAAGAAAACGGGCAGGCGGTTCTTGATAAAGACGGGCCTGAGCGCCGTCAGGCCGTGATCAAAAGCTGTGCGGCGAAGGCCCGCATTGTGTCCGAAGATGAACGCGAAGGCGGCAAGCGCGCACTTTTGAACCTTGGTCACACCTTTGGCCACGCGCTGGAAGCCGAAACCGGATATGGCGAAAAGCTTTTGCATGGCGAAGCCGTTGCCATGGGGATGGTCATTGCCCATGACGTTTGTGGTGCCATGGGTATGGCGCCTGCGGGCGAGAAAGACCGAATTGTTGCCCATCTGAAATCGGTTGGTCTTCCGGTGACGGCGTCCGAGGTCACGGGCATGCATTGGGATATCGACAAGGTGATCAGTCACATGTCGCGCGACAAAAAAGTCCGCGACGGCGAGATCACCTTTGTGATGACCCGCGGGATCGGCAAGGTATTTACATCCAAGGCAATGGATGTTGAAAAAATGCGTGCGGCGATCACCCGATCCTGTCGCGGTTGATCAATTTTATTCTGATCCACAATGCGTGTGGGTCGACGGACGTGCATGGTGGCGATCACTTCGCGGTGGTGACTTTGCCGCCAATGTGTTGTTGTTAACTTATTTAACGGCATTTGACCTTATAGATGAACACAGAACAAACTTGCTCTGTTGCAATCACCGCTTGGAGACGGCCCTGAATGACGATCACGATTGTCGTGATTTTTTTGCTGCTGATGCTTTCGGCATTCTTTTCTGGCTCGGAAACCGCGCTGACGGCGGCGTCGCGTCCGGTCATGCATCACAAGGAACAGGATGGTGACATTCGGGCCGCAATCGTCAACAGGTTGCGGCGGTATCAGGAACGGTTGCTGGGCGCGATCCTGCTTGGCAACAACATGGTCAACATTCTGGCCTCTGCCCTTGCAACATCGGTGATGATCGAACTGTTTGGTGAAAACGGTGTCGTGTATGCAACGGCCGTGATGACCGCGCTTGTTCTGATTTTCTCGGAAATTCTGCCAAAGACCTACGCGCTTCAGCATGCCGATACCATGGCGCTGCGGGTCGCGCGCCCGATGAGCATCCTTGTCGTGCTGTTCGCGCCGATCACCCAGACCATTCAGGTCCTGGTGCAGGCCACCCTGCGCCTGTTTGGCAGTGGCGAGGGCCCCGGGCTTGATAGCGAACGTGAATTGCGTGGTGCCATCGAACTGCATGCCGATGACGTGGTTGTCGGTAACCATCATGCCGAACGCACCATGTTGCACGGGGTGCTTGATCTCGAAGATGTCGGCGTTTGGGAAATCATGGTGCACCGTCGCAAGGTGCAGATGATCGACATTTCCCGCCCGATGGAAGAAATCCTTGATACGGTTCTGGCAAGTCCGCACACCCGCATTCCGATCTACGAAAAGGACCCGGACAACATTGTCGGCGTCCTGCATGCGCGTGAAGTTCTCAAGGCGATTGTGCGCGGGGCCAAGCCCGCCAGTGCCGAGGATGTCCGCGAACTGAGTTCCGAACCCTGGTTTATTCCGGATTCAACCACCCTTGCCGACCAGCTCAAGGCGTTCAAGGAACGGCACGAACATTTTGCCATCGTTGTTGACGAATATGGCGCGTTCGAAGGCGTTGTGTCGCTTGAAGACATTCTGGAAGAAATCGTTGGCGATATTGCCGATGAAACCGACGTCGAAGTGGTTGGTGTCCAGCCACAGGCTGACGGATCGGTCATTGTGCGCGGTGATGTTACCATTCGCGATTTGAACCGTCGCTTCGGATGGCGTCTTCCGGATGAAGAAGCCGCCACCGTGGCCGGCCTTTTGCTGTATGAAACCCGCCGTATTCCCGATGTCGGGCAACAGTTCCGTTTCCATGGCTTTGAGTTTGAAGTGCTGCGGCGTATTCGCAACCAGATCACCCGTGTACGTCTGCGTGCGGTGACCGATCCGGCCGGGGAAGAGCAGGAATAAACCTTCTTGCCCGCTTTACCGGTGTGTTGCCGACAAACCACTATAGCGTAAAAAATTTCAGCTTTATCTACTTATGGGTTAAACTCTTGTTTCAGGGTCTTGACCCACAGGATTGCAGGGCCACTTGCAAATAAGGGCCCGTCACACTGTGTCATCCAGTGACGTCATTTCTATATGACATCACTCAGTGTGAAACCAGATGATCTGATCGGGTTTGGGCATGTGGCAATAGCAACCTGCAGAGAGAGATGCATGGATACGAAAATTGTACCGGGTGTGGTCCAGGAACAATCCATCGCGACACTCAACCCCGCCGATTCCGTGATGGATGCCGTCACCATGATGGCCGAGCGTAAGATTGGCGCTGTCATCATCGTTGATAACAACGCCAGACTGGCTGGAATTTTTACCGAGCGTGATCTTGTCAACCGCGTGGTGGCAAAGGGGCTGGATGCGGCATCTGTGCCGCTTTCCAAAGTCATGACCGCTGATCCCGATACGCTTGGCCCGAATGATTCCGCCATGAGTGCACTTGATCTGATGAGTGCACGTCGATACCGCCACCTGCCGGTTGTCGATGGCGACAAGGTTGTTGGCATGGTGTCGATCCGTGACCTGTTTAACGTGGTCAAACGCCAACTCGAAGAAGATGTTCGGGAACGCGAAAAGTTCATCTTCGGTTCGGACTACGGCGTGGCCTGAAGTCACCGGTTTTTCGGATAAGGCATATGGCATCGGCCTGACGGGGAGTTCCCGTCAGACCTTTGCACTGTGATGAATTCGGATGAATTTCCCGAAATTCCGGTGACCGTCTTTCGCTGCCAGGTTTGGGCGGCGGGAATGACGGAAAATGCGTTTGCGACTTGACAGCGTGCAGGTGAACGTCTTTACGTTTACGTAAAGGAGAAATTCCGATGCCACTGTCCCGCCCCGCAGAACGCGAACACATCCATACACGCACGGTGACCTGTCAGGGGTTCCGGCGCAAAGACGGCCTTTGGGATATCGAAGGCCACATCACCGATGTTAAAACCTATGGTTTTTCCAATCATGATCGGGGTGAAATCCCCGCTGGCGAGCCGGTCCACGGGATGTGGATACGCGTTACCATTGGCGATGATCTTGTGATCCGCGAGGTCGAGGCCGTAACCGACTATGCCCCGTTTTCGGCCTGTGATGCGATTGCCCCGAATTACGAAAAGCTGGTCGGTTTGAAGCTTGGCCCGGGCCTGCGCAAACAGATCCGCGACCGGGTGGGGGGCGTTCATGGCTGTACGCATCTGAATGAATTGATGGGCCCGGTTGCGACCACGGCGTTTCAGACAGTTTTCCCGATCCTTGCAAAGGAATCCCTGCAGGCACGCGATGAAACCGATGACAAACCGCCACGACGCAATCCCTTGATCAATACCTGCCATGGCTGGCGCAGTGACGGGCCCGCCGTCAAACGGATATCCCCGGAACTCTATACCGGTGACGATTAACCGGGGCGTCTTGCAAGTGCATCTTTGCGGTCCAATATCCAAATGGTCCGTAACGTGTAATTGTCAGGTGGCGTGTGTTCATGTTGCGCCGGTGTGGAAACGCCAATAACAAGAAAGATTGCAAAGGCTTCTTGCATCCGTTTGAAATGACGGTGTTCTGTTGTTGCGTGACCGCCATTTTGCTTCTGATATCATCCTTGGCGACCGCGCATGATCTTGCATCGCCACAGGCAGAAGCCGGACAAGCCAATCTTGACGAACAGGATGGCTTCCTGATCTTGCAGACCAACCTGCACCCCCCCTATCAGGAACTTCAAAACGGCATACTCAGCGGATATTCGGTTTCGATCCTGAACTGTGTGTTTGATCGGCTTGATATTGGCTATGGGCTGGCGATTGCACCCCGCCAACGTAACCGCGAAATGGTGCGCACCGGCAAGGCCGACGGGTTCTTTTTGGCCCGCATCAGCGACGCGATGGACGAATACGCCGTGGCGTCAAATCCGTTGGCGCTTGAAAAATGGGTGTGGGTGTCGCCCGCAATCAAATCGGATGATCCCCGTGTCAGTCGGCGTCCAAAGCCTGGTGATTTTTCAACTGTCGGGGCAATACTGGGATCGAACGAGGCCGAATGGCTGCTCGAACAGGGTTACACGGATGTGATGCGCGTACCTTCGATTGCATCACTGGTCGCGCAAGTAGCAGCAGGTCGGGTCGAATATGCCCTTGTGGATAAGCACAGTTTTGAATTCGCCCGCAAGGAACTGCAACTGACAGCCGATAAGTTCCGGATGCAGTTCGAACGCTATGTTCCGCTGGTTGTGTATTTTTCCAAACATTACGTTGCGACTTTCCCGCGGCTGCTTGATGACCTCAATGCCGTTTTGGAATTTTGTGAAACCCGCCCGATGCATTTGGAAGCCTGGGAACGCGAAGCAATCCAGAATGTTCAACTGCCCGGTATTCGCCAGTTTGCAAGTTCCCCGGAACTTTTGGGCCATGTTTTTAACCAGTTGGATGGGACTGAAATACAGAGTTCCGATCAAAAACGTCTGACTGATCAAGAATGGATCACGCTGGCGCGCGAAGGTGCCGCCAGTGCAATCGCGACGGAAATCCTTGGCAATGATTTGTCAAAATACCTTCGCACGTTTCAGGCCAGCATCGGCGAGCAAGTGGCAGAGGCATTCGTTTTTGACACCCATGGTCAGATCATCGGCATGAGCCGCCTGACATCGGATTTTGATCAGAGTGACGAAGCCCAGTTTCAGATGATCGATAGCCTTAATCGTGAAAAGGCACTGATCACTGATATTTGGTATGACGCCTCGACCCGTGCGTTCCTGTCGCAAATCACGGTGCCGATCATTGACCCGGATAGTGGTCAGACACTTGCCGCCCTGACCGTAGGCCTGAACGTTTCCGCAGCACTGCGTCCGGAAAGCTGAGATCAGGCATCGGTAGGCATCGGCAAATCGCCCGGATTACTTGCCGGGCGGCTCGGAAATTTCAATCGCGATATTGCTGTACCAGTCTGCCGCGGCCTGCATCTCCGCATCCGTCAGGTCCTTGGCAATCGGTGTCATGACGTCATGAACCCGCTTGCCTGTGCGAAAAGCCTTAAGTTGCGTTTCGATATATATATTGGTCTCGCCCGCCAGATTGGGGGCGTCTTCCAGTGTTGAAATGCCATTCGCACTATGACAGCCAACGCAAAGTTCAGGTGCGTCATCCTCGGATGTGTCGGCGGGCAAGGTGCCTGATACCTCGAAATGGCTGAACCAAAGCGCAACCTTGCTGATCTGATCATCAGACAGGCCGCTTGCCACCACGGTCATCATTTCATGCTCGCGTTTGCCGGTCTTGAAGGCGTTTAGCTGGGCGATCAGATAATCGACCGGCTCGCCCCCGATATGCGGCGCAATCGGAATGCGTGCCAGCCCATCAAGCCCGTGACAGGTGCGACACATTCCGGCAACCTTGCGGCCATCCTGAAGGGCGTCGGCATCTGGTGTGGGCGTATCTTGGGCCGCCACATTGGACACGCCCCCGGCGGACAAAAGCCCGCCGAGGAGTGCGATCATAAATCTGCGCATCAATTGCCCTCATACCAGATGCGATACAACGCACCGGCCAGATCATCGGAAACAAGGATCGAGCCATCACGTAATTGGGCAACATCAACCGGACGTCCAAGGTATTCCTCGTTCTCGTCAATCCAGCCTTCGGCAAACGGTTCGATGGTGGCGTTACCTTCATCGTCAATGAAGGTGACCATCACCCGCGCGCCCACCGGGGTTGTGCGGTTCCACGACCCATGCTGGGCCGAAAAGATCGTGTTCTTGTATTTGGCCGGGAACATGTTGCCGGTATAGAAGCTCATGCCAAGGTCGGCGGCATGCGCCACGGTTTCAACCGCAGGCATGACCACATCATAGGGCACTTCCTGACCGGCATATTCATTGGTGCGGACATCACCGCCGCCATACCACGGATGGCCAAAATGTTGGCCTGCGGCGGTTTGATGGTTGATCTCGCCGGGCGGGATATCATCGCCCATGCCATCGACCTGGTTATCGGTCCACCACAGCTCACCTGTGACCGGATGGAAGTCATGACCAACGGAGTTGCGCACCCCGTATGTGTATACTTCGCGATCAGAACCATCGGTATTGATGCGGATGATGCCACCAATTCCCCACTCGCGATAAAGATCCAGCTTGTCTTCCGGCGCCACGTTGAATGGCTGACCAAGCGAGATATAAAGTTTCCCGTCCGGGCCGATTTTGCAGACACGCGCGGTGTGGTTATAGCTTTCCTCGGCCGGTGGGATCAGATCACCCTGTTTGACAACGTTGAACGCGGCAACGTCCGGGCTTTCATAGAAGAACTCGGCCGCCGGGAATACCAGAACACGGTTCTGTTCGGCGATATAAAGGAATCCGTCCGACGAGAAACACGGACCGTTCGGGATGCTAAATCGAAGCGACGGGGCGAAGTCCTTGACCTCATCGGCGACACGGTCCTTGTTGCGGTCTGTGACCGACCACACCTTGTCCTTGCGCGTGCCGACAAAGGTCACAACCCCCTGTGGCCCGACGGCAATATGGCGGGCATCGGGGACAATAGCATAAAGGCCGATCTTGAAACCATCAGGAAGCTTGATGCGCTCAAGGGTCTTTTTGATCCCTTCGGCGTAATCACCACCCTGTTCGATGACGGTGAATTCTGTCGTTCCGGTTGATTGGAAGTTGGAGAGTTTTTCAAGATTGTCCGGCGCAGGTGCTTGCGCATAGGCGGTTCCGGACATGGCAAGCGCAATGCTCGCCATTAGAAGGCGTTTCGTCATTACGTAGTCCTCCCGATTGTAGCGGATGCCATTGACCGGCACCCGTGCCGCGCGAACTTCACCATTCGCACGGCTTGTGTATAAGCATTGCGCCTAATCGGGATGAACGTCTAGGTTGATTTCACTATGTGGAATTATTCTTAATTGTTTTTGTTGGCCAGGGCGTTTTCGTATTCCGCTGGTGTCATGGTTTTGAGTGCCAGCGCGTGCACGCGATCCTTCAGCAAAGCATCAAGCGCGCCATATACAAGGCGCTGGCGATTGACGCGGTTCTCGCCTTCGAATTTTTCGGAAACCACAAGAACGGAGAAATGGGACTCGCCACGCGGGTCTGCACCGGCATGACCGGCATGTTTGGACGAATCATCATTGATCTGTAGTTCGACCGGGCTGAATTGTTCGGTCAGGATGTCACGGATCTGGTTGGCGACCTGCATGGTAAGGGCCTCTGTTTTCTGGTGATGTTTGCAGATTGCTGCAAAAACGGTTCTTTACGTCACGTTCTGTCATGCGGTGACCGTTTTTCAAGCCTTTTATCGCATTTAAAGCACCCGTATGATATTGCGCGCATCGAATTTTCAGAACATATAGACGCAAATGAACCGAGGACACCGCAACAAGCGCAAGACGCTTTACCATGAAGAACCCGTTCTGCCGGAATGTGACTGGCCGGAATGTGACGGGCATGGGGAATTCCGTGCGCCCAAGGATCGCAAGTTGCGTGACTATTACAAGTTCTGTCTGGAACATGTCCGTGAATACAACAAGTCGTGGAACTATTATGCAGGCATGAAGGCCGAGGATATCGAAAACGACATGCGTCGCGATACCCACTGGCAGCGCCCGACATGGCAGTTCGGTCATATCCGCGGATCAAAAAAACCGTTCAACTTCAAATTCAAGGACGGGTTCGGCTTCTTTAACGAAGACGGCGACCAGACCCATCACGGCCCCGGTGCCGAAGCCAGGGCCAATGCCGAACGCAAACGCAAAAGCGAAGAAGCCCAGCGTCGCGCTGGCGCCATGGGCATGCCTGCCGAACAGCAAGAGGCCATGGCGACCCTCGATTTGGGATGGCCGTTCACCCGCGATGAACTCAAGACGAAATACAAGGCACTTTCCAAAAAGTACCACCCTGATGCCAATGGCGGCGACAAGGCGGCCGAGGAACGGTTCAAGCGGATCAGTGCGGCCTATACATCACTCACGCGCTATATCCGCGATCTTGAAGCGCGCGTGACACTTTAGCTTTCTGGCTAATTTTCTGCGAAATTTGATCAAAACCGGTCTATCTGGTTGCAGTTTGCGTATCTGGAAGGTCTTATCGACCAAACCTTTTGCGATAATAGATATTTTTTGCGCATCTTCCCTTTGTGTGATGCGTCATAACCGCTATTAATGAGCAAGTTTAACGAAACGACCGCGTCACCAGCGCCGGTCCGAAAAACGCGCGAGTACTTATGAGCCAAGGTTACGAAGCGAGCGGTGCAGCGGCAGAACATCCGCTTGATACACCCGACATCACCATTTCCGTCCGTGAAACGTTCGGGATCGATATCGATATGGAAGTCCCGGCATTCAGTCAGGGCAGCGAACATGTGCCGGCGATTGATCCGACCTATCGTTTTGATCGCGATACCACGATGGCGATCCTGGCGGGCTTTGCCCATAACCGCCGCGTGATGATCCAGGGTTATCACGGCACCGGTAAATCGACCCATATCGAGCAGGTGGCAGCGCGTCTGAACTGGCCGTGCGTGCGTGTAAACCTTGATAGCCACATCAGCCGTATCGACCTGATCGGTAAGGACGCGATTGTTCTGCGTGATGGCAAACAGATCACCGAATTCCGCGAGGGCATTTTGCCTTGGGCGCTCAAACGCCCTGTCGCGATGGTCTTTGATGAATATGATGCCGGTCGCCCGGATGTGATGTTCGTGATCCAGCGTGTGCTTGAAGTCGATGGCAAGCTGACCCTTCTTGATCAGAACAAGGTCATCCACCCGCATTCGCATTTCCGCCTGTTTGCGACCTCGAACACGGTCGGTCTTGGCGATACAACGGGCCTGTATCACGGCACCCAGCAGATTAACCAGGCGCAGATGGACCGTTGGTCGATCATTGCGACGCTGAATTATCTGTCGGTCGAAGACGAAACCAACATCGTCACCGCCAAGGTTCCGGCGTTTGATACTGCCGAAGGCCGCCAGAAGATCGAGGCAATGGTTGCCCTTGCCAACCTGACGCGTCAGGGCTTTGTGGCCGGTGATATCTCAACCGTCATGAGTCCGCGTACCGTGATCACGCTTGCCGAAAACGCCAAGATTTTTGGCGACGTTTCCTATGCCTTCCGCGTAACGTTCCTTAACCGTTGCGACGAAGTCGAACGTCCGATTTTGGCGGAATATTATCAGCGTTGCTTTGGTGAAGAACTGCCCGAGGAAGCCATTAATGTAATGGTTCGCTAAGGCGTGGCTCTTAAGCAGATTGGCGAACTGGTTCCACAAGCGAGTAGTGCGATGAAGAATGATGAGGCTCTTTCCGGCTTCTTGCGCGGTACGGCAGCGACGTTTCGTGCGCTTGCCGGGCGCAATGATCTGGAAGTCGGCTTTGTCAAAGGCGGGCGTCCGGGCGGCTATGGTGAACATGTGCGTTTGCCGATGCCCAAACAGTCCATGCCCAAGGATGAAGTCGCCGATCTGCGCGGTGTTGCCGATGGCTGGGCGCTTAAGATGCGTCACCATGATGCCACCCTGCACGCCAAACGCATGCCCGAAACCGCCGAGGCTCAGGCTGTTTACGATGCGCTTGAAACTGCACGTGTCGAAGCAGTGGGTTCGCGGTATTTCCCCGGTGTGCGCAAAAACCTTCGCGAACATGCCGAGCAGGACTGCCATGCCAAGAATTATCACCGTGTGACATCACGCGACGATGCCCCCTTTGCTGATGCTATCGGCATGCTGGCGCGTGAAGTCTTTACCGGTGAAAAGGCCCCGGAATCTGCCGGTCCGCTGATTGATCTGTGGCGTTCACATATCGAAGAAAATGCCGGCTCAGACCTGAGTAACCTGCGCGATCTGCTCGATGATCAGGATGCCTTTGCGCGCGGCATGCGCAAATTGCTCGATCACCTTTCGCTTGAAGACGACCTCGACGATGCCCCGCCCGAACAGGAGGGCGAGGATGACGAGCAAAAAGACGGCGAAAATGATCCCGATCAGGAAGACATGGAAAGTCAAGGCGGCCAGCAGGGCCAGAATGACGATTCCGAACCTGATGGCAGCGATGATCAAACCGATGCCGGTTCCGAAGAAGCCGAAGCCGGTGAAGGCGATATTGACGACCAGCAGCTTGAAGCCATGTCGCAGGAAGAAAAGCCTGCCGGACCGGGCGAGCAGCCGGAATTCGATGGCCGCAACGAGCCTGTTGAACGTGGCTATGAGCCGTTTACCCGCGAATTTGACGAGGTCGTCACCGCAGATGATCTGTGTGAAAACCTCGAACTGTCGCGCCTGCGCGCGATGCTTGATAAGCAGCTGGCCAACCTTCAGAACGTGGTTTCCAAGCTTGCCAACCGTCTGCAACGCCGCCTGATGGCGCAGCAGAACCGTGGCTGGGACTTCGACCTTGAAGAAGGCATTCTTGATGCCGCCAAGCTGGCCCGGATCGTCTCGACCCCGTCGACGTCGCTATCGTTCAAGCAGGAACAGGATACCGATTTTCGCGATACGGTTGTCACCCTTCTGATCGATAATTCCGGCTCCATGCGCGGCCGTCCGATTACGATTGCCGCCCTGTCGGCTGATATTCTGGCCCGTACACTGGAACGCTGTGGCGTTAAGGTCGAAATCCTTGGTTTCACCACCCGTCAGTGGAAAGGTGGCCAGTCGCGCGAAAGCTGGGTCGAGGCCGGGAAACCGCCGAAACCCGGTCGTCTGAACGATCTGCGTCACATCATCTACAAGGCTGCCGACACGCCTTGGCGTCGGGCACGCAAGAACCTTGGTCTGATGCTGCGCGAGGGGCTGCTAAAGGAAAACATCGACGGCGAAGCACTGCTTTGGGCGCATGAACGTCTTCTGGGTCGCACCGAACAACGCCGGATCATGATGGTGATTTCCGATGGTGCGCCGGTGGATGACTCGACCCTTTCGGTCAATTCCGGAAACTATCTGGAACGTCATCTGCGCGAAGTGATCGAATGGATCGAAACCAGATCACCGGTCGAACTTCTGGCGATCGGGATCGGTCATGACGTCACGCGCTATTATCGCCGTGCGGTGACGATCAACGATCCGGAAGAACTCGGTGGCACCATGTTGCGCGAATTGTCCGATCTGTTTGATGAACAAGGCGCGCGCCAGCCAAAACGCCCGATGCGCCATGTGCCAGCCGATAATGCGCAAGCCCGCGATCACGCCACAGGCGATCGCGACCGCTGGTAAGGGCAGGGGTGCTTAAAGGATGACCGTGATCACCCGCTTTGCACCAAGCCCGACCGGATATCTTCATCTCGGCCATGCGGCCTCAGCCTTGTTTTCTGCAAAACAGGCCGGGCCGGATGGCCGTTTTCTTTTGCGGATCGAAGATATCGACCAGACCCGGTGCCGCCCGGAATATCTGGATGCGATCTATGAAGATCTCACCTGGCTTGGCCTTGAATGGGAAGTGCCGGTTCGGGTGCAGTCCGATCACATCGCCGATTATCAGGCGGTGCTGGATCACTTGGCGGACATGGAATTGCTTTATCCGTGCTTTTGCACTCGCAAGGACATTCAGGCAGAAATCGCGCGCATTGGCAACGCACCGCATGGCCCGGATGGCGCGCTTTATCCCGGTACCTGCCGGCAGTGTTCGCCAACCGAACGCAAGGACCGCATCGCGGCCGGTGAAAGTTATGCACTTCGTCTTGATATGGCTGCGGCGATTAAACAGGTCGGCCGCGAACTGACGTGGTTTGATCGTGCTGCGGGCAAACAGATCGCTACCCCGGAAATCTTTGGCGATGTGGTTCTGGCACGCAAGGATACCCCGACCAGCTATCATATCTCGGTGACCCATGATGATGATCTGCAGGGCATAACCCTCGTCACTCGTGGTGAGGACTTGTTTTTTGCCAGCCACCTGCATCGCTTGTTGCAGAAATTGCTGGGCTATGACGTGCCTGAATACCACCATCACGGGCTTTTGACCGGGCCGGATGGCAAACGCTTTGCCAAGCGTGACAAATCCAGGACGCTCAGATCCATGCGCGAAGAGGGGCTTTCGCCTGCTGACGTGACCAAACTGGCCGATCAATTCTGATTGACTGGGGCGGGGCGGTGATCCCTTAGTAAGCCGTAATATTTTGTGTTTTTCATATTCCCGTTGTCGTTGATTATTACCTCCGTATAGGATGTTTTGATCGAACGATGATGTCGGGGGCACAAGACCAGATGAAAAAAGATGCTGGCTTGGTTAGGGGAATTGCGAAACGCATTCTCGACCCGGGCATAGAAATGAGTGCCGGGGAAGAGTTGAACGGAAAGGTTCAGCGCGACCTTCTTGATCTGGCCTATCGCAACAATTGGGCAAACATCCTGGTTAACCTTGCTGCGGGCGGCAGTTTGGTTGTGATGCTCTGGCTGCTGGGCGATTTGCGCGCCGAAACCGTTATCTGGCTTCTGGCCGTCACCTTGATTTGCAGCATTCGGCTTTGGGGTGGGTATCTCTATCATCTGACGCGTGAAAACAGTACGGAGCTCTCCTCTGATCTGCTTCGAAAATGGCGCTTTCGCTATCAGATCGGGGTGATTGTCACCGGACTGCTATGGTCCATGGTTGGTGCGATTGAACTTCCCGCTGTTCAGGGCGAAAGCCAGTTTCTGACCATGATCATCATTGCCGGTATGGCAGGGGGTGCCACGGGTATTCTTGCTCCCGTCTTCCTCGTCGGGCGCTTTTATCTGTGTGCGCTGCTATTGCCGCCAGCCGTGATCCTGTCGGCGATGGGGGATGCGAACTATATCCTGTCCGCCTTGGCGCTGGTGTTCCTGCTGGTGATGCTTGTGACGCATCGCAACAATCACGCGGTTCTTTTCAGATCTTTTGTCCTCAAACATCAAAATCAGGGGCTGGTCGAAGACCTCCGGCAGAAAAACCGGATTACCGAAAACTGGAATGCTACCCTTGAAGCGCGGGTCGAGCAGCGCACAGAGGAGCTGCGCAATCTGGTCGAACACGATGCCCTGACCGGCATCCTTAACCGTGACGGGATTGTCGCGTGGTTCGAACATAAAAAGAGATCGGACGCGCTTCTGGATTATGCCGTGCTGTTTATTGATCTCGACCGGTTCAAACAGATCAATGATGGCCTCAGTCACGCGATTGGTGATGAAGTTCTGCGTGCTGTCAGCATGCGGCTTAGGGAATGTGTTGAAGACCGCCATGCATTGGGGCGTTGGGGCGGGGATGAGTTTCTGATCGTTCTGGCCGCCCCGCATGAAGAGCTTCACCCACTGGTCGAAACCACGGTTGAACTGGCCCAGCGCGCGGTTAATCAGCCGATCAATATTGTCGGTCATACATTGCATGTCGGGTTCAGTACCGGCGTTGCCTTTTCGTCCGGACGTAATCCGTCGATATCGGAACTGATCCACTGGGCGGATCTGGCCGCGGCCGAGGTCAAACGATCCGGCCGGGGCAGTGTGCATAACTACGACAAGATGCTGCTGACGGAACAGGAACGTCGCCTGAGTGTGACACAGGCGCTGCGCCGGGCGCTGAGTGCCGATGAATTTTATATCGAGTACCAGCCGGTCATTGATGCAACCAATGGCGATATTATCGCCTACGAGGCCCTTTTGCGCTGGAACAGCGCGGTGCTTGGCACTGTACCACCCGATGAATTCATTCCGATTGCCGAGGAAAGTGCGCTCATCGTTGATATCGGGGAATGGTGCATGCGGCGCGCCTGCCAGACCCTCCATGACAATACCGAGATTCCGGTCACCACGAAAATCGCCATCAATGTCTCGATCCGTCAGATCGTGATGCCGAATTTTCCCGATATGGTTTCACGCATCCTGACGGAAACCGGTCTTGCATCCAATCGGTTGGTTTTGGAAGTCACGGAATCGATCTTTGAAAAACGCCAGACCTCCCAGATTTCCGCTGTGCTTGATCATCTGCACGCGATGGAAGTCGGCATTCATATTGATGATTTCGGGACCGGGTATTCATCCTTGTCGCGCCTGCATGAAATTCATGTCGATGCGGTCAAGATCGACAAGTCATTTGTCTTGTCGATGGATGAAAATGCCCGCGTGGTGATTGAGGCCGCAATTCTGATCGCCCATCGCTTTGGTCTTAAGGTCATTGCCGAGGGGATCGAGACGCCGCAACACCGTGCGGAACTCCGCGCGATGGGGGTAGATGCCTATCAAGGGTATTTCTTTGCCCGTCCGGGGCAACTCCCGTGTCGCTATATTCATTGGCAAACCGATCCGGATTTTCCCGCCTGACGGTGTTTCTTTGAAACTGGCGCAAAAAAAAACGGCCTGCCGCAAGTGTGGCAAGCCGTTCACAGTCCTGTTCTGCTGGGGGACAGAATCAGCGGCTAAAATCAATCAGAACAAGGAAGCTGACCGGCACAAGCGCCAGCGCGACATAAATCCAGAAGGACGCGATCGGAACGCCGAACGCGGCAAGAACATAACCGGCAAGATAAAGCGCCAAGCCTATTACAGCGACCAGCAGAATGCCCAAAAGCGGCAGAGAAACTTTGCTATCTGATTTCATGTCCCGTCATGCTCCCGAAACGGATTTCTTAACTCATGGTGTCGAACCTACCATGCTGTGCGCGTAGGCGTTTTGATCCGTATCAATAAACGCGACAGATTGACCCCAAGGCCTTTGCAGGCATGAAGCCGGGTGCTCTTATTATATTAAAGACAGAGAATCGATTGTTTGCATCGTGTCGGGATGGCGCAATTGCCTGTAAATGGGGTCTTTGTTATTGTCGCCCCGGTTTGGAAAACATCAGATTCCGTGCGGTTGAGTTGGGCAAATACCGGCACAAACTAAGGATTATCGTCAAAACAGCTCTGATAAGCGTTTTTGTCGCGGTTTTCGGTTGATGAAGGCTTGACGGCATGGGTTAGAGGCGGTAATAACCCGCTTCCAAGCGCGGGCCTGCATGTTCAGGCCAAGCGTCCTTTTGCGAATTTATAGACCAGGAGATCAGGTCATGGCACGTCGCTGCCCGGTATCCGGCAAAGGCGTTTTGGTCGGCATGAATGTGAGCCACGCCCACAATCGTACCAAACGTCGTTTCCTCCCGAACCTGCAGCCGACCTCGCTGCTTAGTGAGTCGCTCGGTCGTTCGGTGCGTCTGCGTCTGACCACCAATGCTGTCCGCACCATCGAAAAACGTGGTGGTCTGGATGCGTATCTGCTCAGCACTGCAAATGCAAAGCTGCCGGCAGATTTGGTGAAAATCAAACGCCAGGTCGCCAAAGCTGTTGAAGCAAAAGCTGCCTAATTAAGGCTTCTGCTTTACAGACAGAATTTACGAAGGCTCGCTTTTTAGCGGGCCTTTCGTTTTTTCGGCTCCAGACAGGCTGCCAGATATCGTCGGGCGGCTTTTTTTGCGCCGTGCCGTACTGCAGTTCTCCAAGGGTTCCTTGGGCTACGCAAGGGTACTGTCTCAATAAACGCGACTCGGCAGAACACGAGCTTTGCGCTTTTGGAAATTTGCTCTATACTTTGCTCTATCAGTGGTTTACGTCGCCGTGTCGCCCGGTTTGGTGAAACGTCATGATATGTTCATCAACAGCGATTCCCGGACCTGCTAAATAAGGCAAGCGACTCGGTAAACACGGTGGAGCGGATGGTATGCATTTATCGCCCAATGCGTGTCCGGCACTTGTTCTTAACGCCGATTTTCGGCCGTTGAGCTACTTCCCGCTATCTCTTTGGTCATGGCAGGATACGCTCAAGGCAGTCTTTCTTGAACGCGTCGATGTTCTGTCCGAATACGACCGCGAAGTACGTTCTCCTTCCTTTAAAATGCGCCTGCCGAGTGTCATCTCGCTCAAGGAGTATGTCCCGCTCAAAAGCAGCCCGGCCTTCACCCGGTTTAACGTCTTTTTGCGTGATGAATTTTCCTGTCAGTATTGCGGTGACCGCCTGCCGACAAATGAACTGACCTTTGATCATGTGATCCCGCGCGCACGCGGTGGGCGCACCAATTGGGAAAACATCGTCACAGCCTGTTCGGACTGCAACCTGTTTAAGGGCAGTCGATCGGTGCGCGAGGCGGGCCTGCGACTGCGCAGGACGCCGGGACAGCCCTCGATGCACGAACTCCAGACCACAGGACGCCGTTTCCCGCCAAACTATCTTCACGAAAGTTGGCGGGATTTTTTATACTGGGATACCGAACTGGAATACGATTTCTAAGCAGCTGGTTTCAGCCCGCTATAGAGCCAATAAAAAAGCCGACGGCGATATCACCGTCGGCTTTTTGTTTTTGGTCTTCTCAGTGCGAGAAACCTCAGAGGATCAGAAATCTGCCGTAAGCGAGAATATCGCTGTAAGCGGCTTGCCTACGGTCATATAGCTGGTTTCCGTGCTGGCAGTTTCCCAATAGTCATTATCGGTCAGGTTTTCGACATTTGCACGGAAGGTGACCGGATAGTCATAAAGCTCGGTCACGTAACGCGCGCTCACGTCAAATCGCGTCCAGGACGGGATTTCAACCGTGTTGGCGGTGTTAACGTATTGCGCGGCGGTATGGATCAGGCGTCCACCAACTGTCGCACCATCAAGGAACGGCAAATCATATTCCGCACCAAGGGTTGCCTGATATTCCGGAACGCCGGGTGCCGTATTGCCGTTATTGGTGCCATTCTCGGTTTTGGTCAGTTCGGCGTCGATAAAGGTGATGCCACCCAGAATGCGGGTGCCAATAATTGGTTCACCAAAGGCCGTCAGCTCAAGACCACGGTTTCGCTGCTCACCATCGGTGGTATAGAGGTTGCTGCTATTAAGAAACGCCGATGGTTTCTCAGCCTGGAACACGGCAATGCCGCCTCCAAAGGTGCCGAAGTCAAACTTCGCGCCGACCTCCATTTGCTCAGTCGTGTACGGTGCTAACGTTTCACCTCGGTTGGTTGCAGTCGCCTCCGTCACGGTTTTTCCGGCCTCCAGACCTTCGATATAATTGGCATAAACCGTGATCTGATCGGTCACATTGCCAACGAAGCCGAGCATCGGTGAATTGGTCGAGGAGTCATAGTTGGAGTTCTTGGCGCCGGTTAGTCTGTCGTAACCACGCGATTTGACGTTCTGACGACGAACACCACCGGTCAGGTGGATGTTGTCATCAAAGAAGCTCACCGTATCGGCCAGGAAATAGCTTGTCAGGATTGTATGTGAGCTGAGATTGGCGTCCCCGGGGTCGCCAAATACGATGTTGGATGGGCCGCTGTTATAGATGTTACCGGCAACAGATGTGCCGAAATCCCAGTTTGTCCTTGCTTCCTGCCACATTGCGGTGGTTCCGGCATTGAGTTCGTGCTTAACCGGTCCGGTTTCAAACTCCTGACGGATGCCTGCAACACCACTGACATCTTCGCGTTCATAAACTGTCGCGAATCTGCCAAAATCGCCCGATCCATCCGTGCTGGTTAAGGTGACGGATGAAAAATCACTGTCTTCGTCAGTGGTATGTGCGCCAATGGCGGTATAAAGCATCGTGCTTTCGGTTGCGTCATACTCGAAGCGCACCTGTGCGAACTTGTCCTCAAGATCACTATAAGTGCCAGCGGCGGCAAAGTTATGCGAACCGGACGGTGCATCAAGCATTGAGGTCAGATTGTTTGCCCTAACTGTTGGGCGGCCTTCTTCAACACTCAGCTTGTTAATCGCTGCATCGAACGTGACCCGAGTGTCATCGCCGCGGTAATCGAGCGCGATTGAACCAAGCGACGTCTCACGATCTTCATTTTCGATGGATGCTTCGCCTGCCCGGTGCAAGACGTTTGTGCGGACCCCGAACTGATCGTCGGAACCAAAGCGACGGCCAAAATCAAAATGCCCCCCAACCTCACTGGTTGCGCCATAGCTGCCGGTGAAGCTGGTGACCGGATCGTCACCGGCACGTTTCGGGACAAGGTTGATGTTGCCGCCCAAGCCACCAGAAGAAGGTGCCATGCCATTCAAGAAGCCAGATGCGCCTTTGACCACTTCGACACGGTCGAACATTTCAAGGGCAACCGACTGACGCGGTGCGGTGCCGTAAAGCCCATCAATTGAGACGTCATCGGCTGTCAGGTCAAAGCCGCGAATGGTAAAACGGTTGGCGAAGGTACCGAACCCGTTGGTATTGATCACCGATGGGTCGTTATCCATCACATCGGAAATATCGCGTGCCTGCTGGTTCTTGATCAGCTCACTGGTGTAACCAGTGGCTGCAATCGGTGTATCCATCGTGTCCTTGTTGCCAAAGGCACCAAGTCGGGTACCCGTGGCAACCTGTCCGCCGACATAAACCGGTGGGGTCGGGTCGCCGGCCTCGACCGTTGCTTCGCCTTCGATGATCAATGCTTCGGTGGTTTCGCCTTCGCTCGCTGTCGCGTCATCTGCGGACTGCGCCAGTGCATAATTCGGGGCGGCAAAAACCAGCGCCAGTGCCGTACCCAGCAAAAGGGTTGAAGACAATTTCTGTCCTGTAAAACGCATTTGGGATTCCCTGTATCGGTTGTCTTTGACGACGACCTGTCGGGCGGGAACCGGCGGGCCATCTATGATGATGGCCACTCGATATCACGCGGTGGGGGATGGAATATTGAACCGGATTTCGGCGTATTGAACGGAATTTGGCTTAAGTTACGCGAACTGTTCCTTGCGCCAGGCGCCGGGCGTGGTGCCAACGATCTTGCGGAATACGCGCGTCAGGTGCGCCTGATCGGCAAAGCCGACCCGAAGGGCGACCGAGGCAAGTGGGGTATCGGCATCTTTTAGCAGGTTCTTGGCACGTTCTACCCGCGCTTTCATTTGCCACTGTTGCGGCGGCATGCCCGTACTTTCGCGAAAGGCTGAACAGAAATAGGACTGCGACAAGCCCGTCAGCTGTGCCAGTTCATCAAGGCGGATGGTGCGTCCACAATTCTGTTCGATATAGTCGACCGACTTGCGCAAATGGTACGGTGCCAGTTTGCCGCGTTTGCGTTGCGGTTCATTGGCTTGGCGCGGTTGCAGCAGGGCTGCGGTCAGCGCGCTGATCAAACCTTCGCCATAGATCTGCGGGCTTGGGTGATCGCTTTGCAGGTCGTCGGCCAGCAACCGGACCAGCGTATTGATGCGCGGATCGCAAAAACCGATGCGCGGTGTTTCCAGGGTCGCGCGGTCAATCGGAGCGCCCATACTGTTTTCAAGTGCGTCGACATCAAGATGGATATCAAGATGACGCAGGCGACACGCGCCGAAAACCTCGGATGAGACCTCCATCCCGGCCGGGATATAGGACAGGCATCCTTTGCCGCGACGTTGCTGACCTGCTGCGTCATCTGAGGAACGGACGTTGATACGCCCATCGCCCACGCAATCAAGGATCGCCACCAGACGGGGGGCTTGCGAAATGTAGGTTCCCCCAGCCTCAGCTTCACATTCCACATGCCATAAATCGGAAATGGCAGTGTTCCAGCGACGGAACCGCAGGTCATCAAGAAGCGAAATACCTTCGATGTGGCTGTTCATATGCGGATGGAATGCCATGGCGCTCACGACAATCGGGTCCTTTGTACAGTCGGAACTTATGGTGCGAATGGGTCTCAATATAACCGGGAATTTTCTGCAAACAATAACAATTCTCATTATCATGCGAAGAATTGTCACATTTCTGAGCAATTGTTCGCGCAAAAGGCGACCTTTGGAAATGCAAAAACCCGCCTGACGTGTCAGACGGGTTTTGTGAGGCTTGGCTTCAGCAGCGTCGAAGGTGTTCGCGGTTATTTCTTCATCCAGCGCGACGGTGCGATCAGGCAGAAAACAGTGAGTGCTGCCGAGAAGAACACATTGACAGTTGGCATGGTGATGCCAAACAGGGTCCAGTCGATCTTGTCACAGCGAATGATCGGTTGCGCCATAAGTTGTGCCTTGAGATCTGCCACGGATGCGGCACCGCTTTGCACCCCTCCACACATGGCAGGGCCTTCCCACCACAATTCCTGAACACCAACGTGGTAAAACGCGATCGCCGTTCCGACAGCAAAGGTCGCAGCACAAAGATAAACCACTGCCCGTGCGGCGGCAGGAAAGCGGATCAGCAACAGCGCAATGATCGAAAGACCGGCAACCACATAAAACGGCACACGCTGATACAGACACAGCACGCAGGGAAGCAGCTTCTGGACATATTGCGCGTAAAACGCAAAGCCGATGCTGCCTGCTGAAACCAGCAGCAGGGCAAGGGGCGGAAAGGCCGGGATAAAGCGTGGGCGCAGCAAATTGAACATCAGTTGGTCCGTTTATTGGCGTGCATAAGAATTTGGTGTCGGGTCACCCATGCGGGATCAGTTTGATCGCGGCAAATCCACCGACAAGAACCACGATAAATATGGTGAAAACGAGGCCCAGTCGACGTTCGATGAAGTCGCGGATGACAGGGCCGAATTTCCAGATCAGGGCGGCAATGACAAAGAATCGCAATCCGCGCGCCAAGATCGATGCGAGCGTAAAGACAACCGGGTCAAGTGCGGTCACACCCGACAGGATGGTGATCACCTTGTAGGGGAATGGCGTGACACCGGCAATGAACACCGCCCAGGCACCCCAATCATTATAATAGTCGCGGAACTGATCAAACTTGTCGGCATAGCCATAAAGCTCCAACACAGGCTGTCCGACCGTTTCAAACAGGAAGAAGCCGATACCGTATCCCACAAGTCCGCCAAGGACCGACCCAACCAAGCAAATCAGCGCATAGCGCCAGGCGCGCGTGGGGGCGGCAATGATCATCGGGATCAGCAGAATGTCAGGCGGAATCGGAAAGACAGAGCTTTCAATCGCTGCAATGAAAAACAGGGCCAAGCCGGCATGGCGGTGGCCGGCAAGGTTCATGGTCCAGTCATAGAGGCTGCGGATCACGGCAATAGCGCCTTGTCATGTTGTCTGCGATTTGGGGAGCGGCGCTTGGCCTTGAAAACAGGCCAGATCAAACCGCATTTTGCCGGCAATCGCAATGGCGCAGTTTGTCCGTATCTACGCAGACGTATTTTTGCACAAAGCCCCATTGACCCGGCGAAATTTACGGCTATTATCCCGCCCGTTGATGGAGGGTGCGCACACGCACCCGAATTGCCTGCCCCTGTGGCGGAATTGGTAGACGCGGCAGACTCAAAATCTGTTTCACTTTGTGAGTGGGAGTTCGATTCTCCCCGGGGGCACCATCGCTTTTCCAAACCCAGCCATAATCGGTTGGGTTTTGTTCTTTTAGCTTCCCATATCTTTTCCAGACGCTGCGTATTAATCGATATGTGCCACGTCGAGGTACGGGGTGCTTAAAGGCAGTGTTGGCAATGGCGGTCAAGCATTGCGTTATCAGCCGGTTTTCTTTGAGGCTGTGCTTGCGCGGACAACAAGCTCTGCGCCGACCTGAACCTTGACCGCAGGCAGGGAGCCCTCTGCGTTTAAGAGTTCATCAAGTACCGTAACAGCCATGCTTCCGATTTTGCGTTTCGAAACATCTATCGTCGTTAAGGACGGGTCGAGTGTGGCGCTCATTGGAAGGTTATCAAACCCGACGATCGAGATGTCCTGTGGGATCTTATATCCTTTTTCTTTTAGGGCTTTGGTAAAGCCATATGCCATGATGTCGTTCGCGCAAAAATAAGCTTCGGCAACGCTGCCGTGATTGGAAAGCGCCTTGAAGCTATCTTCATATGCCGAGGAGATGGTGGACCCGATTGACAGGATGTGACTGCTGTTCACTGTCAGTCCGAGATGGTGCATGTTTTTCAGGAAGGCTTTCTTACGCAGAGCAAAGTTTCGGGTCTGCGTTTCACTGCCGACAAAGCCAATTTTACTAAAACCAAGATCTTTTAAGTGCGAAAGCACGGTGTAAACCGCATCGCCATTGTTCATGTCGACGAAATTTGCATCAATGAGATCATAAAAAGAATCAATAAAAACAGTTGGTAATCTGAAGTCCTGGATTTTCTGAATATCTTCACGCGTTAGCTCGGTGCCAAGTATGATGGCGGCCGTTGCATCCGAATTTGCCAGGATGTCTGTGATGTCACTTGCTGTGACATTTTCATAGCTTAAAACCTGCAGCTTATAACCACGACTGGTTGCCTCTGATGACATGCCGTCAATGTAATCAGAAATGAAATGGCTATGGTCACGGTTCACAGTATGACCGTGTTTGGCGATCTTGAGAAACTTGATGGTTTTCGCCGGTTTTTCGCGATTTTTGGGGGAGCGCGGCAGGTAGTTCAACGAAGAAACAACTTCAAGGACCCGTGAACGGGTAACGCCGGAAATTTCACCCTTGCCATTCAGAACAAGCGACACCGTCGAAGGGGAGACGCCCGCCTGTTCGGCAATCTGTTTGATGGTCGGTTTGTTATTTTTTTTCATGTACTTAACCTTGGTGCTCTTCCCTGATTCTTCATTGTTTATGTTCTTTAGTAAACATCCTGCCGGATATCAATGCAACTGTGATGTAACAGTTTGTGTCAAACAGATGCTTGCCAACATAAAAATGAATTGATAGTTTTTAGTCAATAAACATAAAAATTTACTAAAAGTATGGGGAGGATCCATGCGCTTTTTTGACGGGCACCTGACCGTTCTAATCGGGCTGATCATCACGTTGATGACGGCGGGCGCGATTGTTTCTGATGGAAACTATCTTTCGCTGTTTAATCTTCAGTCGATGGCGGGCCAAGTGCCTGAAATCGGGTTGTTGGCGATCGGTGTTTTGCTGGCGATGTGTGTCGGGAATGGCGGCATCGAATTGTCGGGGATCGCGTTGGCCAATCTTTCGGGCGTCGTCGCTGCGACCATTGCTGTAAGTTTTTTCTCTGCCTCTCAGGACCCGGAGATTTTCTCGCTCATCTTTATCGTGGTGGCATTGGCAACCGGGTTTCTTGGCGGTTTGCTGAACGGCCTGTTGATTGCCTATCTTAAAATCACGGCGATCCTTTGCACGCTGGGCACGCAAATGCTGTTTATCGGGCTTGCCGTTGCGATTTCCGATGGTCGTTCGGTAAGGGTTGGTGCTCCGGGCCCGCTTTATGAAATCGGCAACGGATTGTTGTTTGAAATCCCGATCAGTTTCCTTTTGTTCATCGGGGTTGCCTGCATCATCGGTTTTGTTCTGCGCTATACGCCGTTTGGCATGTGGCTGATGCTCAATGGGTCAAACCCCAAGGCCGCTGAGTATGCCGGGTTTCCAAAAAACAAAGTGATCATTTCGACCTATACCGTAAGCGGCATCCTGTCGTCGCTTGCCGGGATCATAATTGCCGCGCGGACCATCAACGTGAAGTGGGATTACGGCACATCCTACCTTCTGGTGGCAATCCTGATTGCGGTGATGGCCGGTGTTAAACCCGAAGGCGGTTATGGGCGGGTGATCTGTGTTGTTCTGTCGGCAATCACGCTGCAGATGATGTCGAGCATGCTCAACTTCATGGGCCTTTCAAACTTTATTCGCGATTTCGCTTGGGGGGCTCTGTTGCTTGGATTCCTCGCGATCGGGCGGTTCAGATTGCTTGATCTGATTAACCTGCAAAAGCATGCGATCTCTGCCTCTGTGCGCAGCCCTCACGCACAGAAGTAATCAAAAATCAGAGGGAAACATCTGGCCAAACAGAATATTTCCAATTGGGAGGAAACATTATGAAAATTGCCAACCTTATGAAAACCACAGCTTTCGCACTGGCTGCGATGTCTGTTCTTGGTTTTGCTGCTCCGTCCTCGGCGCAGGACACAAAATCCATTACGACTGTCGTTAAAATTAGCGGTATTCCATGGTTTGATCGTATGGAAACCGGTGTTACCAAGTTTGCCGAACAAAACCCCGAAATGGATATTCGTCAGGTCGGTCCGGCAACGGCGGATTCCGCCCAGCAGCTTCAGATCGTCAATGATCTTGTGGCAACTGGCGTAGACGCACTGGCTGTTGTGCCGATGGATCCAGATATTCTCGAAGGTATCCTTGGCCGCGCGATGGATCGCGGCACAATCGTTGTGACGCACGAAGCCGATAACCAGACCAACACCCATGCCGATATCGAAGCATTCGATAACAGCGATTATGGTGCGGCCCTGAACGAACGTTTGGCGCAGTGCATGGGCGAAAAAGGCAAGTGGACAACGTTTGTTGGATCGCTGGGAAGCCGTACGCACATGCAGTGGGTTGGTGCCGGCGAAGAAAATGCCAAAAAATATCCGGGTATGGAATTGGTCGACCCGAACAATGAATCGTTCGATGATGCGAATGGTACCTATGAAAAAGCCAAGGAAATCCTCCGCAAACATCCTGACATCAAGGGCTTCCAGACTTCGGCTGGCAACGATGTTCTTGGTGTCGGACGTGCGATCGAAGAAGCTGGTCTTGCTGGCAAGGTCTGCCTGGTTGGTACCGGTCTTCCGAACCCGTCAACGGCCTATCTGGAATCTGGTGCGATCACCGCAATTGGTTTCTGGGATCCGCAGAAAGCTGGCATGGCAATGAATGCCGTTGCCAAGCTGATGCTTGAAGGCAAAGAAGTTACCGATGGCATGGACCTTGGTGTTGAAGGCTACGAAAGCGTGACCGTCACACCAGGCGCAGGCAAAGGTCTTCTGATTGTTGGTAATGGCATGGTCCTTGTCGATAAGGAAACCTACAAAGATTACCTTTTCTAAGCGAACCCGGTTGAGGCAGCCCGGAATGTGTCTTGGCATGTTTCGGGCCGCCCGGCCTCGTCAAAGGCCGGGACATGTCAGCAGGAAAGGGTCTGACTGGTGACGCAAAACACGCAGAAAAATCGCTGTTTTCTTGAACTAAGAAACATTCACAAACGTTTTGGCGGTGTCCATGCCCTGCGCGGTGTTGACCTGTCACTTGAAGCCGGGGAGGTATACCACCTGCTGGGCGAAAACGGTTGTGGCAAAAGCACCGTGATCAAGATCATGGCCGGGGCGCATCCGCCCAGCGAAGGCCAGATTGTTCTTGATGGCAAGGTGTTTAACGAACTTACCCCCATTCAATCTCTCGATTTCGGGATTGAGACCGTCTATCAGGACCTGTCTTTGATCCCCAATCTGAGCGTAATGGAAAATGTTGCCCTTGGGGAGCAACTGGTCGAAGGCCACGGCAGGCTTCTGCGCCGTATTGACCGGGCGCGGATGCAGCAAACGGCGACCAAAGCCCTGTCGCAAGTGGGCCTGGACGTAACACCCGAACTGATGTCGACGATTGTCTCGGAACTGCCTTTGGCAACACGTCAGCTTGTGGCAATTGCCCGAGCGATTGCCTGTGAAGCACGCCTTGTCATCATGGATGAACCGACGACGTCGCTGACCCGTCGCGAGGTGGAAAACCTTATTGATGTGGTCTCACGTCTGCGGTCGCAAAATGTCGCGGTGCTGTTTGTCACCCACAAACTCGAAGAATGCTATCGTATTGGCGGGCATGCGATCGTGTTTCGTGACGGGCAATGCGTGGCACAAGGACCGATTGAAAGTTATAGCAGGGCCGATTTGGCCGAACTGATGACAGGTCGTCAAATCAGCGAAAAGCGATACCGCGAAGGTAGCCCTTCGGAAGATACGCTGATGTCGCTTTCGAACTTCAGCATGCCGGGCCGTTTCAACGATTTCGGATTTGATCTTCGCAAAGGCGAGGTACTTGGCATTACCGGGCTGTCGGATTCCGGGCGAAATGAACTTGCTTTGGCAATAGCCGGTATCCGGCCTGCGGCAAGTGGCACGATCTCCATCAATGACAAGAACATCCGCATTGTAACAGCATCGGATTCAATTGATGCCGGCATTGCCTATGTCCCGGAAGATCGTCTGTCCGAAGGCCTGTTTTTAAGCAAATCTATCTATCAGAACGAAGTGGCTCTGATCCTGCGTAAACTTGCGGGGTTCATGGGCATTCTCGACATGAAGAAGGGTAAGGAAATTGCCCGCGAAATTTCGGCCGACATGCGTCTGAACACCGCAGATATCGAATTGCCGGTTTCATCGCTTTCGGGTGGGAACCAGCAACGCGTTCTGATTGGTCGCTGGTTAAGCATCAATCCGGAAATTCTCGTGCTGCATGGTCCAACTGTTGGTGTCGATGTCGGGTCAAAGGACGCGATCTATCAGACAATTCAGAAAATGGCTGAAGACGGTATGGGGCTGATCATCGTCAGCGACGATTTGCCTGAACTTCTTCAAAACTGTGACCGCATACTTGTGATGAATGCCGGCGAGGTCGTCTCAGACCTCAATGGGGCATCCGCAAGTGAAGACGATATTTACCAGGCGATGCTTGGTTCAGTACAGGAAGGTGCAGCATGAGTTCGGCTGGAACCTCAAACAAACCTGCTCCGGGCCATGTATCGGCATCCGGGCAATTGCAGCAGCGCCGGGGATTGGGTGATCTGATTGCCAAGAAACCGGAATTGGTGACCTTGGGTCTTCTTATTGCCATTTGTATCGCTGTCGCCATTGCAAACCCGGCCTTTTTGCAGCCATCCACCCTGATTGATATTGGTCGTGCCAGTGTCGTGACCGGCCTGTTTGCATTGGGTGTTTTTGTGATCCTGGCGGCAGGCGGCATTGATGTGTCATTTACGGCCATCGCAGCACTGACGATGTATTCGATCACACTTCTGGCAATCAACCATGCACCGAACATGCCGATCTATGTCGTGTTCCTGATCGCGGTTGCCGGTGGCATTGCACTGGGCGTTCTCAATGGCTTTCTGGTTTATACGCTGCGTGTGCCGTCTCTGATTGTCACGATTGGGACGCAGTACCTGTTTCGGGGCGGCTTGCTGGCTTTTGTCGGCACGACCTGGATCATGGAGTTGCCCGGTCAGATGGGCACGTTCGGGCGTATTTCCCTGCTAGAATTTGAAACGGCAAATGGCGCAACGGTCAGTTTGCCTGTTTACTTCCTCATCCTGCCAGCAGCAGCGATCCTGACCTGGTGGATCATGCGCCGTACCCTGATGGGACGCGCCATCTTCTCGCTTGGTGGAAGTCCGGATGTCACCGCCCGTCTGGGGTACAACGTCAAGATCGTCCATCTTTTCGTGTTTGGTTATGCCGGTGCTTTGGCCGGCCTGGCAGGCATCGTTCATGTGACGGCCAACCGTTTGGCGAACCCGTTTGATCTTGTCGGAACTGAAATTGCGGTGATTGCAGCGGTTGTTCTGGGCGGGGCCCGGATCACCGGCGGAACCGGGTCGGTCATTGGCACCATGCTGGGCGTTTTGCTTGTCGTTGTGGTCGATAATGTTCTTGTGATGGTTGGAATTCCAAGCACATGGCAACGGGTGTTCGTCGGCGCGTTCATTCTGCTTGCCGCGGCGTTCTTCGTAACCCGTCAGCGCAAATTCAAACCTGCGAAATAAAGAGAAAATCATGAAAAAATTTATGAATGATCCGAAGAATTTCGTCGATGAAATGCTTGAAGGCATCTATCTGGCGAACAAAGAGGTCACCTATGTTGCCGATGACAAGCGCTGCTATGTCAAGGCCGAGCCGGTCAAAGGCAAGGTTGGCATTGCCACCGGTGGTGGTTCGGGGCATTTGCCGCTGTTTCTGGGTTATGTCGGCAAAGGCATGCTCGATGGTGCGGCTGTTGGCGGCGTGTTTCAGTCACCCAGTGCCGAACAGATGCTTGAAGTGACCAAGCATATCGATCAGGGGGCGGGTGTCCTTTACATTTACGGCAATTATACCGGGGATATCATCAATTTCGATATGGCGACCGAGCTGGCCGACCTTGAAGACATCAAGGTGATGTCGGTTGTCGGCAATGATGATGTGGCGTCCTCTGTTGTTGGTGAAGAACACAAGCGCCGTGGCGTTGCCGGGATATTCTTCCTTTATAAAGCTGCCGGTGCGGCCGCACAGGAAGGCATGTCACTTGAAGAGGTCGTTCGCGTTGCCGAAAAGGCCAAAGATCGCACACGCACCATCGGTGTCGCGCTGAGCAGCTGCATCATTCCCGAAGTTGGCAAGCCATCCTTTGAAATCGGCGATGACGAGATGGAAATCGGCATGGGGATCCATGGCGAAAACGGTATTACCCGTAAAAAACTGACTGCTGCTGATCCGCTCGTCGACGAGATGATGGCGAAAATCTTCGCCGAGCAGGATTACAAGAAAGGCGACGATGTTGCCATTCTGGTTAACGGTCTTGGCGCGACACCGCTTGAAGAACTTTACATCATGTTCCGTCGTGTTTCCCAATTGATGAGCGAGCGCGACATCAACGTGAAGCATGTTTGGGTCGGTGAATTTGCGACTTCGATGGAAATGGCCGGTGCATCTGTTTCGGTTCTGCATCTTGACGAAGAACTTGATCGCCTGATGGCTGCCAAAGCCGACACGCCATTCTTCAAACATTTCGCGCAGTAATCGGAGGCCATGATGGACACAATTAATACCGGCAATATTGCCGCCCTGTTCGAGGCCTTTCATGCCACATTTCGCGACAAGCGTGATGAGCTGATCGCCCTTGATGCCAAGGTCGGTGACAGTGATCTTGGCATCACTATGAATTCTGCGTTTGAGGCTGCCACTAAAACGGTCTCTGACATGGACGGTGAACCGCTGGGCAAGCAGTTCAAAATGGCTGGTGCGGCAATGGCAAAGGCAGCGCCCTCGACAATGGGGACGTTGACAGCAACCGGATTTATGCGCGGAGGCAAGGCTGTTGATGATGCTGACGCGATTGGCACCAAGGAAATGACGGCCTTCTGGCGGGCGTATGCCGACGGGATTGCCGAACGCGGCAAAGCCAAACTTGGCGATAAAACTGTCTTGGATGTGCTTGAGCCCATCGCCCAAAGCCTTGAACAATCTGCCGACCAACACGCCCCGTTGGTCGATGCGGTTGCAGACGCCGCACGTGCCGGACAGGCAGCGCTGGTAGCAACCAAGGATATGGTCGCCCAGCACGGCAAGGCTGCGGCGTTTGCCGATAAAAGCAAAGGTCTTCAGGATGCGGGGGGCACGGTTGCCTTCCTGTTGATTGAAACGCTCGCACGCTTTGTAAAAGGCTGACTTTCTAAGTCTCAGCATGATTGCGCCGTGCTTGGGCGGCATGCTGAGACCTTTTCCTCCTTGCGCCACACCGCAATGACTTGCATCGAAAGGACCGGGTTATGGAGTATAGAACACTAGGCAGATCAGGGTTGAAAGTCTCAGCCCTTTCGATGGGAACATTTACTTTTGGCGGCGACGGACCGTTCGCAATGGTCGGTTCGCAACAAGTGCCCGAAGCACGCCGTCTTGTCGATTGCTGCATTGATCACGGTGTGAACCTGTTTGACACTGCCAATATGTACTCGACGGGCCTGTCCGAGCAAATCCTTGGCGAAGTCCTTGACGGCCGACGTGATCAGGTTCTTGTCACATCCAAGGCCCGCATGCGGATTGGCGATGGCCCGAATGATGAGGGGGTAAGTCGCTATCACCTGATCCGGGAATGCGAAAAGACGCTCAAGAATCTGCGCACCGACCACATCGACATCTATTACATGCACGAATGGGATGGCGTCACCCCGGTCGAAGAAAAGATGGCCGCTCTTGATGCTTTGGTCACACAGGGCAAGGTGCGCTATGTCGGCTGCTCAAACTATTCGGGCTGGCACATCATGAAATCTTTGCAGGCATCCGAACAGGATCGCCGTGTGCGGTTCGTCACACAGCAAATTCATTACACCCTTGAAGCCCGCGAAGCAGAATATGAACTTCTGCCGATTTCGGTGGACCAAGGGCTTGGAGTTTTGGTCTGGAGCCCCTTGGCGGCGGGATTGCTTTCGGGCAAGCATCGTCGCAGTCAGCCTGTTGCGGAAGGGTCTCGGCAGGCTGCGGGCTGGACCGAACCACCCGTCCGGGATCAGGATCGTTTGTGGGACATAGTTGACGTCCTGATCTCGGTGGGTGAAAAACATGGCGTTGAAGCTGCGCAGATTGCATTGGCATGGCTGCTTACGCGGCCTGCTGTTTCGTCACTGGTTGTCGGCGGAAGCAACGTCGATCAGTTTAAGGCCAACTTCCGGGCACTTGATGTGAAGCTTGATCAGGACGATCTCAAACGCCTTGATGACGTCAGCGCCCCTCCGATGATTTATCCCTATTGGCATCAGAGGCAGTTTGCCCGTGATCGCTTTGCGGAAGGTGACTGGGCATTGCATTCATGCCTGGATTGACCGCAGGTGAAAAGCCACCAGGTTAAAAAAACGGTGCCCCGATTGAGCACCGTTTTTTTGTTCGGCATATCTGATCCTGGTCAATAGACCTCGCGATAGATCGTCTCGATTTCCTTGACGGTCATGTCACGCGGGTTGCTGTCGATCAGGCGATGGATCTTGGTAAAGACTTCCTCGGCCATTTCGGGCAGGGAGTCTTCGGTGATGCCAAGATCGCGCAGGCGGGTTTCAAGGCCGCTGGCAGGAACCATTTCCTCGATCCGTTTGACGAACGCCTCGGCGGCGGCGTCTTCGCTGTCGAAATCGACCCCTTCGATCAGGCACGGGGCGAGTTCGGCATACAGCTTTTTCGCGGCTGGCAGGTTAAAGCGGATCACCTGCGCCATGACCAGTGCATTGGCATGACCATGCGGAATGTGGAAACGTGCGCCCAGCGGATAGGCCAATCCATGAATGGCGGCAACCGATGCATTGGCAAAGGCCATCCCGGCAATCAGCGATCCCTGCAACATGGCAGAGCGTGCTTCCTTGTCACCCGGATTTTCAATCACCTTCATCAGGTTCTTGCCGAGCAGCGAAAGGGCGGTGACCGCCATGCCATCGGCAATCGGGTTTTTGCGTGTGCGGCTGGTATAGCCTTCGATCGCATGGACCATGGCATCAAGGCCCGTGGCCGCTGTGACCTTTTGCGGCAGGCCATAGGTCAGTTCCGCATCAAGAAGGGCGATATCGGGCATCAGTTGCGGGGTGTAGACAACCTGTTTGAGGTGGTCGTTATCGGTAATCACCGACACCCATGTAACTTCCGATCCGGTCCCGGCGGTGGTCGGGATCTGGATCAACGGCAGTCGATCACCGGTTGCCTTGTCCACCCCATAGATCTCTTCGATGGTCTGATCGCTGTTGGCAAGCAATGCAACCAGCTTGGCACTATCAAGCGAGCTGCCGCCGCCAAGACCGATTACGCCATCCGCCTTCCAGTCACGTACACCCGCAATGGCGGCTTCGACGATTTCCTGGGGAGGGTCGGCTTCGACCTCCGAAAAGACCTGAACCGCGATACCGGCGGCCTCAAGCGCATCTTGCGCCTTTTGCGCAAAGCCCAGTTTGACGATGCCCGGATCGCAGACAATGGTGACACGGCTGGCGCCGAGTTCCTTCATCAGGATACCGGTCTTGGCAATGCCACCGGCTTCGCAGACGATGCGCGGCACGCTTCGGAACATGAAACTCATGATGTGTCTCCTTATCCGGGATCAGTTGGCATTCCCGGCGAGACCGCCGAGGCACATATATTTGATCTCGACGAAATCATCGACACCGTATTTCGACCCTTCGCGGCCGATGCCGGATTCCTTGACCCCACCAAACGGTGCTGCCTCGGTCGAAATGATGCCTTCGTTGATGCCAACGATGCCGTATTCAAGCGCCTCGCCAACCCGCCAGATGCGGCCGATATCACGGGCATAGAAATAGGCCGCCAGACCAAATGGCGTGTCATTGGCCATGCGAATGGCGTCGTCTTCGCTGCTGAATTTGAACAGCGGTGCAACCGGACCAAAGATTTCCTCGGAGAAAATCCGCATATCCGACGTAACCCCGGTCAGAATGGTCGGGGTAAAGAAATTGCTGTCGGGCTTGGCGCGATCACCACCCAGAACAGCCTTTGCCCCACGAGAAACGGCGTCTTCGACAAGTGCTTCGACTTTTTCAATCGCCTTGGCATTGATCAGCGGGCCCTGGGTGATGCCTTCTTCGGTGCCCAAACCGACACGTAATTTGCCAACGGCCTCGGCCAGTTTGGCGGCAAAGGCGTCATAGACACCTTCCTGAACCAGAATGCGGTTGGCACAAACACAGGTCTGACCGGCATTGCGGTATTTCGAGGCAATCGCGCCTGCAACGGCCGCACCCAGATCAGCGTCGTCAAAGACAATAAACGGCGCATTGCCGCCAAGCTCCAGGCTGACTTTCTTGACGGTATCAGAACACTGACGCATCAAAAGTTTGCCGACCTGGGTAGAGCCGGTGAAGGACAACTTGCGCACGATCGGGTTGGCAGTCAGTTCACCACCGATTTCCGCCCCGTGTGATGCCGTGACGATATTGATTACGCCATCGGGGAACCCGGCACGTTTGGCCAGTTCGACCAGTGCAAGCGCGGTCAGCGGGGTATCTTCCGCAGGTTTGATGACGACCGTGCAACCGGCGGCAAGGGCCGGGGCACATTTGCGCGTGATCATTGCCATCGGGAAGTTCCATGGCGTAATTGCGGCAACAACACCAATCGGTTGTTTGACGGTGATGATGCGTTTGTCCGCCCCATGCGACGGGATAACATCGCCATAAATGCGTTTGCCTTCTTCGGCAAACCATTCAAGGAAGGACGCGCCATAGGCCACTTCGCCGGATGCCTCGGCCAGGGGTTTGCCCTGTTCGCGGGTCATCAGCAATGCAAGGTCGGCCTGTGCCGCCATGCAGAGGTCAAACCATTTACGCAACACATTTGCGCGTTCCTTGGCGGTTTTGGCCCGCCAAGTTGGAAGGGCGGCATTGGCGGCATCAATCGCACGATTGGTTTCGGCCGCGCCCATATCGGGCACATCGGCAAGATGTTCGCCGGTGGCCGGGTCAACAACCGCAAAGGTCTTGCCGCTGTCTGATGCGACCCATTTGCCGTCGATATGCCCCTGGGTTTGCCAAAGGCCAGTATCATTTAGCTGGATGGTCATGGTGGCTATTCCTTTTCGTTACAGCACGGCGGCATAGATCGCGCGTGCGGCGTCGAACGTCATTTCACGCGGATTGTTGATCAAAAGGCGTTCCACCTTCATTGCATCGGTCGCCAGCATGTCGAGATCGTTTTCCGCCACGCCGACTTCGCGCAAGGTGCGGCTGAACGGCATGCGTTCGACCATGTCGGTCATGAAAGCAATGAAGCGATCACAGGCCGCATCGTCATTAGCGAACTTTTCATCCGGCAGAATGGCGCGGGCGAGTTCGGCATATTGCGATACGGCCGCATCCCGGTTGAATTTCAAAACCTCGATCAGGACTAGCGCATTGCTGTGTCCATGCGGGACATGGAAATGTCCGCCCAGTGGATAGGCAAGGGCATGAACCGCCGCGACCGGGGCATTGGCAAAGGCCATTCCGGCCAGCATGGACCCCTGAAGCATGGCTTCACGGGCTTCGCGTGACGGGCTGGCAGAAACCGCATCATCGATATGGGCGGTCATCAGCTGCATCGCGCGGATGGAAAGTCCGTCCGACAGGGCATTTTTCTTGTGCTTGGTGGTGTAGGCCTCGATGGCGTGCACCATGGCATCAATGCCGGTCATGCCCGTGATCGGGGCCGGAAGGCCCATGGTCAGTTTGGCATCAAGCAGTGCGACATCGGGATAAAGCAGGCTGGACACCACGCCCTTTTTCTCGTGCGTCGGCGTGGTGACGATCGAAATCGGCGTGACTTCTGAACCGGTGCCCGCCGTGGTCGGCACCTGAATAAGCGGCAGGCGCGGGCCCGTTGCCAGACCGATGCCATAGATCTCGTCAAGTTTCTGATCCTTGCCACACAGAAGGGCGACCAGTTTTGCGGTATCAAGCGATGAACCGCCGCCAAGGCCGATGACGATATCGGCCTTGAAGTCACGGGCACCTTTGACCGCGGCAAGAATGCTTTCCTCGGGCGGGTCTGCCTGAACATCGGTCCAGAGCAGGGTTTCAATCCCGGCTTCCTTAAGGGCTGCATAAGGGGCGTCGATCAGGCCAACCTTCTGCAAACCCGGGTCGGACAGAAGAACGGCGCGTTTCGCGCCGAACTCCTTGCACAGGGTGCCGAGTTGCAAGGCACCGTCGAACTCGCAGATGACGCGAGGGGTGGTTTCAAACACAAAGTCTGACATGGGGACCTCGTCTTTTGACATGTCTGTTGTCGGGGCTGTCGTCGGGATCAGGCGGTTTCCAGTTCAGCCTTGGAAACGGTGCCACGTTCGATGCGATAACTGCCCGCCACCAGATCGGCGGAGTGGCTGTCATCAGATTCAGAGATCAGAACGCACAGCCCACTGCTGCCAAGATCGGAAATGACTTCCGACAGGCGGCGTGACAGGACCGGTGCGACCCCTTCGAACGGTTCATCGAGCAACAAAAGATTGCGACCGGGCATCAATGCACGCCCGAGCGAGACCAGTTTCTGCTGACCACCGGAAAGCTGCAGCGCACGGCGATCCCGGAACTGGGCGATTTCCGGCAACAGGTCATAGACCCATTTCAACCGTTCCTCGGCGTCCGCAATACCGTTGGTCCAGGCCGGAAGAAGAATGTTTTCCTCGACCGTCAGGGACGGGATCAGACGGCGATCTTCCGGCATATAGCTGATGCCGGCTTTGGCACGGGCAAAGTCAGCCATCTTGCGCAGGTCCTGCCCATCAAAGGTGATGGTGCCCTGATCTGCGTCCAGAAGGCCCATGATGGCGCGCATCAGCGTGGTCTTGCCCGCCCCGTTATGGCCAATCAGGCCAAACATCTTGCCGGACGGCACCGAAAGCGAGACATCGCGCAGGATCGGAATATTGCCGATCGATACATCGAGATTACTGATTTCCAGGGTCATGATGCGCCATTCCCTTGTTTGGTGGTGGGACGATGGCCGGTCACAAGATCGCGGACCTGCTGATCGGCCAGAACAGCCGCAGGTTCGCCATCAGCAATGATTTCGCCGCTATAGAATGCCAGAACGCGCGAGACATAGCGTTCGACCACATCCATGTCATGTTCGACAAACAGCACGGTTACGCCATGCTGACGCACGGCATTCATGACCGTATCCATCAGGTCGGTTTTTTCATCCACGCTGACACCACTGGTCGGTTCATCAAGCAGCAGCATCTGAGGATTGCCGATCAATGCCATGGCGATATCAACCAGTTTACGCGCACCCTGCGGAACGGCGGTTACCAGTGAATCGCGATAGTTTTCGACACCGAATTCCTTAAGGATTTCCTCAGCCCTGGCGATGCGGGCATCGCTGCGAAGGGGACTTAGGAAACTCGGACGGGCGCTTTCGGCCGCAGCCAGCGCGACAATCAGGTTATCGAGGACGGTCATTTCCGGGAACAGCTGCGCAACCTGGAAGGAACGCGCCATGCCGGCCCGCGTGATCGCACGCGGGGAATGGCCCATGATGGACTTGCCGTTAAACAGGATCTCGCCGCGCGTCGGCTTGAGATAGCCCGTTACCATGTTGATGAAGGTCGTTTTGCCAGCCCCGTTGGAGCCAATCACACCAACCACTTCACCCTTGTTGATCTGAACGTTCAAATCCTTTGCGGCGATGACCGCGCCGAATTCCTTGTTCAGCGAACGTGTTTCAAGAATGCAGGTCATGCCCGTTCTCCTGTTTTTTCACGGCTGACCAGGCTCCACAGCCCTTTGGGCAGGAAGATAATGACCGCAAGCAGCGTGAAACCGAGGATCATCTGCCAGGTATGGGGAACGAATTCGATGGCGTAGGTCCGCACGAACGAGAACACGATGGCCGCAATAAACGGTGCCGCCACGTGGCCCAAACCACCCAAAAGCGCGATAAAGACAAATTCGCCCGATGTGGTCCAATAGGCCATCTCCGGATCAACGTGGCCGGTGGCCAACGCCGTCAGACCGCCGCCAAGGGCCGATACCGCCGCCGCAGCAACATAGTTGCCATAAAGCAACCAGCGCGGTGACAGACCAAGATATTCAACACGGACTTCATTTTCGCGAACAGCCTCGCAAATGACGCCAACACCGGCCTTGGTGTAACGATGGATCAGAACAGCAACGATCAGACCAGAGACCACAGTCATGGTAAAGACGGTGTGCTGGCTGCCAGCGCCTGCTTCGGGGGCCCAGCCAAACAGGGTCCAGTCATGAACGTTAAAGCCGTCCGTGCTGCCCAGTTCCTGACTTTTGACAAGGATGCCAAACAGGATCATCGAAAATGCCAGCGACAGCATGGCAAAGAAGATTTCGCGATAGCGCGTCAGCAACAGACCCAACAGCATGGCAACAACGATTGCGACAAACATGCCAAGTGACAGGGCGGCAATCGCATCATGAATGCCAAAGAACTGGCCGCCCATGCCAACGGTGTAACCACCGATGCAATAGAACAGGCCCTGGCCAAAGGATACGAGGCCGGAACGCATCTGCATGACGACGCCCTGGACGACAAGTGCCTTGGCCAGTGCGATGGTCAAAAGAAAGATCAGCCAACCCGGCGAAACGAAGCCGAACAGAACGCAGGCAAGCGCGATCAGTCCGAGCGAGATTTCAGTTTTATCAAGACGCATGTCAGATTTTCCTCGCCAAAGTACGGCCAAACAGGCCTTCGGGACGGAACGCCAGAACCAGTGACATCACGCCATAAATGACGAACAGTTCGAATTCAGGGGCATAGTGAACGGCGGCTGCACGGCTTAGCCCGACCAAAAGGGCACCAACAGCGGCCCCCCCGATGCTGCCAAGGCCACCGATAACCACCACGGCAAAGGCCAGAACGATCACTTCGATGCCGATCCCCGGCACGACAGAGATCGCAGGCGCAGTCAGCGCACCGGCAAGTGCACCCAGTGTGGTGCCCAGAACGAAGGTGATGGTGAACATCAGTTTCACGTTCACGCCCATGGCAACCGCGATTTCGCGGTCATGGATCACTGCACGCAGGACCTTGCCCTGGTTGGTGCGTTCAAGCCACGCCCACAGGCCAAGCCCGAGCAATGCGGATACCCCGACCAGGGCGACGTCGTAATTGGAAACCTTAAGCAAGCCGAGCGACGTTCGCCCAAGCTCGGAATAAGGCTGATAGGCGAAATACGGGCTGACACCCCAGACGATTTTCATACCGTCTTCAAGGATCAGAAGAAGGGCATAGGTAATGATCACCATCAGGATTTCGTCGCGGCCATACATGAGGCGCAGCAATCCGCGTTCGACGATCACACCGACAATCAGACCGGCAACCAGTGCGGCACCAACCAGCAACAAATAGCTGACCCATGCCGGGCCCATGCCGTTGTTGAAATACCAGCCAACCAGTGACGCTGCCGAATAGGCGCCGATGGCATAAAAGCTGCCATGCGCCATGTTCAGGATGCGCATCACCCCGTAAATCACGGTCAGGCCGGCAGCCACAAGAAACAGCCACGATGCATAGATCGAGCCATCAATCAGGACGGCAAGAAGACTTGTCATCACAAATATCCAGTGTGGAGGGAAAGGGGCGGACATCCCAAGGGAGACGGGATGTCCGCAGGATCAGGAAGCTCTGTAAAACAGAGCGGGCAACTTAGTTACATTTAGCGCCCGGGAAGCCGTCTGCGATCCAGTCCGCAGCAGCAACACCTTCCGGGGGTGTTACGCATTCGCCATCAAACGAAACAGCGTTCTTGATCGAGGCAACGCCGTCTTCGTAGTGGTATTCACCATAGGTGATACCCTGCATGGCCTGATGACCATTGCCGCGTGCCATTTCAACCGTGCCCGAAACCGACTCAAAGGTTGCACCTTTCATGGCAGCAGCAAGTTGCTCTGCCGACGGGATTTCCTTATCGGCGACACCGGCATTCTCGGCGGCATACTTCAGACCTAGTATCGCCTGGGCCATCTTGGTTGCCGGATAGACTGGCTCAAGGTCATAGGCGTTCTGATAGACACCCTCAAACCAGGTGTTCAGTTCGTTGTCCGGGGCAAACTGGCCAAACGGGCCACGTGCACCGATGATCATGCCGTTCGGGGCCTGATCCTTGTAGGTGGCAAAGGATGCTTCGCCGCAGGTCAGAAGGCCGGTTGCATCTTCGAGCAGGCCACGGGCATTTGCCTGCAGAACCAGGGCTTCCATGTCACCACCCCAGAAGGAGCTGTGAACGATTTCCGGGCGTTTCACGGACAGGGCAGAGATTTCAGCACCGTACTGGCCCTGATAGATTTTCGGGAACTGTTCTTCGACAACTTCTGCTTCAGGGAGGAGTGCCGATGCAGCGGCGGTGAAGTCAGCCCAACTGTCCTGACCCCAGGAATAGTTCTGCTGGATGCCGGCAAGACGTGTAACGTCCGGGCGGGTCGCGGCAAGGTAACGAACAGCACCGATGTTGTCGACCGATGCGTCAAGACCGGTACGGAACATATATTGCGCATCCGGGTTATCCGCAAACAGGCGGGGAGTACCGCAATCATATGCGATGGTGAAGGTTTTCAGTTCTTCGGCAACCGGCGCAATCGCTAGGCAGTCGCCCGAAGAAACATAGCCGATGACAGCATCGACGTTCTGACGCTGAACAAGGTTGCGGTATTCTTCAACCTGCTTGGTTGCACCACCGGCTTCGTCGATGACCACGGCTTCGATTTCCAAGCCGTTGATGCCGACCTTATCGTAAGGTGCAGGCAGGTTGCCCTTGTTCAGTTCATCAACAAGAACCTTGGCGGCATTTGCCGACGGAACACCGAACGGACCCGCTGCCGGACCTGACAGGAAGGTCACGATCCCGACACGGAATTTACCGTTTTCAGCCGCCGATGCAGAACCGGCTGCGCCAGCTGCAAGGGCAAGCGCTGCGACGCCCGAAACAAGGTATTTGCTGAATTTTGATTTATTGTTCTTCACTATTTCCTCCCTTGGGAAAGGTCATGGAGTTGGCGGTGGAACTGCCTCCGACCCGCCGGCCACGGCATCGCGGCGACGTTTGACCATCTCTTTTGATGGTTTGAGGTCTTCGGCATCGTAGATCGCCCAGTTCCCCACCATCAGTTTCGATGGCGGAAAGTCTTCGTTGTGGACGACCGTGCCCACGGCTTGCGCCTGGACAATCTGGTGAGTTTCGGGATCGATATAGGATGCAAAGCCCGGCGGATCTTCGGGCAGGGCCAGTTGCAATCCCTCAAGTGCGGTGATGAGCGCGCGGTCATCGTCAACGCCGCCAGCCTTTTCGATGGCGCGTGCAATGGCGATGATCCCGGTATAGGCGCCTTCGGCCGCATAGGTCGGATAGCGCCCGGTCATGTCGTGAAACTGTTTGACGAACCGCTTGTTGCGGCCGGTTTCGGGCCAGTTATTGTGATGGCGCGCCGACAGGATCAAACCCGGATAGGGCTGATCACCAAGGGCCATCATCACATCGTAATTAGCACCGGTATCGAAATTGGCCAGACGGGTGGTTTCAAAGAAACGGGTTGATGCCGCCTGTTTGATAAAGGCGATGAAGTCCCCGCCCCAAAGGGCGGTTACGACCACGTCGGCCTTCGCCGATTGCAGGGCGTTGATATAGATCGAATAATCCGGCTCATAAAGCTTCGGCCACAGATCGCCGACGGTCTCATATTCGACACCCAGTTCATCAAGGGCAAGTTGCAGATCCGTCCAGGAAACATGGCCGTAATCATAATCCGGTCCGACAAAGGCAAGGCGTTTCCAGCCGGTTTCCTTTTGCAGATCGCGTAAATAACGCGCACCGGCGGCCATCGACGTCCAGCTGTCATTGGTGACGCGGAAGTAATAATCGTGACCGGCCTCGATGCTGAGCCGCGATGATGCATGATCGGTACCGACCATGATGATCTTTTCGTTCTTGGCGAGATCGCTCACGGCGTGGGCCACACCTGATGACACGATGCCACAGAAGAACTTGGCATTGTCATTGGTGATGAAATCCTGTGCCAGACGGACCGCGTAGGATGCCTTTGATCGCGGGTCATCGGCGATGACGCGCAGATTGGGCACATCCAGGCCGGATTTTGCTTCGGCTTCGAGGTCCTGAAGGGCGATCTTGATGCCGGAAATACTGTCGCGGCCATAGGTGGCCGACCGTCCGGTCATCGGGTACAAACAGCCGATGACAGCATCTGCGTTCTGTGCAGATGCGCCCAGCTCAAAACGTTCTGCCTGTGCGGCATGGGCCGCAAACAGTGCGAACGTGGCAGCAATAATGGTGATGCACCCGGAAACCGGGCGTTTGAACATCTCCATGACTTTCCTCCCTGCGAATGGTTGTTCCATCCGCGTTTGTACCTTTGTCTCGCTATTCCGCAAAGGCTGTGCCAGTTGCGAAATTTCGGCGCAAAGTCAGGAAAGCCGCGCGATTGACCGTTTTGGGCCAAAATCATGGAGCGGTCTTGAGCGCGAATTTGAGCGTTAGGCGCTCAAACAGCAAAACACCCTTGAGCGGAAACCGCTCAAGGGTGCATCGCAAATGCTTCGGGTTGGGGATAGGTTATTGCAGGCCCAGCCTTTGTAGTCGGCGTTTCAGGGCATGACGTGAAATACCAAGTATTTCTGCCGCACGGCCTTTGTGACCGTCGGCCTGATCAAGCGCATCTTGCACCAGATGACGCTCGGTGTTGTCCATGCGGTCCTGCAATTGCGCATTACCATCGGAAAATCCGCCATGCAGATCATCCGGGTTATCATCCGTGACGTGGAATTCAGCTGGCAGCAGGTCCGGCGAAATCTGTTTGGACGGATAAAGAATGGTCAAACGTTCAATCAGGTTTTTAAGCTCGCGCACATTGCCGCGCCAGCGATGATGGCGCAGTAGATCAAGGGTTGCCTCGTCAAAATGGATCGGATGGCATCCTTCGGCCTTGGCCTGATGATCGGCGAAATGGTCGACCAGTTTGATGATATCCTCACCGCGGTGGCGCAGGGCCGGGATATCAATGGTGATGACGTTCAGGCGGTAAAACAGGTCTTCACGGAAATTGCCCAGACGGACTTCCTCGGCAAGGTCGCGGTTGGTTGCGGCAATTACGCGGACATCGGCCGATGCGGAATGTTCGCTTCCGACCGGGCGATAGTCGCCGTTTTCAAGGAAGTGCAAAAACTTCGCCTGCAGCGCCAGCGGCAATTCGCCGATTTCATCCAGAAACAGACTGCCACCATCGGCAAGGCGGACAAGGCCTGTGCGTTTCTGATGCGCACCGGTGTAGGAGCCCTTTTCGGCGCCAAACAGTTCGCTTTCAATAAGCTGTTCTGGCAGGGCGGCACAGTTCACTTCGATAAAGGCGTTTGAAGCACGCGGGCTTTCGCCGTGAATGGCACGCGCAACCAGCGCCTTGCCGGTTCCGGACTCCCCTTGCAGCAGGATGCGGCTGGCACTGCTTTGTGCGACACGGTCGATCGTTGTGCGCAATTCGCGCATCGGCGCGCATTCGCCAATCAGACCGTTGGTCGGGACATTGCGCTTGCGGTGGTAATCAAGCTCAAGCGCGGTGCGGTTCTGATCAAGTGTGGTGTTGATTGTGTGGATCAGCTCATCAAGTTCGAACGGCTTGCTAAGGTAATCGGCGGCACCAAGTTTGACGGCCTTCACCGCCGCACGGGTATCGCCATGGGCCGAAATCATGATGACGGGCACGTCGATATCAAGTTTGCGGATGCTATCAAGGACCTCCATACCATTGGCACCGGGCAGGCGCAGATCAAGCAGGATGATATCGAACTTGTTTTTACGGACTTGCAAAAACGCATCTTCACCGGAATGGACGCCGGTGACATCCATGCCTTCGGTACGAAGCGCAAAGCTTAGTGATCGGACGAACGATTCCTCATCATCAACGATCAGAATCCTGATCTGGCGGGGCATTTTTTGATGTTTCCTCCTTTGAAGTTTCCGATTTCGTTGCCGGGAACTTCAATGTGATGGTCGTGCCCTCTTGCGGGGCACTTTCAATATTGATTGAACCGTTATTTGACTCGACCAGTTGTTGGCTGATTGTCAGGCCAAGTCCGGTTCCTTTGCTTTTCATGGTAAAAAATGGCTGCACGACGTCAAGCAAATGCTCTTTGGGGATACCCGAACCATCATCGGTGACGCGGATTTCGACCTGATCCTGATGGCGCTCTGCGCGCAGGCTCACTGTGCCGCCGGGCTGACAGGCCTGAATGGCATTGATCCCGATATTCAGCAGGATCTGCAGCATCTGGTCCGGGTCGACAAAGATCGTCAGGCGGGAATCGCCGCTGGTGTAAAACCGCACCTGGGCCTCTTCGGCGACCGGGGTCAGGACGCGCGATGACTGTCGGAACAGATCCCGTATTTCGGTTTCTTGCGGGCAGGCTTCACCGGGTCGGCCATAGGCCAAAAGATCATTCACCACGCGTGACAGACGATCAATCTGGTGGCCCATATCATCCAAAAGTGTTTTGCGTTCGCCATCGGGTTCCTTGCGCACAAGGGCCTGAACGGTGGTTTTCATCGTGGCCAGCGGATTGCGGACCTCATGCGCCACACCGGTGGCAAACTGGCCCAGAACGGCAAGCTTTTCAGCGCGCACTGTCCGATCAATCAGGTCTTTAAGCTGCCAGGCCATGGTATTGAAGGCCTTGGCGACCGTGCTGATTTCATCGCGACGGCGACCTTCTGGCAGGCGGTAATACAGATCGCCTGATGCAATACTGTGTGCCCCCTGAACAAGTGTATCGACCCGTCGGCGCAGGCTGCGCGACAGGGCAAAAAAGATCGCCAGAATAATCACAATGATGACGGCGGCTGTCACCGCTAGCCAAAAGCGCGTTTCATCAATCGGCTGCAGGATGGTACCCGGTCGAACACTCATCACAAGGTTCCATCCCGGAAGGATGCTGGGGCCTTCGATCAGCTCGCCAGTGACCTCGGTCGGGCGCCCGGTGGCATCAAGAACAATACCGCCCGGCGTACGCAAAAGCGGATCAATCACGCCCGACACCCCGGCACTCGCCAGAAGCTCGGTCAGGGACGCTAGACGCACATGCAGGGCGACAGACGTGTTCTGCCCCAAGCCGGTATCGCGGATATGGGCCCGCATCAAGATCCAGCCCGAATTGCCATTTTCAGGCAATTTGGGGCCGATAAACTCAATGCCTTCATGTTCGACACGCGGCAGGCCGGAAATATCCCAGCCGTTTTTCGACCAATAAGGGGGACCGGATGCGGCTTGGCCTGCGACCAGTCGATCAAGATTATCGTACCAGTCAAAAAACAGCACACCATAAAGGTCCGGCGAATCTGCCTCCACCCGAAGCAGCGTCAGGGCCTCTTCCGCCTGTGGGGAGTTTGGCGATTCAATGAAGGCCGGCAGGGCCGGGTGGTTTGACAGGGTGACCAACTGATAGATGCGCGCATCTAGAAAGGCAGAAAGTTTGTTTGACGTCGCCGCGACCTGCGCGCTGAGCCGCTCACCTGTCAGACGGTCAATCAGTTCATTGGAAAAGCGCTGATAAAAGAAACTGAGTGCCAGAAGCGCGCACACGACAACACCGACCGATAACAAGGTATATCGGCCAACAAGGCTTAGTCGTTGATTTCGGGACCAATGAAATCCGGCCACCGGGTGCCTCCCCTAGACGGGAACTTTCAAGACAATTCTAACCGCGGCTTGGCTCTTGTGAAAGCGCCGCTGCTTGTTAAGTTCCTACTTCTTGTTGTGTAGAATTGCCGTAAAAATAGCAAGCTATCAAATAGGCGTCGCCATGACGCGCAACATTGAAATACGCTTTTCTCACCCCAGCCAATTCGCGGGTGGGGGTGGTTGTATCAGGCTGATTATCTTTCCGGACCTAAATCAAGTCGCGGCAAAGCGCCTGTTGTCCCTATCGATAATGTTGAGAGTTTTCGCTCTGAGCTTTGCAAAGCGCTGTGACTTTAGGCGCTGTCACGCGATCATCAGGCAGGGATTCCGCCCGAAGTCATCACCGAAAAGCAGGTTGAACACGATCGGCGAAAATTTCTTTTCTTGCCGAAATCGTTGGCTTGGAATGCTTTTCGGGCGAACTAAAAGGTTGAAATATATTTCATGTTGACTCCCGAATTGGGATCAATCCAAATGAATGGTAGATATTTCGATCAATGAAATATCTACCATAAATAACATCGTGCGAACCACACCGTGTCCTGGAAAGCCCGGAAATTGGTTCCGCATTAGGGAGGATAACATGAAAATCAAATCAATGCTGCTGGGAACAGCAGCAGCTGCCTTTATGACTCTCACTGCGTCTTCGGCTATGGCGCAGGACACAAGGAAAAGTGCGTTCCAGTGTGAGCCGGGTGAACTTTACGCCATGAACGTCATGGTCAGTGGCGTTGAATACTGGTTCCCGGTTTATGAAATGTTCAAGCAGGCCGCACAGCAGATGGGGTGTGAAACGGTTTATACCGGCACCCCGGAATATGATGTGAACAAGCAGATTGCGACCTTTGAACAGGTCCTGGCGCGTCAACCGGCTGGCATCATGGTCCATCCGATGAACTCCGATCCTTTCATCGCACCGATCAACCGCGCAGTTGAACAGGGCATTGCTGTTGTGACCTTCGCAGCAGACTCTCCGAATTCAAAACGTTCGGCCTATATCACGTCGAACAATGATCGCGAAGGCGCCGCCGCGGCGGATGCCATCGCCGAAGCCATGGGCGAATCTGGCGAATATGCCGTCCTGGAAAACCCTGGGCAGGACAACCACGATCGCCGCGTTTCGGCTTTCATCGCCCGCATGGAAGAAAAACACCCGGATATGAAGCTGGTTGCCCGTGCGGCGTCAAACCAGGATCCGACCAAGGCTTATAATGCCGTCCTGACCATGCATCAGGCCCACCCGAACCTTGGCGCGGTCTTCATGCCAGAAGCAAACAGCGCGTTGGGCGCTGCGCAGGCGGCAATTGAAACCAAGGCCGACATCAAGGTCATGACCGCAGACGTCAATGCCAAGATCCTGGATATGATCAAGGCGGGCGAGGTGTTTGGTTCGATCAACCCGAACCAGGGCATTCAGGGATATATGGGCTTTATCTCCCTGTTTCTTGCGGCCCATCCGGATCTGATCGATCCGATGAACGACTACAAGCGCAGCGGCACCAACCCGATGATGGTTCCCTATATTGATAACGGCTATGCGGTGGTGACTGCCGAGAATGCCGATGACTTCTATTGGGAAGCCTATCTCAAGCGTCGTGGTACCAAAGGTATTGAAGAGTAAGGCCATCAAGATCTGGTCGCCATTCCCATGGCGACCAGACGCCCTTCCTTTCGATCCTCCCACGTTCAATTGGTCGGAAGGAAGGGATACCCTTCTTTTATCGCAAGGCAGCCGGTTTCATGCAGCCCATTCTAGAAGTCGACGACATTCATAAATCATTCGGTCCGGTGCAGGCATTGCGCGGTGTCAAACTATCGCTGATGCCCGGTGAAGTCCATGCCCTGATGGGCGAGAATGGCGCCGGGAAATCAACGCTGATGAATATTCTCAGTGGTGTGTTTGCCCCTGACCGCGGACGTATCCATTTCAAGGGGCGCGATATCGTTCTGCCTGATCCGGCAAAGGCACAGGCCCACGGTATCGGGCTGGTGCATCAGGAAATTGCCCTGTGCCCTGATATCTCGGTTGCTGAAAACATTCTGATGGCCGCAACGAATTCGCGGACCGCATTCCTGATGAATGATCGCGAACTGCGCGAGCGCGCCAAAAAGGTTCTCGCCGATCTGGTACCAATCCCGGTCGATGAAAAGGTCGGGAACCTGCCGATCGCAAGTCAGCAGATCGTCGAAATCGCCAAGGCCCTGACTCTTGACTGTGATGTCCTGATTTTTGACGAACCGACAGCCGCCCTTACCGATACCGAGGCCGAGGCGCTGTTTCGGATCATTGCCGACCTGAAGGCGCGCAATATCGGCATCATCTATATCAGTCATCGCATGGCCGAAATCTTCGCGATTTCGGACCGCATTACGGTATTTCGGGATGGTACTTTCATCGACACGTTGATGACAGCCGATACCAGCCCCGATGAAATCGCGACCAAAATGGTCGGGCGCGAAATCCTTAATCAGTTTCCGGCAAAGAATATCGAACTTCATCATGCGACACCTTCGCTGATGTCAGTGCGTGATCTTTGTGATGACAGCTTCTTGCAAGATGTCAGCTTTGATCTGCGTAAGGGCGAGGTTCTTGGTCTTGCCGGATTGATCGGGGCGGGTCGCAGTGAACTTGCCCATGCGATCTGCGGCCTGAGCCGAAAGAAAAGCGGCACTGTCAGCATACACGACAAGCTGTTTGACATCAAAAGCTACGCCGAGAGCATTCAAAACGGTCTGGTGTATCTGTCAGAAGATCGCAAAGGATCGGGCGTGTTTCTTGATTTGTCGATTGCGGCAAATATTACAGCTCTTGATCTCAGCCATGTCAGCAGCAGGGGATTTGTACGCCAGCGCGCCGAAGAAAAACGCGCCGAGGAACTGGGGCGTCTGCTGTCGCTGCGCTGTGCAAATGTGAACCAGCCGGTCTCTGCCCTGAGCGGGGGCAATCAGCAAAAAGTGGCGATTGCCAAGATGCTTTCGGTGCATCCGGGCATCATCATTTTTGACGAACCAACACGCGGTGTTGATGTCGGCGCAAAAAGCGAGATTTACACCATCCTGCGCAATCTTGCCGATGACGGGGTCGGGGTTCTGGTCATTTCTTCGGAGATGCCCGAACTGATCGGTCTTTGCGACCGCATCCTTGTTCTGCACGAAGGCAGGATGGCAGGCGAAGTTGCAGGCGACACCATGACCGAAGAAGAAATCATGAAACTGGCATCGGGTATTTCGCGTCAGAAAGCGGTCATGACGAAAGGGGAGGCAGCGTCATGACATTGGTCAAGGCACTGAAATCACGAACCAAATCAAAAGACGAAAACCTGAAAGCGGAGACAACCCAATTGGAAAACGCGGGGCAAAGCCGAATGCTGGGAATCTTCAAGGCCCGTGAAGCTGGGCTTGTTGCCATCATCCTTATCATCTGCATCGCCATGAGCTTTGCCTCACCCTATTTCCTGACCTGGCAGAATTTCCGCGCCATGTTGCTGTCCTTCTCGATAGAGGGGATTGTCGTGGTCGGCATGACCATTCTTCTGATCGTTGGCGGGATTGATCTTTCTGTCGGTTCGGTCGTGTGTCTGGCGATGGTGATTGGTGGCAAGTTGTTCCTGATGGGGTTGGATCCCTGGACGGCCAGTATGATTGCCGTTCTGGTATGCGGTTTCATCGGGTTCCTGATGGGACAATGCGTGACCCGCATCGGGCTTCACTTCTTTATCGTTTCGCTTGCCTTCATGGTGATTGCGCGCGGTCTTTCGCTGCTGATCACCAAAGGGACCCCGCAGTCGCTGTTCAGCCTGCCGCCAAGCTTCAAATTCATCGGACAGGGCGACATTGCCGGCATGCCGTTTGTCATCATTCTGTTCTTTGCATTGGTGGTGTTTTTCGATCTCTTGCTGCGGCATTCCACCATCTTTCGCAAAGTCTATTACACCGGCAGTAATGAAAAAGCCGCGCTGTTCTCAGGGATCAAGACCAAACGGATAAAGATCTTCTGTTCGACCCTTTGCGGGCTTTTGTCCGGTGTGGCCGGGGTTGTCTATATGGCGCGATTTGGTGCGGCGACCCCACAATTTGGCATCGGCATGGAACTTAGCGTTATTGCCGCCGCTGTTATCGGCGGGGCCAGCCTGAACGGGGGTTCTGGCACAATTTTCGGAGCGGTGTTGGGGGCGGCACTTTTGTCGCTGGTGACAAGTTCGCTGATCCTTCTCGACGTCCCGGTTTACTGGCAGGACATCATTCGCGGTCTGATCCTTCTGGTCGCGGTATCGGCTGATCATCTGCTTAACCGCCGCAAACGCGGCGCGTCGGCCAAATCGTAATTGCGGCAGGAATAAAAAGAATGACAAACAGCACAGAATTCGAGCGACTACGCCGTTTGCACAAGGTTCTGGTGATGTTCTATCAACAGAATATCTCCCAGGCCAAGATCGCAGAAATGACCGGACTGTCCCACACCACAGTCAATCGACTGGTGAAGGAAGGGCAGGAACGCGGTCTGGTTGAAATCACGGTAAAATCACCGTTTGGCAGTATGCTGGATCTTGGCACCCTGATTGCCGAAATGGGGCGGATCGACAATGCGATCGTGGTGCCGGAAGTTTCAACAGATCCCAGGATCACAATCAAATCGACTGCCGATGCCGCAGCGGCTGCATTGTTTGAGAAACTCCAAGACGGCATGACGATTGCGATTTCGGGCGGTGTCGGTGTCAGCGCAATTGTCGAGGCCATGAAGCCAAAACGTAGCTATGACGTAACCGTTGTTCCCGGGACCGGCGGGGTTCAGGGGAAATATTACACCGACGTCAATCAGGTCTCGATGGCGATGGCAGAAAAGCTTGGCGGGCGGGCACTTCAACTGCATGCGCCGATTATTGCCGGATCGCGTGAAGCCCGCGATACCCTGCTTGATGAACGATCCATCCGTGATGTTTTTGACATCGCCCGCAAGGCCGACATTGCGGTGATGGGTATCGGTTCCGTGCGGGCAAGTACATCGACCTACCTTTCACTTGATGACGATATCGATCCGGCAGAAGTCCTTGCCGCCGGGGCGAGCGGCGAATTGCTTGCACATCTGATCAGCAAGGATGGAACTCCCTGTGACTATTCGGGCAATGACCGTGTGGTTGCCCTTACCCTCGAAGAACTGCGTCAGATCCCGCACCGTTTTGCCATTGCCAGTGGGCAACACAAGGCAGAACCGATTGCGGCCATCCTGCGCGGTGATTTCCTGACGACTTTGGCGATAGACGAGCAAACCGCCTATGCGGTCAGCGACATACTAAAAGGAGATGCCTGATGGCACAGCTTATTCGTGAAATTGGAAAATCCGGTGTATCGGCATCCGCAATTGGGCTTGGAACCTGGGCCATGGGGGGCTGGATGTGGGGTGGTCACGATGACGCCAACTCCATCAAGGCAATTCAGGCATCCGTTGATGCCGGTATCACGCTGATTGATACCGCACCGGCCTATGGGCTTGGCCGTGCGGAAGAACTGGTTGGCAAGGCGATAGAAGGCCGTCGTGATCAGGTGGTGATCGCCACCAAATGCGGCATGGTCTGGGATACGGACAAGGGCAACTATTTTGTCGATGAACATGACAAGAAGATCCATCGCTATCTGGGCGCCGAGTCTGTTCGCAGCGAACTTGAAACAAGTCTGAAGCGTCTGCGCACCGATTATGTCGACCTTTACATCACCCACTGGCAGGACCCGACGACGCCAATTTCCGAAACCATGGGCACCCTTCTTGATCTGAAAAAAGAAGGCAAGATCCGCTCGATCGGGATCAGCAACGTGAACGCCGACGAGATGAAGCAGTATCTCGCGGCCGGTCAGCTCGACAGCATTCAGGAATGCTACAACATGCTCGAACGCCAGCTTGAAGACGAGCTGGTCCCGCTATGTGTCGAAAATAACGTCGCGATACTAAGCTACTCATCGATGGCGCTTGGTCTGCTTTCGGGCAAGATCGGCCCGGACCGGGTGTTCGAAGGCGACGATCTTCGTCGTGAAAACCCGAAATTCTCGGTTGAAAACCGCAAACGCGTTGCCGAATTCATGAAGGTCCTGCAACCGATTGCCGATGCACACAATGTGCAGCCGGGCCAGATTGTGATTGCCTGGACCATTGCGCAAAAGGGCATAACCTTCTCGCTTTGCGGGGCGCGCAATGCCGAGCAAGCAGCAGAAAATGCAAAGGCCGGTGAAATCGTCCTGGGTGCCGACGAACTGGCCATCATTGATAAGGCCATATCAGCCCACCTTGGCCCTGTTGCGCGTGCCGCCTGATTGATCATGAGATGACACATAATTCTCAGGATAAAGTTATCCCGAAACGGGCCGCTGTCGTGGTGGTCGGGGGCGGGATCAACGGAATAAGTGTGTTCCGTGATCTTGCCCTGCAGGGGGTAGATGTTGTTTTGCTTGAACAGAGGGATTTCTGTTCCGGTGCAAGTGCGGCACTTTCACGCATGGTCCATGGCGGGTTGCGCTATCTGGAAAATGGCGAGTTTCGCTTGGTCAGGCAGTCCTTGCAGGAACGTGACTTCCTGCTGCGCAATGCACCGCATTATGTCTTTCCGCTGCCAACGCTTGTGCCGATTTTTGATACGGTTCATGGCTCGCTTGCATCTTTAAAGCGTTTCATCGGTTTGCGAAGCGGACCGTCGCGGCGATCCGCAATCATGATCAAGATCGGCCTGATGCTTTATGACTGGTTGTCGCGCAAAAGCCGCACCATGCCAGCGCATCGGTTTGTCTCGCGCAAGCAACTTCAAACCATGGCACCCGATCTTTCACAGGATGCGAAGTTTGGCGCGATCTATTACGATGCCTGGGTGAAGTATCCCGAACGGTTGGGTGTCGAAATGATCCTCGATACCGAGCAGGCCTGCCCGAATGCCAGCGCGCATTCCTATATCGGTGTCGAAAAGGTCGACGGTGCTGAACTCCATTGGCGCGACCGTTTGACTGGCGAAACCGGGACGATTACGCCCGATCTTGTGGTGAATGCCACCGGTGCTTGGGTCGATTTTACCAATCTTGCCCTGTCCGGTGGTCAGGAAAACGATACCCCGCGCTTTGTGCGCGGGACCAAGGGATCGCATCTGATGATCCGCAATGCGCAGCTCGCCAGCGCCCTTGGCGATCAGATGGTCTATTACGAGAATGCGGATGGCCGAATTTGCATTGCCTTTAACTATCTTGGTGTGTCGCTTGTCGGGTCGACCGACATCCTGATCGATGATCCGGAACTTGCCCGCTGCGAGGAAAGCGAAAAGGACTACATGCTTGGCGCATTGCGCTTTGTGTTTCCGGAAATCGAGATCGCGCGTGACGATATTGTTCATGTCTTTACCGGTGTCAGACCGCTTCCTGTCAGTGACGCGGATGCAACCGGCCGGATCAGCCGCGATCATTCGCACCGCGAACAGGAAGCCAATGAAAAGCGTGATTTCCCGGTCATCAGTCTGATTGGGGGCAAATGGACCACCTTCCGTGTGTTTGGCGAAGAAATCGCCGATGTTGTTTTGCGGCGGCTGGGGCGGAACCGTGTTTGCGATACCCGTCGTCTGAAGATCGGCGGTGGGCGTGATTTTCCCAACTCCGAAAGCGATCTTGATGACTGGATCGGCGCAGAGCTGATCGATCTTGCTGTTGATCGCCCAACACTTGAACGCCTTGCCGAAAGGTATGGCAGCAGAGCTCTTGATATTGCGCGGTTCTGTCAGGCCGAACCGGATGGCCCGCTTGTGGCAGCGGAAACCTATTCGCGCCGCGAGATCGAATTCCTGATCCGTAATGAAAAGGTTCGAAGCCTTTCCGACATCCTGTTGCGCCGCACGGGTATCGGTCTGGAAGGCGGGATCACTCCCAATTTGATCGAGGAAATCGGAACGTTGATGTCTGGCATTCTGGGCTGGTCAGCAGCCGAACTGGATCATCACACACAATTGCTGCGCGAAGAGCTCGGCAAAAAACACAGTATTGTCTGAAAAAAATAACCGGAAATTCCGGTCAGAGGAGGAAACATGTATCTATCAAAAAAAGTGCGCCTGAATCGTTTGATGAAAAACGGTCGCTGTCTCGATGTTGCGATTGACCACGGCGTCTGCAACGAGCCGAGCTTTATGGTGGGTCTCGAAGATATCCAGTCAGTCATCAACACTTTGGTTGATGCCCGTCCCGATGCCATCCAGATGAATTACGGGCAGTCCGATCTTTTGCAAACCCTTCCGGGTGAAAACCGGCCGGCACTGGTGATGCGTGTTGATATGGGCAACCCCTATAACAAGGAACGCCATCGTTCGATGTGGGCGGTGATGCAGAATGAAACCGATCCGATCTTGCCGGCTTTGCGGATGGATGCGGCTTGTGTCGTGGTCAATCTTTTCATGTTGCCAGATGAACCTGATCTTTTCCGTCAATGCGTTAAGAACATTTCGAAGCTTGGCAATGACTGCGAAAAATATGGCATGCCGCTGATGATCGAGCCACTTGTCATGCAGCCAAACAGTGAACGTGGCGGTTATCTCGTCGACGGGGATACCGAAAAGGTCACAACGCTGGTAAGGCTGGCCCGTGAAATGGGTGCCGATATCATCAAGGCCGATCCAACCGATGATCCCGACGATTTCCATCATGTTGTGCAAGCAGCTCGTTGCCCGGTTCTTGTGCGCGGTGGTGGCAAGGCCGATCTCAGAACCGTGTTTGATAATTCAGCGGCCCTGATGGCACAGGGGGCGCATGGCATGGTCTATGGGCGCAACATTTATCAGCATGACAATCCAAAGGCGGTTGTCGCGGCCCTGATGGCGATGATCCATGATCAGGCAGACGGCGCCAAAGCATGGGATATCTATCTTGGGCTCAAAGGATAGAACCATGGGACGTTATTTTCTTGGAATTGATGCGGGCAATACGGTCGTCAAAACCGTATTGTTCGATGCCAACGGGCGCGAAATTGCCCATGCCTCGCGGGAGGCTGTTTCGCGCTGCCCGGCACCGGGATTTGTTGAACGCGATATTGATCAGATGCGCCATGACCTCTTTGAGGTGGTGGCAAAGGTCATCGACAAATCAGGCGTTGATACCTCCGATATCGCTGCCATCGGCAGTGCCGGACATGGCAACGGGCTGTATTTGCTTGGTGCCGGTGGCAAGGCCCTTCTGGGAATTCAATCGCTTGATACACGTGCCAATGCGCTGGTGGATAAGCTTGCGTCCGATGGGGTGGGGGACATCACTTATCCGATTTCCGGACAACGTCCATGGGTGTCACAAACGCCAACCTTGCTGGCATGGATCAAGCGTGAACGCCCGGAAATGTACGAGGCAACGCAGTCGGTCTTGTTGTGCAAGGACATCGTGACGCATGCGCTGACCAATGAACTGGTGACGGACATTTCCGACATGGGCGGATGTGGCATGCTGCGCATGCCAGAGAACGTTTATGATGACGAACTGCTTGATGCATTCGGCATTCTGGATGCGCGCCAAAAGCTTCCGCGTCTTGCCCATCCAAGCGAGGTTGTTGGTCACGTGACGGCCGATGTTGCGGCCAAAACCGGTCTTCGTGCAGGCACGCCGGTTGTTGCCGGCTTCTTTGACGTGATCGCAAGTGCCCTTGGTTCGGGCGTTGCACGGCCGGGACAGGCATCGATGATTGTCGGCACCTGGAGCATCAATCAGATCATTGTCGAAAATGTCGATTTCCAGAACGAGAACGAGATTTTCATGTCCTCGGGCTATGCGGATCGCCGGTTCATGTCGATCGAAAGTTCGGCGACGTCGGCCGTCAATCTGGAATGGCTGGTGCGTGAATATCTTGAACATGATGCCGAAGTGGCAGCAGGAAAATCGCCATTTGATCTTGCCAACGAACTGGTTGCCAAAAGCACCTTTGGTCTCGATGGGCCCTATTACCATCCATACCTTTATGGTGCGCCGTGTAACGGTACAGCACGCGCGGGATTTTTTGGCGTTGGTGGATGGCACGGGCGGGCCGATATGTTGCGCGCCATTTACGAAGGTGTGACCTTTGCCCATCGGCAGCATTTGAACAAACTGCGTGCAACCGGGGCACGGTTTGACAAGATCATTCTGTCCGGCGGCGGGGCGCGGAGCCCAATCTGGCCACAGATCATCGCCGATATTCTTGAGCTACCGCTCAGTGTGGCAAAATGTCAGGAAACCGGTGCATTGGGGGCGGCGATGGCAGCGGCCGTCGGGGTTGGAATGTATCACGGTTATGAACAGGCCGCCGACAACATGGTTTCGATGGACCGCCATTACAGCCCGAACCCGGATGCCAGCGAGATTTATCGCAAACGCTTTGCGATGTGGCATGACCTTGAAAAGGCGATGTTGCCGTTCTGGGCGCGGTTCGCGGCAGTGAATTCTTGATGCTCATTCCTGCGCCCTGTCCTGCGATGGCGTGACAGGGCGCAGGTGACTGATTAACTATCCGCGTGCCTTGCAACAGGCCAGTGTGACACGGCCCCATTCCTTTACCTGCGCCAGACATTTTTCGTAGCGGCTGGTTTGATCGGGTGAAAGTCGATCCGCCAGTTCCGTCCAAAGTGCCACGCCATAGGTTGCCGCGCTGATCTGCATATAGTCCTGGGCGAATTTTTCAGGCGTGTCGCTGGCGATGATTTCTGATGTCATTTGTTGCCAGTATGCCAAAAGCTGCTTTGCAAGCTCCGTATCTCCGCGGGTGCCCGCAATCAGGTCGCTGATCAGGGCCTCGAACGCCTTGGCACTTGCGCCGTCCTTGTGGCGGGTCAAACGACCGGCAAGGGTCAGGGCATGAATGCCGTTTGTGCCCTCGTAAATCTGGCAGATGCGCGCATCGCGCAGTGTTTGTTCCACCCGGTATTCGCGCAAATAGCCATAGCCGCCAAGGACCTGAATGCCGATCTGGGCGGCTTCAACCCCGGCATCGGTACAGAACGATTTGCAAATCGGGGTCAGGAATTCGATCAGATCCGAATTTGTACCCATCTCCATCAACGCAAAGGTCTTATAGGCCATCAACCGGCCGGTCATGGCCAGCATGTCTTGGCGGGCCATCATGCGCGCAACGTCGTGATGCTGATCAATGGAAATCGATTGACCGGTATTTCGGTCGCGGCCTTGCGTGCGCTCTGCGGCATAGCTCTGGGCGATATGATGGGCGCGGGTGGCATGTGCCACCCCCTGCAAGGCGACATCAAGGCGGGCATGGTTCATCATGGTGAACATGCACATCAACCCCTTGCCAACCGGGCCAATCGGCGTGGCGGTTGCGCCATCAAACGCCAGTTGGCAGGTGGGTGACGCATGCAAACCCATCTTTTCTTCGATCCGGGTGACCGTGATGGCGTTGCGTTCCGTGTCGCCAATATCGGACGGGCACAGAAACAGCGTCAGCCCCCGAACCCCATCTTCGCGGGTGCCAGTCCGCGCCAGCACCAGATGCAGGATTTCATCACTCAGATCCTGATCCCCGCCAGAGATAAAGATCTTCTCCCCTGTCAAAACCCAAGTGCCGTCTTCTTGCTGGCTTGCGACAGTGCGGATATCTGAAAGGTCTGAGCCTGCTTGCGGTTCGGTCAGGCACATGGTGGCAAGGTGGCTGCCCGATGCCAGTTTGGGAAGCCATGTCTGGCGTTGGTCATCGGTGCCAAATTGCGCAATCAGCCTGGCGGCACCGGGGACTAGTCCAGTGACCATCTGAAAGGAATGACAGGCCCCAGCCAGTATTTCGCTGATCGGGCCACAGACGGTGGCCGGTGCACCCTGACCACCAAACTCCTCGGCCAGTGAAATCGATTGCCATCCCTGTTCGACATAGGCCTGATAGGCTGCGCGAAACCCGGGCGGCATCCGGACCCGGCCAACTTCGATTTTGCAGCCTTCCTGATCGCCCGGCTCGTCAATCGGGGCGATGACGTCTTCGGCAAAGCGGGCAAAATGATCCAGAATTTCGCGGGTGATTTCCGCATCAAAGCCGTGTTCTGCGGCATGGTTTTCATCGCCGGTCACTGACAGGGCAAACAGAATATCGTCAATCGGGGCTTTGAAGGGGATCACGGCAGCGTCTCTTAAGCTTGCGTTTCCTGATGGAGTGTCAGGCGGATAACCTTGTCTTCTGACAAGGCGGCCTTGACCGCATCGGGCACAGGAACAGCAACCAGACTTGCCGGGTTGTCCGGGTTGGCGCGGCCCCAGACGCGGGTTTGCGATCCTTCAAGCAAGGTGGTTCCACCCAGCGTAAAGCGATGGGAAAGGTCGAACGATTTGCCGCCCCAGCGTGATACTTCGACGTGATGCACGATCAAATCCCCGACCCGGGCCGGTGCCATAAAACTGGCATCACCACGCACCAGCGGCGTTCCGCGAAAATCGGCATCCTTTGCGATCATGGTGGCAAGGTCGAACCCGGCAACTGACAACAAGGCCAGAAGGCCGCCTTCCATCCAGTCATAAAAGTTCGGGTTATAAACAATCCGGGCCGGATCGCAGTGACCCCATTCAACACGGATTTCACGGGACAGTCGCAACATGGAACCTTACCTGATCTAAGCGTTATTTGACCTGCTGAATACGGATCAGCATCTCTACAAGATGCGTGCGTTCTTCGGGATCGAACCCTTCCAGAAGCTTGTCTTCGTGCTTTTGAACCGCGCGGCTGGCCTCAAGGAAAAGCTCGATCCCCTTGGCAGTGGTGCGCAGCGCATAAACACGACGATCGGTTGGCACCTTGTTGCGCACAATTAATCCGCGCGCCTGAAGTTCATCGACCATGACGACAATGTTCGACCGTTCCATGGCAAGAGCCCGCGCCAGATCGGTCTGACTGATATCTGGGTTTTCATTGATGATGGCAAGCGCACTATAGGTCGTCGGCTTCAGATCAAGATGCGTCAGGCTGGCGACAAAATCGCTATGGATCGACATATAGGCACGCTTGAGGTTATAGCCGACAAAGCCGCGCAGCGGACTGTCGGGCGACAATCCCGCAATACCGGTATCCGTATCGTTTTTCTTCTTTTTGTTTGCTTGCAACGGTGTCTCCATCTTTTTGGGGCGGCTATCCTGTGACGATATCCACCAGCCAGAATGTCAGTACCGGGAACGCGACAATGATCGCGATGCGCAGGCACTCGACCAGCAGGAACGGCACCGCCCCGCGGAAAATCTTGCGGGTCGGAATATCGGGTGCCATCGCCGATATCATAAACAGATTAAGCCCGACCGGGGGCGTGATCATCCCCAGTTCGACAACAATCAGGGTGATGATACCAAACCACAGCGCCTGATGGGTCGGATCCATCCCGAAATCCATCGCCATGAAGGCCGGGAAAAACACCGGCACGGTCAAAAGGATCATCGACAGGCTGTCCATGATGCACCCCATGACGATGTAAAACAGGATCACCACCATCAGAACCGTCATCGGCGCGATCCCGGCCGTGCCGACCCACTCGGCGGCCATGGTCGGCACCCGCGTCAGGTATCGGAGAGAAATAAAGTTTGACCAAAAAGGCAAGCTTTTTAGATTAATTCGTGAACAGCAAAAAATAAAGTTTGATCCGATTAGTGGCGGACGACTCACTACCGGCCATTTCAGTTTAAAATAAAGTTTGATTAAAAACACCACCCGAAAGAGCCCTAACGTTAGAAGCCTCAGAACAAAGCCAGCAGCTGATGCCGAAACATGCCATCAAAAGTCACATGCAACATGTCTGCTGATTTTGCTAGACATGATGTTTTGACCTGCCCTACCTCAACGCTCGTGGATTACCATGGCCGTTGAGCAAACAAACCGAGTGGCAGAGCCACATTGAGGAGGGCAGGCATGAAGGAGTTTAACGCAACCGACGTCAGAATCGAGACCGCATCGGCTTTGAATGTCGTACGGGATGGATTGCAATCGGATTTCTACAGCTTCTATGTCGGACTGGATGTGCATAAGGAGACCATCGCGATTGCGGTGGCTCGACCGGGGCGCGGTGAGCCCGAGTACCGCGGCGAGATCGCCAATACGCCGAAGGCTGTGGAGAAGCTGATCCAGCGACTGAGTGAGGAGGCGGACGGGGGCATTGTGCAGTTCTGCTACGAGGCGGGGCCCTGTGGCTACGGGCTTTACCGCCAGATCCTCGCAACAGGCCATGACTGTCAGGTGGTGGCGCCGTCGCTGATCCCGCGCAAGCCGGGCGAGCGGGTCAAGACCGATCGGCGGGATGCGCTGAAGTTGGCCAGGCTGCTGCGCTCGGGCGGCCTGACTTCCGTTTGGGTTCCCGATCAGGAACAGGAAGCCATGCGTGACTTGACCCGTGCCCGGGATGACATGAAGGCCCAGGAGCGCAAGGCACGGCAGCAGTTGAACGCTTTTGTGCTACGGCACGGCCACAGCTGGCCCAAAGGCAAGACCCGCTGGACGCAGACCCATTACAACTGGCTGGAGTCGCTCAAGTTCGAGCACGCGTGGCAGCAAGTGGTGTTGCAGGAGTACGTCGATGCGGTAAAGGCGGCAACCCGGCGCGTCGACGACCTCACCGCCCAAATGATGCAGGTGCTGCCGCAGTGGTCGCTGGCGCCGGTGGTCAGTTCGCTGGTCGCTCTGCGCGGCATCGATAAGCTCGCGGCCATGGTGCTGCTGGCGGAACTGGGGGATATCAGCCGCTTCGACTCCCCGCGGCAGCTGATGGCCTATCTGGGGCTGGTGCCCAGTGAGCACAGCAGCGGCTCGCGGCGACGCCAGGGAGCGATCACCCTGACCGGCAATGGCCATGCCCGGCGAATGCTGGTCGAATCGGCCTGGAGCTACCGCTTCCCGGCGCGGCAGACCGCGCATCTGAAGCGTAAGGCGACGGAGGCCAGCGATGAGGCCAAGGCCATCGCGTGGCGCGCCCAGAAGCGGCTCTGCGGACGCTATCGCACCCTGACGCAGGCGGGCAAAAGCACCAAGCTGGTCTGCGTGGCGGTTGCGCGGGAGCTGGCAGGCTTCATCTGGGACATCGTCCGGCACGAGATGCCGCGGCTCCAGCATCGGGCCGCTTGACGGTTACCGGCAGCAACGACGAACACGAAAAGCGGTTAAACAGGAGGACGAACAGGCGCGTTGACTCAGGGCATACCGGGCCGGTGTGGAGAATCCTTGTCCGGGTTAAACCGGCATCAGCCAACTGGATAATCCCTCAGGGGCGTTCCGGGCTGATGATCCCTGCTGCTAGAGAAAGGCCAGCTCTACGACGTAGTGAAGTCTGGTGGTAACCAATCCACGTATATCAGCATGATCCACCGTCGTAATCTGCCGGGTGTGCCTTGAGCCAACGCGCTTGAGCAAGAAAAATGCGAGTAATCGTTGACAGGTCAAAACATATCAGGCCGTCGTGCGCAATGGCTATTTACCTGAGCGTACTGTCCAGACCGGCATCGGCAATGTCGACATCAAGGTGCCGAAAGTACGGGATCGGAGTGGTTCCGGGGTTCGCTTCAACAGCACCTTGCTGCCGCCGTACCTGAAGCGAGCCCGGAGTGTGGAGGAAGTGCTTCCCTGGCTGTACCTGAAGGGTGTGAGCACCGGCGATTACCAAGAGGCACTGGCCGCGTTGCTGGGTGATCAGGCCAGGGGCTTGTCGGCCAATACGATCAGTCGCTTGAAGCAGCACTGGATCGATGAGCACCGGGAGTGGTGTCAGCGAGATCTGAGCCAAAGCCGCTACGTGTACTGGTGGGCCGACGGCGTATACAGCAACGTGCGCATGGATGACCGCCTCTGCCTGCTGGTGATCATCGGGGTGACGGAGCATGGGCGCAAGGAGCTGGTTGCGGTTGAGGACGGCTACCGCGAGTCGGAGGCCAGCTGGTCAGAACTGCTGTCGGGACTGCGGGCCCGAGGCCTGACGACCAGCCCGAAGCTGGCCATCGGCGACGGCGCTTTGGGCTTCTGGAAAGCACTGGCCAAGTGCTATCCGGACACCCGCCATCAGCGCTGCTGGGTGCACAAGAGCGCGAACATCCTGTCCGCGCTGCCAAAGTCGGTGCAACCGAAGGTCAAGGCGGCGCTGCATGAGATCTGGATGGCCGAGACGCAGGACGAGGCGCACAAGGCATTTGACCGGGCGCTTGTACGCTTTGAGTCGAAGTATCCCGGCGCCATGGAACGGCTGCGCAAGGATCGTGAAGAGCTGCTGGCCTTCTACGACTTCCCGGCGGAGCACTGGGTCCATATCCGGACGACCAATCCGATCGAATCGACGTTTTCGACGGTGCGCCTGAGAAGCAAGAGAGCGCGGAACTGCGGCTCCCGAGAGACCACGCTGGCGATGGTCTACAAGCTACTGGAAACCGCGCAGAAGCGCTGGAAACGGATCAAGGGATTTGATCTGCTGGCCCTCGTGGTCAACAACGTGAAATTCAAGGATGGGGAACAAGTACAGGATCAGTCAGACAGGAACGCCGCCTGAGCCCGTACACCAGATTTGACAATAACTCCATCAATGTCTCCGGGGGGTAAACATCACTGTAGAGAAGCTATATCAGATCGCAGCCAAGCTTGACTGCAGACCGGCACTTCTACTCCCTGATATCTGAATCTTTCTGTGCATCATTGTATTTCTGAGTGATTTTCTGAATGCCTCTCTGCAGGATGTCCACCCAAGATCGAAGAAATACATCGTTTTCTCGCGGAACACGTTGCCTGGTGATCTTGCCAGCCACCTCTGTATCCACTGACCGGTATCGTTTAGGATGATCGCAACGATGAAAAACTAGGCAATGTGTACGTAAGTCAGACTCTTTCCAAGTCACTCCACTGTCAGAAAATGACTGCACTATACGAGACACTGACTGCGTGGGCTCCCCTCGCACAATAGCCAGAAGTGTACTAACGGACTCTGGGTTAGCTTCTTCATGTACTAGCAAGCTCTCAACGTCAGCCTCCAAGATGCATATGGAAAGATCGTTACATCGAAGGCCTGCCAAGTAGTACTGTATGGGTCTGCCATCCTCTGTCCTTAGAATCTTTTTGCTACGTGTCTTTGGTAAAGGAAACTCGTAGCAGCAGATTGACCCAGTTAGCTCGTAGTCGTATTCATGAACCAAGATGTTGATGGCTTTTTCAAAGTTTGAAAAACGCCCTGTGGGTTCGCTCGCAATCAGTTCATCAGGCTGTTGTTCTTCTTCCGGATCAGCCTCCTGATTCAAGCGGAGGCTCAACTCTTGGGCATCGCCATCCAGCTCAGAAGGTCCTGCCCCCGTTGACTGTGAAATGCCTGCCTCTGCTTCGCGGGTCCCTGACCCTTCGGGTCTTGGTAGGCCACCATCAACTTCCGTCATGGGACCAGAAGGTATATTGAATTTCAAATTACCATCATCAACCTGGTGCATGCCCTCCGCCATACCTGGCACTGATGGTAAATCAAGCTCCGGATGTTCGTCTGTGGGTTTGCGTTTGCGTGACTTGCGGCTTTCATCAAGAGTCACTGGATAACGCAGTTTCGGGTGACGAAAAATGACTTTCTGCTGTAGGCAGAAATCTTCTACGTTGACTGTACGTATCTCGGATACTTTTTCAAGAAACGGGTCAACGCTATGGGCACACCTCATGACTGAGATTTGCCAGCCATGCATCGGCGGAGGTGAAAACCTGAACATCCATCTCTCTTCATCTGACATCACCCATTCTTGGTAGATACTACCGAAGGACTGCTTGGCTGACTGGGACAGAAAAAGCCATGATAAATGAGACTGAATTCGCTTATTGTGTAGCTGTGAGGCAGGAAAGTCAGCCATCTCTGTGAAACTCACTTCAATGACTTCATCACCACGGCCAATCCGAACCAATGAATCCATTCCATTTGGCCGAAGAGCACAGCGAATCAGATGAGGCGAATGGAAAAACAAAACCCGAGCCAGCTCTATACTGCGAATGAGGCAACTGCTGCCATCCATTGAATGAACTCTGTGCCAATACTCATGATCAAGGAGTACGGCTTCTTCGACCCTATCAATGCTGATTGATCGAGACTGGGAGTCCTTGGGAGGGATTCTCTTTTTATCTTTAAATTTGCTGCCCGGCACCAACATACCGATTACTTCAATAGGCACTGCCGTTAACGGATGATGCTCAAACTTAACATCCACTACCGCCTGTTGCCTAAGCCCAAGTAACTTGCGGGAATAGATCCCCCGAACAGCTTCAAGCTTGGAGTCTGCTGGAAACTTGCGCAATGCCCGACCAGCAGGCGATATGATCTCGGATAATTTGCCTTGCAGCTTTTCGACACCGCTCTTTACTGAGCCCAGCAAGGCGTTCAACTTCATACAGTTGGAATTCCTTTTTCTCTTCCATTAACCGAAGCACACAGCTCGCAAGACGACGCGTTTGGTACTCATCAACGGACTCAGCATAACGATTAAGAAGCAATCTACAAAGCGGCAAAAGATGAGATTTCATCCTAAAGGAGCTCTTCAGACCCATTTGGCGAAGATACCAAGCCTGTGATCGTCTCGGGCCGTCAATTTGATGCCGCAACGATCTCTCCAGGCGGCATATACGGCGTGCATAGTCACGATCACGAGCAGTCCAGTCGATATGATTACGTGGCTTCCTAGCCATCGCTGCAGGTTTGTTTTTCATCAACCACTCACGGTCATATCGATACAGCCACGAGTAGACTCTTGCCCCTTCGGCAGAAGATCTAATGCTTTTCAAAGATGATGCATCAGCGAGGAGCTGCCTCCATATTTCCCTGTACTCCTGGCGACTGTAATCAGCCCGGCTATTCTCATAATGCCTGCGCGCTAATGGCTCAGCAGGAAATGATGCTACTTGCTGAAACAGCCTTTCGAGATTCGTAGGCTGCTCAAACGCCTGTAATACAACCAAGTGCTGGAGATAATTGAAGGGTCGTCGGTGCGTTCTAAACATGGACAACAACCAGTTTGAGTCACCTGAAAGTTCGAGGCCCCATCTTTCAAGTTGCTGTTCCCCCCAGTAGCACAATACCTCGGAACGTATAGCATCATGATCAACGCGGCCGCCCAATACCAGACCCTTGTCCTTAACAATCTGACGGTAGAAACCCGTCCAATGGCCAGGAGTAACAAACGGATAATTCAAATCCAGGAGCTGCTTAATGCAGTCAGCAACCTGTACTAACCTTTGTTCAGCTGCAACCGCCAGCGAGCACTCTAGTCGGTATTGATGAGCTCCAACCAGCTCATGCCTCCGCTCTGACGGCATTGATATTTTGCTATCAACCAAAAGGCATTTATGATCTGGGCAGCATTCCACACCTGGGCACTGCAAGACACGAGACCAAACTGCAAAACCGTATTCTGCCCGCTGCTCATGCCAACACACGGGACAAACTCTGAAGGTATTTGTCCATTTTAGACGCGAAGCGTTGATACCCGAACGCAACATGCCAAAATTCATTCGTCCAGAGCAAAGGTCAGCAAGCAATTTGCTGTACTTTTCATGAGTAGAGAAAGGCCTGAATAGCGGAAGTAGTGAATGACGCTGAATGACTTCTGATGATGATATTGGCCAAATATGCCCTACATGCTCCAGAAGCATATCGATGTGCCCCTGCATCAACCCAGACGGAACTACATTTCGGGAGCCAAAGAGCAGCTTAAGTGCCACCTTGTCATCTTTAACGCCCAGTTGATGAACGCTTCGAGCTAGAACACTACCGAGTAGTTCGTCAGGTAAAGCCTTGGGGAAGTTTTGGAGAGACATTCTGAACACCGATACCAGACCAGTATTCAGAAGCATAGTTCGCCAGGGGGAAATCCGTAAAATTTCCCATCGGCATTCGTCAGTAGTAGTCTAGTGATCCTGAAGCCATACCTGTACGCACATTGCTTCCTGAGCAGAAATGCCTGATGATGAATTTTTTATATCTACAGAAGATACTTTATCTAACATGGCTGACGTTCTTGTATCTTGGATTGGCACTGCAGACATCAGAGGTGGTTCGGACGAGGTTATTGATGGGCCGTTAGCCAGTGTGCTTCGCCACCAGGACTTCAGCTATGCCTATTTGCTTCATAACCAACCGCTGGATGAGGTGAGAAATTATCTACATCGGCTAAAAGAAAGTTTCAGGACGGAATTCGTTTCCGTTCAGGCTGAGCTTCAGAGCCCCATTCACTTTGCTGACATCTACAAAGTCTTGGATGCCACGCTCTCTGACATCGTAGAGAAGCACCCAAGGTCACCGATTTATATTCAATTGACGTCGGGCACGCCCGCAATGACGTCAGTTTCGATCCTTACGGGTAAGACGAAGTATCGAGTTCGTTTTTTGCAATCGTCCCTGCAGCAGGGAGTTCAAGTCGTTGAGCTTCCTTTCGACATAGCTGCTGACTTTTTACCGTCCGTTGCTGACGCTCTGGATGATCGCCTGACGAGCCTTATTGCTTGTGAGGCTCCTTCTACGGCTGCGTTTGACCACATAATCACCCAAGATCCTCAGATGGAACGTTTGAAGGAGCGTGCAGCGATTCTTGCGATGAGAGAAGTGCCGGTATTGATTCATGGTGAAACAGGCACTGGCAAGGAGCTATTTGCTCGGGCTATTCATAACACCAGCCCACGCTCAAAGCAGCCTTTCCTATCTTTGAATTGCGGCGCAATTCCTTCGGAGCTTATTGATAGCACCTTGTTTGGCCATAGCAAAGGTGCATTCACAGGTGCAACAACCAGCAAGCCAGGGGTGTTTGATCAAGCAGATGGTGGCACCCTGTTTTTGGACGAATTCGGAGAGCTTCCACTAGAAGCCCAAGTTCGATTACTACGGGTACTTCAAGATGGCAGCTTTACTCCTGTAGGCTCTACAGAGGAGCGCATAGTTGATGTGCGTATTATTGTGGCAACCAATAGGAACCTTGGGTAGCTACGAATAAGCCCGATCCAAGGCTCTGAAATGTCGTTGTCACCGCCTCAGAGGCGAAAATTCAACACTTTTAGCCCTTTTTAACCAGCTGCAACCACCTTTTCAGGCAGTGCAGACGGATTAACCCCGTGCTCTCAACATCTGATCCACCCGCACAACGTTGGCCAGTGCGAACAGCATGGCCAACTTGCAGTCGTTTTTCTTCAGGCCACGGTAGCGGGCTTTTACAAAACCAAACTGGCACTTGATGATCCGAAACGGATGCTCAACTTTCGCACGGATACTGGTTTTCAGATACTCGGTGCGGATTCTGACCTTATTGATCCGAGGGTGTTTTTTCAGTGTCTTCAGCTTCCCTGGCTGTTCTGCGATGTACCAGTCCGCACTGACATCTTTCAGCTCGTCTCGCTTTTCGGCGCCCCTGTAACCCGCATCAGCAAAGATGAATGCTTCTTCACCGTGTAGCAGTTGATCAGCCTGATTAAGGTCGTGCTCATTGGCCGCAGTTGTCGTGAAACTGTGCGTGATGCCGGTGCGGGCATCAACCCCGATGTGAGCCTTCATCCCGAAGTGCCATTGATTCCCTTTTTTGGTCTGGTGCATCTCGGGATCACGTTCGCCCGTTTTGTTCTTGGTGGAGCAGGGAGCTTCGATGATGGTGGCATCGACCAGTGAGCCCTCTTTCAGCAGGACACCGGCTTCAGACAGCCATTGGTTTACCTCTTCAAAAATCTGTCGAGCCAGACCGTGGCGCTCCAAAAGATGACGGAAGTTCAGGATAGTGGTGTGATCGGGGATGGCCTTGTCCAATGACAATCGAGCGAACAGCCGCATGGACGCGATCTCATACAGCGCGTCTTCCATGGCGGGGTCACTGAGGGTATACCACTGCTGCATGCAGTGAATGCGAAGCATTGTAGACAAGGGATACGGTCGACGACCATTGCCAGCCTTGGGATAATGAGGCTCGATGACGGCTTCGAGACGCGCCCACGGGATCAGCTTGTCCATTCGGCCCAGAAACTTTTCCTTGCGGGTTTGACGGCGCTTGTTGCTGAACTCGCTGTCCGCGAATGTAAGTTGCTGATCCATCGGTGCGTCCTCAATCGTGTACAGCGGGCATTATCCCATGCAGTGGACTTATTCGCAGCTTCCCTAGATATGCGTGAGGTGGACCCAATAGCTATTCACAGAGATGCCCAACAAACGAGTATACTGGCCTGTGTTTGTCCAGGCTGCTCGGATAAATCACCATCAGCTCCTTGCTAAGGCCAGGCTCACTCACGGGAATAGCCACCAGACTTCCATTTTGGACCTCCTCCCGTACAGAACTTTCAAGCACCAACGATGCGCCAAGTCCGACCTTAACCGCTTGCTTGACGGCTTCGGTGCTACCCAGCTGCATAGATACCGTCGGAAATGGCCCATGCTCACCGAAGTAGGTCGCCAAAAGCCGGCCAGTGCCGGTGCCGGGTTCGCCGCCGATCAGAGCCATGTTAGACAGCGTATCGCGGTCGATATCGGTTCGACGGGCTAACGGGTGACCAGGCGGAACGATTAGAACAACGGGCTCGTTACGCCACGCCTGAGCATGGAATCCGGGTAGATCATGCCACCACTCCATAATCGCCACGTCCAGCTCACCGTCCGATAAATGCCGTGCAATAGTCGGATTGGAATCTATTACCACATCCACCTCGGGCCCTACGCCCAGCTCCTTGTAACGACGGATGTAGGGCTGGAGCATATAAATCCCAATATTGGAGCTCGCCCCAACGCGAAGTCGAGCCTCCATAATGGAAGATCTCGCCTGCTCCTCCAGCCGGAGCAGACTTCGGGCAAAAGGCAACAAGGTTAAGGCAGCCCGGGTTGGCTCACAGCCAGAGCGCCCCCTGTGGACCAATAAAACGCCAAGTTGGTTTTCGAGTTTTTGAAGGTGCTGGGACAGTGTGGGTTGTGCGATGTCCAACTGGCGGGCTGCGGCCTGAAACCCGTTGTGGTCCAGCACCGCCACGAAACTCTTCAGCCAGACAAGATTCAGCATGGGCCGCTCTCGCGGCCACTGGGATCATTGATCGCATCATCCGGCCGCTCACCCCGAAGCACTTGCAGAATGTTCCGAGCAGCGCGTTGCTCGATAGCCAGACGCACCTGGCTGACTGCCGATCCGATGTGAGCAGTAAACAGCGTGTTGGGGTGGGCCCTGAGCCCCTGGGCGATCTCCCTCGGACGATCTTCTCTCGCCCAATCTTCCATCTCAAACACATCAGCGGCGTACCCCCCCAACTGACCGGATTGAAGCGCTTGCAGAACACTACCCTCATCCACCACAGATCCACGGCAGGGATTGATAAGGAATGCGCCCGGTTTCATTCCTGTTAGCGTTTCGCGATTAATGGTGTGGAGGGTTTGCTCATTGAGCGGCAGTGCCAGGATCACAATATCTGACTGGGCCAGCAGCATCTTGAGGGGAGTATGGGACAAACCCAGTGCCTGCTCATGCTGCACGGGTAAACGTTCCGGCTGGGAATAGATTAAATCCGCTCCCCATCCGTTCAGGCGCTGCGCCACCGCTTGGCCGATGGCCCCCATACCCACAATACCAATCCGTGAGCCTTCGATCCCCTGCCCATAGAAGCGTGGTGTCCAGCCAGTAAATTCACCGGATCGAACGAAGTGGTCCGCCGCCTTGACTTGTCGGGTGAGACTGATCGTCAGCCCGACCGTTAGCTCTGCAGCAGGCACGGTTAGCAAATCCGGTACAAATGTCAGCCAAACCCCATGACGCGTGCAGGCATCCACATCAAAGTTGTCATAGCCTTTCAGGGCTGCACCAATCACCTTCAAGCGCGGACACCCCTGTAGGAACTCCTCTCCAACTCGGTCTGGCATGAACGCCATCATCGCATCAGCGTCTGCAACGCGCGCAGCCACTTCCTCCTGGGGCAACGTGGCGCCGGATTGGTTGGTGACCAGCTCGCAATCTTGGGCAAGTTCATCCAGAACACTGTCATGGATCTTATGGGTTATCACAACCTTGGGTTTCATCGACGTTCCTTATTTGAATTTCTTACGAAGGCGGCCACTGAGACTGTCCACGACGGTGACCATCAACAAGATGACAATGAGAATGGCGCTGACTTCCTGATACTGCATGATTCTCAGCGAGCCCATCAATTCGAAGCCAATACCACCGGCACCCACCATGCCCATTACGGTCGAGGCACGGAAATTGTATTCCCAGCGATAAATGGACACGTCCGCGAATTGAGGAAGTGCTTGTGGCAGCACGGCGTGATAGAGCACCTGCAAGCGAGTAGCGCCGGCAGCATCGGTCGCTTCCACTGGCGCCTCATCTACATGCTCAATCGCTTCGGCAAAAAACTTTCCAACCATGCCAATGGAGTGAAGACCGAGCGCCAGTACGCCAGGCAACGCCCCAAAACCAACAGCAGCCACGAAGATGATGCCCATGATCAGTTCCGGGACTGAACGCAAACCGTTTAAAAGGGTTCGAGTTACTTGGAACACCACCGGATGTGGAGAGGTGTTGCGCGCAGCCAGGAATGCCAGTGGCACAGACAAGGTTACTGCAATGGCAGTACCGGCAATGCTCATCGCAAGCGTGTCGATTAACGGCGACACCCAGCTGGCCACATTGGTGAAGTCAGGTGGAAGAGATTCGCCAATGAGTGTGCCTATGGCTGGCACGCCATTGGCAAGTGTATTGAAATTGAGCAGCCCTACGTACCAACTTGCGACAAAAATGATGAGCAGCACTAACAGCGACTGTCCGAGTTTTTTCCGCCAGCCTTTCGCGTGCTCATCCAGCACGGAGGCCGACGGGGCCGGCGACAGAGTCGCCGGTTCCGTCGTTGTATAGTTCATGGGGCACTCCTCACATTTTTGCGAAATCAAGATTGAGCAGGCCACCCATAGCGCGGATGACATCGTAATCTTCGTCGGTAATTGCCGCGAATCCCTCAGCCTTCAGGTTGTCGAGAATCTCCGGGTCATCGATCTGCAGAAAGGCTTTCTGAATGTTGCTCTTCAGCTCAGGGGCCAGGTTCGAACGCATGGCCCAGGGGTATTGAGGAAAGTCACCGCTGTAGCCCAGCACTTTGACCTTGCTCCGATCAATCAAACCGCGGTCCATCACATGCTCGAAGATAACTTCGGACAACCCTCCGGCGTCGGCATTGCCATTGGCGACGTTAACCGCAACAGCGTCATGGCTACCGACGAAATGAGCCTCATAGTCCTTTCCGGCTTCGAGCCCTGCCTTCTCAAGGAGTACGGCCTTGGGGATCAGGTGGCTGGAAGTGGATGCGCGGTCACCGTAGGCCATTTTCTTGCCTTTGATATCCGCGAAGGAGCCAACGCCAGAGTCCGCATTGGCAATAATGATGGAGCGATAAGTCGGCTTCCCGTCTACCACCATGGCGGCAAAGGGTTCAATGTCACTCTTACTCTTGGCCATCACATAGGACAACGGACCAAAGTAAGCCAGGTCAATTCGGCCAAAACGCATGGCTTCGATCATGGAGGAGTAATCGGTGGTAACAATCAGTTCTACTTCCTTACCAAGAGTGGTTTCCAGGTAATCCTTCAAAGGTTGGTTTCGCTTGATCAGTTCTGACGCGTTCTCATCCGGCAGCAAGGCAACTTTCAAAAGATCAGGGTCTGTATCTGCGGCATGGGCTGACCAATGGATGCCGAGCATCATTATCAGAGCCAGCAAAGAGTGAATCATTGTCTTCATTGTGCTATCTCCAGTACGTCTGTCGTTATCGGGGTGGTCTTAGGTTTATGGATGGCTGGTTTGCCTTCCGCAGCTACCACGCTGGGTGAACGGTGGTAAATCTCGTCCAGGTGTTTCGATTTCAGGTTTTCAGGAGCATCGTCAAAAACGATATGAGCGTTCGAAAGGCCGATGATCCGGTCTGCAAAACGCTGGGCGTATTCCAATTGGTGCAAGGAAATAACCGCGGTGATTCCATCTTCCTGACAAATATCGCGCAGTAGGCCGAGTACCTTTTCAGAAGTGGCCGGATCCAGGCTGGCAACGGGCTCATCGGCAAGAATCATGGATGGTTGCTGCACCAATGCTCTGGCGATTCCAACCCGCTGCTGCTGGCCGCCGGACAACTGATCTACTCGGGAAAGCGCTTTGTCAGCCAGACCTACGCGGTCGAGGCATTGCAGAGCCAACTCCAGGTCCTGCCGGGGCAGGGGAAGCAGGCTTCGCCAAGTACCGTGATACGCAAGTCTGCCTGTCAGCACATTCTGTAACGCGGTGTATCGTTCGATCAGCTGGTGATGCTGGAACACCATGGCGGTGCGGCTGCGGTGCTGTCGCAGGATTCTACGGTTGGTCAGTTCACCAAACTCGCCAGACACAACCTTCCCGGTTGTGGGCTTAACCAGGTGATTCAGTGAACGAAGCAGAGTGGATTTACCCGCGCCTGAAAGTCCCAGTAGCACGGTGAATTCGCCCTTGTGAAAGTGAACGGTGGTGGGTTTGAGCGCGAGGACGTTTCCCGGGTAGGTTACGCCCATACTCTCGACTCGAAGCATCACATTGGTTGATTGAGTTGGGGCCACAGGATCACCTTTTGCAATAAATAAGCTCGCCGTATTGCGAGTTACAATTGAACGATAAAGCTGAGAGATGACACCGTCGTGTCACTGACGTGACAGTTTGATGAAGTGCTTTTGGTTCGCAAGGATTTTCCGAAGGGCTCTGTGAAATACATGGAGCTCAGCCAAAGTGGAACGAGCCACCCAGGAGCTTAAGCAACAAAAATTGCGTTCCACCGTCAGTCGGCGAATCTCACGGTACAGTTCGTCCGTGCTGAGTTCATCGAATTGCTTACCGACTATACTCTTGCCTTCGAGGAGGTCGGACGCGCTCTCCAATAGGTCGCGCTTCCAGGTGCTGACTATGGTGGGGTGGATCTGGAAACGGGCAGCAATTCAAGGTGTGGCCTTAAGGGTGGGCAAGGACAGCCTTGCACTTACTAATTCGAAATAAAGTAAGCGAATATTACCCGGAGATATAAGCCAAATCCGGATGGCCAAAAAACGATTTCAATAGTCGTGGCAATTTTTGCAAACGTCGAAGCTGCCGGTAAACAGTGCTCCGAAGTTGTTCTTTGCTGTTAATGATCTTTTTACCGACGTGATGGTATTTGATATAGCCCCAAACAGACTCGTCAGGATTCAGCTCCGGCGAGTACGGCGGCAGGAAGAACAACCTGAGCTTGCCGTCGAGACTCTCAACATAGTCTCGAACCCGACGAGCATGATGAACCGGGTGGTTATCGAGGATCAGGAAAACCGGCTTGTCAACGTCTTGCACCAGAGCCTTGAGGAAACCAAGAAACGCATCGGTGTTCATGTTGCCCTGAATGGTCTTAAAGCGAAGCTCGCCGCGAGGCGAGATGGCCGAGATCAGATTGATGCTGAAGCGACTGCCCGTATTACGGATGATCGGAGTTTCACCCCTGGGTGCCCAGGTGGTGCCACTGTGATAATCAGACCGAATGCTGGCTTCATCGCCGAAATAGATGGTGGCGCCGACTTTTTTTGCTTCCTTGCGAATTTCCGGGTAGGTCTCTTCTTTCCATTGTTTCACGGCCTCTGGCTTTTGCTGGTAGGCCCGATGCAGGGGTTTCTGAGGCGTCAGCCCCAGGTTTCGAAGCAGACGACCGACCGAGACATCGCTTAACCGGACGTTGAACTTTTGCCGGATGAGCTCACGCACTCGGCCCCGAGTCCACAGGGCAAAATCAAACTTCAACTGGTCCGGCGTAAAGGTCGTTATCCAGATATACAGCTCCCGGATCTGAGCACCGCTCAGTTTCTTGGGACGACCGGAAATCTGCTTGGCCTTGAGCGCGTCAAAGCCACCCTCGCGGTAGGCAGCCAGCCATTCATAGATTCGTGCTCGGCTCATCCCCAGCGCTTTGATGACGACTTCTGGACTCTCGCCATCCATGACCCGTTGAACGGCGCGAACGCGAATGGCTTCTAATGTTTTGTGATCAAGTTTACGACCGTCATCGTGGCGCATGTGTGTAAATATCCGATAAGCTTGGCGAACGGAGCCTACATTATAAATGATGTTCGCTTACTTTCGAACCCATTAGTATATTAAGTCTGATACCATGTGGTCGGATCTAATCACAGGAAGCTGTCCAGCCGGATAACAACGCCCATTTCCTGAAACTTGCTATAGGTCTCAGTACCACTGCTCTGTCGAACCAGCCGCAAATCATTTTTCAGATACACCGGCTTGGCCGGTTTGGCCACTGCTTTCTTAGAAACCTGCTTAGGGGTAGGCTTTTCCTGTAAGGCTCGAATATGTGCAACCAGACCCAAAAGATCCTCATCCGGTTTCTCTTCAATAGCTTGTTCGGCCACCACGGGGGCTATGTCCGATCCAATACCCATTTGCATCAACATATCGATCAACTGTTGGGCTTTGCTGGCTTGTTGAGGCTCAGTAGAAGTATGTGGAAGCTCTGGATCAGCAACATGGATGCCAGATGCGCGAATAGTATCAGTTGGTATGTCCAAGTCAGCATAGGCCAGAATTTGTTCTTTTCTGCCACTTCGCAATGCCTTAATCATAGGGTGGATTAGCGAAAGCTCTTCATTGAAGACCTTTTCTACAAGAAGCTGATCGATCACCTCTCGTCTGGCCATGACAGCACGGGTCTGACAGAGATAGAACAGCGATACCGCTACATGAGGGATACCCTGGGTGAACTCCCAGAACAAGTCTTTCATCGGCTCAGTGAGTGGAGTCGGAGCTTCAAACCACTGCAGCTTCCAGAGCCTTTTGATGAAACGCTCCCACTCCGCGTCTTGTTCCGGCTTGTCTGAACGTTCGAAGCGGTTCCAGTTCAGACTGCCAAATTGGGCAGCCCTGCGAGCTGAACGCATGGTCGGTGTAAACAGATCCAGTGCTTTCGGGGTACCAATAAACAGCACCGGCACCTTGATCACATTGGTCAGGGTGACAAAGAAATTCAGCATTTTCTGGGAGCCTCCCGACTTGGATTTTTCCAAGTGCTGAATTTCATCGATAGCCAGCAAGCCTACCGAATGAAGCGCAACTACTCTCGCTACGTCACCTAGCATCGACTCTGCAGAAGAGCGCGATTTTACAAATAACTGTTGATAATCTGTGCCAAGGGCATCATCAACCGCTCTGAAAAAGTTGATGCAGAGATGCCTGACGGAACCATCATGGGGACACTCAACCTTCAGCCAAACCAGCTGGGTATGCTGATAGTCAGGGTGATATATCACTTGCGGATAGCAGCTCAGAATCGCCTCTACAGCTGTCGATTTACCTGTTCCCGAGCAGCCAATCACCGAACTAACCAGAGATTCATTGCCTGCATTACGGCTGGCAGATTTGAAGTCTGTATAACCAACAGTATCAAGATTACGTTGGTGGCTGGCATCGGCTATGTTCCGACTCAGGTAGCCCCGACGAATCATGCTCGAGAGCATTTGTTCCAGTTGCAAATGCGACTTGGTCGGATAGAGGAACTGATCCAATATCCTCATCATCGCATGGCGACGAATGTGCCCAGGCAGCTTCTTCTCACTGTCGCCAACCGTTGGATAACGATTTAGCTTCTTAGCCGTTTCCTGAGGGGAATTAATCGGCGGAAGTGCATTAATCAAAGGATGCCCAGCATAGTCGGGGATTTCGGCCTCGATGTAATGCGCCAGGGGATGCTTAATCATCTCCATCCTCCAAGAACGAATCCAGATCAGGATAATCCAGGCAGGGTTCACTTCGCGTTTTGATATCGATAACCAAAGCCTTATGGCCAGTGGAACTGGCAGAATCTGGCTTACTTAATGATGTACGCTGACGTTCTGCTGCCAACTCATCGCGCCGATTATCACGAATGCCCATCAACCTACGGCTCGCTGGCAGAGATGGCTTTGAGGGTTTCTTCGCTGGCTCACGTTGGACTATATGGTCGATAGCATCCAAGGTGTCGATACTTGAATAGTCTGCCCGCTGCTTGGCAGATGCCTGTGCTCTCTTTCTCTCATATTGCTTTTGAGCCGCTTCCACAAATGTCATTCCTCGATAGCTGCGGCTACGATCTGAAAGATCGCAGACCCAATACTCATCATCGCCAGCAACTGGTCTGATAAATATCTCATTGGTGTTTCGAGGATCAAAAGCTGCTTCAATTTTGGTTGGACGGTTCTGTTTGATCCGGTCGAACCATCCAGCTTTCAACGCTTCCTGGCATGTATAGTTGATTCCACGCAGTTTGATACCTACCTCAGAAATCGTTGCAGTTTCGTTTGGCAACAGGTTAATTCTGGCTAGCCTCTCGTCACAGGTACGCAGCTTTCCTGTCCGGTTGCTAACTCCCCAGTTCCAAAGCGCAATAGGAACAGCTGCCAGATCATTCGGCATATCCGGAGCGAAATCGTAGTCTTTTACGACATGACTGGTGTTATGGCGGAGTACAAGATGAATCATCATCTCCGTAAAAGCAGATAGGCCCAACTCTGCATCAAGCTCGTAGCGTTTCCCTGTCCGTTTTTTGCCATTAACAGGCTCTACCACTCCGCCAACATAGGGTTTGAACTCAGCTTGAATAGTGTTGAAGTGCCGCTCGCAGATACCCTTGTCATCGCCTCTATAGGCTCTGGTGTTGCTTAGTTGAATTCCAAATCGATTCACCAGTGTGTCAGCCTGACGGGAAAGCAGCTCACCTCTATCTGCCAGAATGCTGGCCGGAATACCGACTGCAGGCCAGTCACTATCAGTAATCTCAATACCGTAACGCGCGCAGTACTCAACCTTGCTGCAGAACGCATTCGCTAGAGCCATACCTGCAGTAACCCACGAGGGTGTTTCAAAGCCGATATACATACCTGCAATCATACGGCTGAATACATCCTTCACGAGATACAACACTGGACGCCCTACAATTTTTTCAGGGTCTTCATCTGAAACCAGATACAGATCCACTATGGTTGCGTCAATTTCGTAACGAGCTCCTGGGCCGAAATTATTGGTCGCTGCCGTACTGATTAGGGGTTTGATGTCTTTATCGTATGCCCGAGCTGGCATTCGACGTTTTTCAGCTTCATGCTTTCGATAGTTCTTAGAGTAGAAGTATTGAAGCTGGCCCCGTGTCGCCAATCGACCTGGTGTTATATCAGGGTAACGGGACCGCAGGAGGCCGTTGGCTTTATTGAGTACAACTGACATCGGCACTGGCTTTCCTACGAGATAGCTTGTCTCAATTGCCGTGCGAAATATATCCGCCACATCCTCAGTTACGACAAGTCCTTCCCCCGGTGAGACCGAACGCTTCCGGCCCAGCTTTTTGTCCAAATTTCGTCGTGGCTTGCCACTCCCTCCACATTGTTGATAGTCAGGTGCGAGAGCATTCGGAGACATCCCTCTTTGCCAGAAACGGCGAAGAGCACGAACAATGAACAGGCGAGGTCGTCCCGATTGTTCGACCGCCAATCTTATGAGTTCATTCCGCGTTTTCTTCTCGAATAAAGCTTCATGCTTCTCGAGTAGGGGCTTCAGTGCAGATACTGCTTCATCACGCTTTTGCGCAGCTAATGTGCCTTCCTGGACTGAAGGGATCGGGAAAGGGTCTGTGGTTTCCTGGAAGTCTTCCAGCTCTTCTGACGTTAATGTAAACGGCCAAGCATTCTGATCATCAACATCAATCACCTGATAATTTTCAAGGTTGGTGAACAGAACTCGGATTCTCTGCTCTGAAACAGGAGCTTGTAGAACTGTATTAATTTGCATGACTTAACCTCCATTGTGTAGAGGCCACGCCATCAAAAACGAGTTCTGAGCATTTCCAGTCGTGATATGCTTTTTGAAGTGGTGCTTTTATTTGTCGTGTTGCTACCCCATACCGCAGCATTTGCACATGTGAACCAGGCTCAAGCCCATATTCATCATCCAAGCGAGCACAACACCTCGTAGCTTTTTGCTCAGAATAGGTAGCAAGCCTAGTAATCAATTCTGTAGAGCTGGAATCCTCTACCTCACTACTGAACTGCTCCCAGCGAATGTCGGCAAGAGCAGGCCTGATCCACTGAAGGTTCTCTTTGAGAGAAGGAGATACTTCTCGGTCAGTGAATAGCTTCCATCCAACGCCAGCTTGCTCCCAATAGGCCTTTTCAATTTGTAACTTTTCTATCGTCCGGGCTTTGCCCAATTCTGAGACAGGCTTTACTGCGATGGCCAAGGGAGGGCCCTCACGGAAATCCACCAGCAAATCCGTAGTTACAATCTTGAGCTTTCCTCTGATTTGCGGATGCTTGATGCCCATTTCGGCGCACAAGCGAATTGTCTCCTCCAGCGGAAGTGGAAATTGCTCTCTGATATCCGCTGTATCGTGATACCAGTCGAAGATGCTAAAGGCAGCAAACTCAATACCGGAAAGAAGATGGTGAATACGCCCGGTCACGCGACCAGGGGCCCGGACACTTTCACCGGAACTGCTAAGGTCCTGGATCTGGATGAAAGGCTTATAAGATGCACCGAAGCCATGACCTCGGGCTTTCAGCTTTTTCTGATCCGATGGATCTAACGGTTTGTTGGCATCGTCCGACACAACTCCCTCCTAGCAGGGAAAGCAGGAGAGAGTTTTGTATCAGACTTTACGGGAAATGATCAAACTTTATTTACTTTGATCAAACTTTATTTTTCACCGATATCAGGGCAAGCGCGACATTGAAAAGATCTGCGCCAAAAATGATGGCAAAGATCATCGCCGTGGTCCCGGCAGTCTCGATCACGCATTCAAAAAGGCCCTTGATCGACAGGCTGCGCATCAGAAAACCGGTCAGCGCAATCAGGACCACACCAACAGATGCCCCTTCGGCCGGGGTAAAGATACCGCCATAAATCCCGCCAAGAACAGCAATGAAAACAAGCGCAACATGCCAGATGCCGCCAAGCGACCTGATGCGTTCGCGCATCGGAAGCCCTGCATGCGCCGGGCCTTCTTCTGGGAACAGGCGAACGTAAACGCCAATCGCCAGAATAAAGCCAAGCACTGCCAGAAGCCCCGGAATGGTCGCGGCCAGGAACAGTTTGACGATGTTCTGTTCGGTCAGAAGAGCATAAATGATCAAAACCACCGACGGCGGGATCAGAATGCCAAGCGTGCCGCCCGCGGCAAGCGTTCCGGCCCCAAGTGCGCCGGAATATCCGTGGCGCCGCATTTCGGGCAAAGCAACGCGTCCCATGGTAGTTGCGGTCGCAATCGAGGATCCGCAAATCGATCCGAACGCCGCACAGCCGGCAACCGATGCCATGGCAAGTCCGCCCCGCCAATGACCAAGCCAGGCATTGGATGCGGTAAAGATCGCCCGGCTGATACCGGTTCTGGTGGCAATCTGCCCCATCAGGATAAACAGCGGAATGACCGCAAGGTCATAAGAAATGTATTTATCGACAATTGCGGTCTTGAGATAGGCCGACAGCGGCATCCATCCCGACAGGACGACATATCCGCCCGCCCCGACAACGGCCATTGCCAATGCAATCGGCATGCGCAGGAAAATAAGCGCCAACAGGATGACGACCATAATGATGCTGATTTCAACCGGGCTCATTGTGGGGCATCCGTTTGCGGTGGGGTGGTTGGGCGAACAAACTGTTCGATGACTTTCGACAACGCGGTCAGGGCTGAAAGCCCAAGTCCGAACAGTGCGAAGCCGTAGATAATCCAGGTGGGCATTCTCAAAAGCATGCTGCGGTCGTTATAATCAAACATATCAATCAGGCCGTATGCGACCCGCCAGAAAATAATCACCCAGCCACAACAGAACAGGATCTCCCAGAGTTGATCCAGAATGGTGCGGGTGCGTTGGGGGAAGGCCATGCTGAAAATGTCGACCATGACGTGGTTGCCCTTGCGCTGGCACAACGGCAAAAACAGAAACGCGGCAATCCCGCATCCCATTTCGACAATTTCAAAGTCACCACGAATGCCGCCAATGCCGATATATCGCATGGTCACGGACAGCGTTACCGTGACGGCGACAGCAAGCATGACGGCACCCGCAACGGCAGCGGATGCAATGCAGGCACGATCAACAAACTGACCAAGAAAATGAATGGGCGCAGCGCGATTGCCGCGCCCATTGTGATCACGGGTGGCTCCTGACATGTCAGGCGGTCTCGGCGTCGATCAGCTGATTAAGGCGATCAATCATCGCCTTGCCATCATGTCCGGCATCATTGAGGGTCTCGATCCACTCATCGACGACCGGCTGGGTCGCAGACTGCCAGCGTTCGATTTCGTCTTTGGGAATCTCGACGAACTTGTTGCCGCGATCAGCACACATTTTGTAGCCAACCGATTCAAAGCTATCGAACTGTTTGCCAATCTGGCGTGACAGATCGATACCGGAATTGGCATCAATCACTGCTTTCAGATCATCGGGCATACTGTCATAGGCATTGCCCGCCATCAAAAGCGCAAACGAGTTGGCATAAAGACCACGTCCGCCTTCTGCCGGGGCGCAATGCACCGATGTCAATTCATGAAGTTTAAAGGCCGGAACCACTTCATAGGGCAGGCAAGTGCCATCAATCACGCCGTTGGCGAGGCCGACAGCCATTTCAGTAACCGGGAAGAAGACCGGCTCAGCCCCCAGAATGGACAGGGCCTTACCAACATTCTGGTTCGGGGCACGGATTTGCAGGCCGTCAAGATCCGCCTGATTTTCAATCGCCTTGTCGCGCATATGGAACTTGCCACCGGCATGAACATGATAGGCCAATGGCTTCATGCCACGGTATTCGTCCTGACCAAACTCATCCATGAACTTGTGCATGGCTACCGATGTCGCCTCGGCGGTTGTCACCATGAAGGGCAGGCTCAGCGTTTCGGAAATCGGATAGCGACCCGGCGTATACACGGTCAAGGTCCAGGCGATATCAACAACGTTGTTTGCCACCTGTTCGGCAAGCTGCGGCGGTTTGCCGCCAAGCTGCATGGCCGGGAAAATCTGAATATCGATACGGCCATCGGACTGTTCGCGGATGGTCTTGGACCACGGTTCGAAGAACGCCTTGTGCATCGGGGCCACCGGCGGCAACATATGATGCAGACGAAGGGTCACTTCGGCTGCGCGTGCCTTGCCAATGATTGCAGGGGCTGCAAGTGCGCCGCCCATGATGCCGAGCATCTGGCGGCGATTAACGGAAAATCCTGACATCGAACGTCTCCTCACATTATGGGCACACCGGGTTTTTTTTGGTGGCCCTGTTCCTTCCTGAGTATTCTGGCGTCCGCTTTGTGCGGTTTCTTGCCGATCCTTGATCTTATTGTACGCGATCTGAAGGCCGCAATTATGTGCGGCTCTGTTATAGGCGGTTACTTGAAATTCGGCGCACGCTTTTCAAGAAACGCCTTCAATCCTTCCTGTGCATCTTCGCTGGTTTGGGTCAGAGCGGCACACAGGCTTTCGGTAAACAGGCCATCGGTTTTTGCCATGTCTTCGATCCGTGACAGGGCCTGGATCATGACATAGTTCGAAAGCTGTGCGTTTTCGGCAACAGTATTGGCAAGCTCGATGGCCTTTGCTTCGGCGGCTTCCTCGCTGTCACAAACATAATGCGTCAGGCCAAGGCGAAGGCCGTCTTCGGCGTTGTATTTGCGCCCGGTCAGCATCATTTCGATCATGCGATCCGCGCCCAGAATACGGCCGACCCGGACCGATGCGCCGCCGCCAACGAAAATGCCACGGCGCCCTTCGGGAAGCTGGAAAAAGGCGGTTTCATCGGCAATACGAATATGGGTCGCACTGGCCAGTTCAAGGCCACCGCCGATGACCGCCCCCTTGAGCAACGAAATCACCGGCAATCCACCATACTGGATCATATCCATGATGCGGTGCCAGTTGCGTGAATGGCGCATGGTATCGGCGGCATTTCGTGCAACATGCTCGGCCAAATCAAGCCCGGCTGAAAAATGCCCGCCTTCACCGGCCAGGATAACAACCCGCACCCCTTCGGGCGGATTGGCAAAAAACGCCTCAAGTGCTGCCATCAAAGTATCGCTGACCGCGTTACGCTTTTCAGGTCGCGTGATGGTCAAACGGGCAATCGATCCGTTGATTGCGACGTTCAATACGTCATTCGCGCCGTTGGTCATGTTCTTGTTCCTTACGTAAAGCAATCTGGTCTTTATTTTGCCTGCAGGCGAACCGCGCCGTCGATCCGGACGACGGTGCCATTCAGCATGGTATTCTCGACGATATGGCGGGCAAGGTCGGCATATTCCTGTGCCTTGCCCAGCCGCTTGGGAAACGGAATGTTGGCTTCGATCGCCTGACGGGCTTCCTCGGGCAGGGTGTCGGTCATAGCGGTGGAAAACAGCCCCGGCGCAATCGCCATCACCCGCACACCGATCCGCGCCAACTCGCGCGCGGCTGGCAGCGTCATTGACGCAATCCCGCCCTTGGATGCCGCATAGGCGCACTGGCCGATCTGCCCGTCTTCATACCCGACGGATGATGTGTTGATGATCACGCCACGCTCGCCATCGTCATTTACCGGGGTTGCTTCCGAAAGCAACTGCGCGGCATAGCTCATGGTAATGTAGCTGCCGGTCAGATTGACGTTCAGTGTTTTGATAAAATCATCAATCGGAAGGCTGCCATCGCGTGGCAAAATGCGGTTGGCGGTGCCAATGCCAGCGCAATTCACAAGGATGCGCGGCAGGCCAAGATTTTGTTTCACGGTCTTGAAGGCAGCTTCGACCGAGCTTCGGTCAGACACGTCGACTTCCAGGCCAAGTCCACCGGTTTCACTGGCGACTCGTTTGGCGGCATCGCCGTTGCGATCAAACACCGCGACCTTCGCGCCCGCAACCGCAAATGTGCGTGCGGTGGCGGCACCAAGGCCGCTGCCGCCGCCGGTAATGATGGCGGGAACCTGATTGAGCTGCATTTCCTTACCCAAAGTTTGTTATGTTTTATAACAATTATGTTTGCACAGTAAAAGAGCGGCGTCAATCGTCATTAGTCAACTGAAATCGCATCGAAATTCGCATCTCTCGCGCGCGAGCATCATCATACTCAAGGTCAAATTGTTGGGTCCTAGCACACGCATAAAGATATTGCGCTTGATGTGATGAATTATGATTGTTATGAATTATAACAAATAAGAAAATGAAAACTGGAGGTTTCGTCTCATGCCTATGATTGCTGAACCCGGACTCCGTCCGGTTCGCATGGGAGATACGCGTGTCTCGATGTCCAAAAAGGACAACGGCACGATCTATATCCGATCAACGGAAACGCCGGATGACTATCCGCGCGCCATCACCGACAAGCTTGACCATTGGGCGCAACAAACACCCGATCATCTGTTTCTGGCCGACCGTGACAAAACCGGCGGCTGGCAAAAACGAAGCTTCCTTGAAACCCGAAACGAGGTCCGCAGTCTTGCGCAATACCTCATCGAACAGGACCTGTCCGAAGATCGCCCGGTCCTGATCCTGTCGGGCAACAGTCTTGAACACGGGCTTCTTGCGTTGGCATCGATGTATGCCGGGATTCCCTATGCGCCGGTCTCGCCAGCCTATTCGCTGGTGTCGTCCGATTTCGCCAAGTTGCGCCATATCTGTGATCTGTTGAAACCCGGTTTGATCTTTGTGGATGATGGTGCCAAATATGCCAAGGCACTGGCCGCCGTCATGCCAAAGGATGCCCGTCTGCTGGTTCTGGAAAACCCGCTGTCGCAATATGATTGCGATGTTTTCAATGATGTCCGTCAGACCACGCCGACCGATGCGGTCGATGCTGCCAATGGCAAAATCACCGAAGACACGATTGCCAAATTCCTGTTCACGTCCGGCTCCACCGGGATGCCAAAGGCTGTGATCAATACCCAGCGCATGCTGTGCTTTAACCAGATGATGCTGCGTCACGCGCTGGCATTCTTGCAGGATGAACCACCGGTGATGGTTGACTGGCTGCCATGGAACCATACCGCTGGCGGCAACCATAATTTCGGCATTGCGCTTTATAATGGCGGCAGTTTCTATATCGATCAGGGCAAACCGACCCCGGACGGTATTCATGAAACCGTGCGTAATCTTTGCGAAGTATCGCCCAACATCTATTTCAACGTCCCCAAGGGGTACGAAGCACTTGTCCATCATCTGCGCGAAAACAAAACACTGCGCGAGATGTTCTTTGCCAAGCTCAAACTGATGCAATATGCCGGTGCCGGTTTGTCGCAATATGTCTGGGACAATCTGGAAAAGATCGCCGAGGACACGGTTGGCGAAAAGATCGTCATCGTCACCGGCTATGGCTCCACCGAAACGGCCCCCTTTGCCTTTACCACCACCTGGGCGGTTGATCAGGCGGGCAGTGTCGGTCTTCCGGCCGTCGGGCTTGATATCAAACTGGTGCCCAATGCCGAAAAGCTTGAAGTCCGCCTTAAGGGACCCAGCATCACACCCGGCTATTGGAAGCAACCCGATAAAACCAGCGAGTCTTTTGACGATGAAGGCTATTACCTGATTGGTGATGCCCTGAAATTTGTGGATCCCGATAATATCGAACGGGGCTTCCTGTTTGATGGCCGGGTCTGCGAAGATTTCAAACTCTCGACCGGCACCTGGGTGCATGTCGCGGCCATTCGCACCGCCATTGCCCAGACCTTTGCGCCCTATGTGCGTGATGCCGTGCTGACCGGTTTGAACGAAGGCTATGTCGGCGCGCTGATCTTTGCTGATTTCACCGCCTGCAAAAAACTGTGCCCGGACCTGCCCGCCAACGCGTCGGAGCGTGATATCGCAACCCATCCGGCCGTGCAGGCGCATTTCCGGAAATGCCTGAATGAGCTGGCGACCAAATCGACCGGCAGTTCGAACTTTGTCGCGCGCGCGATCCTGCTGGAAAGTTCGCCGGAACTTGATGCGCACGAAGTCACCGATAAGGGCTCGATCAATCAGCGCGCGGTTCTGACCAAACGCGCTGACAAGGTCGCCGAACTTTATACCGACCCGTCACCCGCCGGGGTCATGATTGCCAAAAAGGGATAAGCAGAATGACTGCGAACGCCAAAGGTCTTCGGACCGAATTTGAAGATGTCTGGCTGCTGGGCGGGAAACGCACACCGTTTGTCGATTATACCGGGGCCTTCGGGCTGATTTCGCCGATTGATCTTGGCATCAAGGCCGCCCGCGCGGCCATCGAGGACGCCGGGGTGGATGCGCATGATATCGATTTCACCGTTGCCGGATCGATGGCCCAGGCATCCTATGATGCCTATATGACGCCGCGCCATATCGGGATTTACGCCGGGGTGCCGGTGGATCGCCCCGCCCATCTTGTGCAGCGGATCTGTGGGACGGGCATCGAAGTCATTTTGCAGGCGGCCGATCATATTTCACTCGGTCGTGGGGATCTGGCCCTTTGTGTCGGCACTGAATCCATGAGCCGCAATCCGATTGCCGCCTACACCCATCGCAGTGGTTTTCGCATGGGGCAGGTCGAATTCAAGGACTTCCTGTGGGAAGCGCTCCTGGATCCGGCGGTGAGTTGCACCATGGGCGACACGGCGGAAAATCTTGCCAAGAAATACAACATCACCCGCGAAGAAGTGGATCGTTTTGCCGAACGCAGTTTTGCCCGCGCTGTGAGCGCACAGGAAAACGGCTTCCTTGCTGGTGAAATCGCGACGGTGACCAACGAAACCTTTGAATTTGCCGATGGCAATCCGCGCTCCATCCGTCTGCCCCGCAAGATCGATCAGGTCGATCGCGACAGCCACATCCGACCATCGCCTTATGACATTCTGGCAAAGTTGCGCCCGGCCTTTGGCGGGGTGCAGACGGGTGGCAATTCATCGGCCGTGGTGGATGGCGCCGCCGGCGTTGTTCTGGGCAGTTCCGATTATGCCCGCAAAAACGGCCTGACACCGCGTGCCCGCATCATTGCCGGCGCAGCTGTCGGTGTGCCGCCGGAAATCATGGGCATTGGCCCGGTCCCGGCCATCCAGGCCGTTCTTGATCAAACCGGCATGACCCTTGATCAGATCGACCGGATCGAAATCAACGAGGCCTTTGGGGCACAGATCCTGGCCTGCATCCGCGAACTTGGTCTTGATGAAGACAAGGTCAATGTCAATGGCGGCGCGATTGCGATTGGTCATCCGCTGGGTGCGACCGGGGTTCGGATTACCAACACGCTCGCGCGCGAACTGATCAAATCAGGTCAGCGTTATGGCATCGCGTCGGCCTGCATTGGCGGCGGGCAGGGCATTGCTGTGCTGATCGAACGCGCCGAACTGGGCTGAGTGCCTGCGTTTGAAAATGGTGCGACGGCGGCTAACGCCAGAACGAATTGAAACAAGGCTAAAATAAAAACGGGAGGTTCTCTAATGCTGTCGCGAAATCGCTTTTTGGCTGTTGCGTTGGTGGCTACGGGCATCGCCGCTACTACGGTGCCTGCTCTTGCTAATGACGAGACGTCACGTTGGTTGACACCAACCATGATCAATGCTCGTGCTCATATGTTTTCACCTGCGCTGAATGTTCTAACTTTTCAGCATATGGACCAGATCTTTGCGACGCGGACAGTTGAGGCTGGCAACAATGTCTGGGTGCTTCCCGAGAAACCGGTTTCGCTTGATGATGGCTATACGTTGGATGGCGAGACGGTCTCCCTCGAAGCGTATCTTGAAGCCACATCCACCAATGCATTGGTGGTGGTTAAGGACGGGGCAATTGTCCATGAAAGCTACCGAAACGGTAGTGATGCCAATACGCGCTTCATGACCTTTTCCGTGGCGAAGTCTTATGTTTCCACGTTGATCGGCTTGGCTCTCGACGATGGTTTTATCAAAAGTCTGGATGACAAGGTTACTGATTATCTGCCCGAAATGGCGGGGTCTGGCTATGACGGTCCGACGATCCGCAATCTTCTGCATATGCGTTCTGGCGTGGAATGGCAGGAAATCTATCAGTTTGGCAGCGATACCCAGTTGACCCAGGTTCATGACAATTCGTTGGTCGCTTACAAATACCGCTGGTGTGACTACGCAGCCAATCAGTCCGTGCCAAGTCAAAACAAGCCCGGTGCAGTGTTCAATTACGCCACGCTTGATACCAGTGTTTTGGGATGTGTTCTTGAACGTGCTGTTGGCAAGACCGGTGCCGAATATATGTCGGAAAAGTTGTGGAAACCGGCTGGCATGGAAAATGACGCTTATTGGGTCATGGATGGTCCGGAAGATGTCGGAAGCGAGTTCTTTGGGGCCGGGCTTAACGCTACGGCGCGTGATCATGCACGGTTTGGCCTAATGTTCCTGAATGGTGGAAAAGCTAACGGCAAGCAGGTTGTTCCGGCCGACTGGGTGGATGAGGCGACGATCCCCGACGAAGGGTTTGAGCCAACTGCTGAGGGGGAGCCCTTTGGTTACCAGTACCAGTGGTGGACGATCCCTGAATCAGATGCATATTCCGCGATCGGTTTGTTCCACCAGTTCATCTATGTCGATCCGGAAAACAATCTGGTGATCGTAAAGGCAAGCCATACGGCTGAACCTGTTGGTCACGATGAGGAAAATCTCGAACTGTTTCGGCAAATTGCCGAAAAGCTATCAAACTAAGATGCTTTGCTTGTGCTCAGTCAGGGCATCCCCAGAACATGCAGCCTGCATCGTCGGTGGTGGTCAGGAGGTTGCAGTTTTGATCGGAAATTCAGAATTGGCATAGGCACGATCCAAGGCGCCATCAGCTGCGCCGGGTCGCGACAAACGGAGACGTTATTTTTAGCCGGGACATTGGTTTTGGGCCCGGTTTGGCGATCAGCCCAACCCTTGGGGCAAAGGCTTCCAAGGGTGGTCTGATCAAATCGAGTTACCGACAGACAAGGCAACAAAAACAAAATTGCCGGTGTCGGTTTTCTCAGGGAGGAAACAATGAAACGACTTAAACTTGGTTCAGTGATTGCCTTGGCGTCAGTTGCCGCCATGTCTGCCATTTCTGGTGCGTCTGCCCAGGAAGTGAATTTCCGTCTGGCGCACTGGCTGCCGCCAACCCATCCGGTGCAAACCATGGGGCTTGAAGAATGGACAAACTCCATCCGCGAGGCATCCGGTGGCAAAATCGATTTCACGATTTTCCCGGCCCAGCAATTGGGCTCCGCACCTGATCACTATGACATGACCCGCGATGGCATTGCCGATATCGGCTATATCAATCCGGGTTATCAGGCCGGGCGTTTCCCGATCTATGGCCTTACCGAGGTGCCGTTCAATGTGAAGGATGCGGTCAACGGGTCGGTTGCCCTTCACAAGTGGTATGCGAACTACGCCGAACAGGAAATGCCGGAAGTCAAACTCTGTCTGGTCAACCCGCATGATCCCGGCACCATCCATTCGAAAATGCCGGTCCGCGTGCCAGAAGACATCAACGGCCATGCTGTACGTCCCGCCCATGCGGCCATGGCACGGTTTGTAAACCTGCTGGGTGGGGCAAGTGTTCAGGTCCCCGCACCCGAGGCCCGCGAAGCCATCGCCAAGGGTACGGCAGATGCGATCACCTTCCCGTGGAACTCGATCTATATCTTCGGGATTGATCAGGAAACCAAATATCACCTCGATATGCCCTTCTATGTCTCATCGCAGATCCTTGTGATCAATCGCGGTGTCTATGATGGCTTGTCGGCCGAAAACCGCAAGGTCATGGATGATCACTGCACGCCGGAATGGTCCGGTCGTTTTTCCAAGGGCTGGGCCGAGAACGAGGCATCGGGCCGTGACAAGATGATGGCATCCGGCGAGCACGAACTGTATCAGCCGACCGCTGATGAGCTTCAGCAATGGCGTGATGCTGCCGAACCGCTTGTTGCCCAATGGCGCGAAAGCGTTACGGCCAAGGGCGGTGATGCCGATGCCATTTACAAGGCCTTCATCGACGCGCTCGAAGCCGAGAACGCCAAATATTGATGACACTCCCTGTATCGGCGGCATCAAAGGTCGGTGCTGCCGATACCTCTGAAAGTGCATAAATCATGCGGGTTCTTCATCGCTCCCTGACATATCTCGAAGCCTTCTCGCGCAAGGTCGAAATGGTCTCGGCCATTTTGCTTGCGGTGATCACGTTGCTGGTTCTGGCATCCGCAATTGGTCGCTACCTGTTTGCATGGCCGATCCCCGATGCGTTTGATTTTTCACGCCTGTTTCTGGGCGTGGTGATCATGTGGGGTTTCGCCTGCGTGGGATACCGTGGATCGCACATCAAGGTTGATCTGTTTGCCCTGATGTTGCCCGCGCGTGTTCGTCGATGGACGGATTTCTTTGCCTGGCTGGTCTTGCTGGGCTTCACCGGCTTACTGTGCTGGAAGATGCTGGCCCGTGTCACCAGCGCCTATAACAGCGGCGAGACGACATTTGATCTGCAGGTTCCCGTCTGGCCGGTGATGGGGCTGATCTGGCTTGGTGTTGCGGTCAGCATGCTGACCATTCTGGCGCGTGCCTTGATGATCGCGCTGACCAATGCCGGTCTGGATGATTTTGAACCCGCCGAGTCAGAGCCGCATATTGCCTCCGACCCTCAAAAACAAAAGCAAACTGGTGGTTCAGGGGGAACTGATGACTGAAGCCGATTTTGTCGCACTTGGCGGATTTGTTGCGCTGTTTGCCCTGATGCTGCTTAGGGTGCCGATCGGCATTGCGATGGGGATTGTCGGTGTCGGCGGTTTTGCCGCAATCGTCGGTCCGACGCCGGCACTCAACCTGCTGGCGCAATCGCCGATCCGCACCATCACCGACTTTAACCTCAGCCTCATTCCGTTCTTTATCCTGATGGGCGTTCTTGCCACCAATTCCGGCATGTCGCGCGAACTGTTTCGCGCAGGGCAGGCGTGGCTGGGATCATTTCGGGGCGGCATGGCGCTTTCGACCATTGCATCCTGTGCGGGGTTTGCCGCCATATCGGGATCATCGGTGGCAACGGCGGCAACCATGACCAAGGTCGCTTTGCCGGAAATGCAGCGCAGTGGCTATCGCGATCATGTGGCGACCGGGGTGATTGCCGCGGGTGGAACGCTTGGCATTCTGATCCCGCCATCGGTTGTTCTGGCGGTGTATGGCTTTATCACCGAACAGGATGTCGGCAAGCTCTTCATTGCCGGGATCATTCCGGGCCTTCTGGCGATTGTGATGTATATGCTGGCCTTTCGGGTGACCTATGCCCGCGGGTTGCCAGCGGGCGAACCGTTTGATTTGCGCAACGCCATCCGATCCTTGCGCGATGTCTGGGCGGTCCTGGCCCTGTTCATCGCCATTATCGGCAGCATCTATTTGGGTGTTGTCACCGCGACAGAGGCCGCGGCGGTTGGGTCTGTCCTGACCGCTCTGATCGGGGTGATCCGGGGGCGGCTAGGCTGGCGCAGCATTCTTGATAGCCTGGTCGAGGCCCTGCGCACCTCGGTTGCAATCTATACCATTCTGATCGGTGCGATCCTGTTTGGCTATTTTCTGGCCATCACCCAGACCCCGCAAAAGATCACCGCGTGGCTGGTCGGGCTTGATATCGGGGCCTATCCGACACTTGCTCTGATCCTTGTGTTTTTCCTATTGCTGGGCTGCATCCTTGATGCCATGGCGATGATTATTCTTCTGGTGCCCATCGTGTTTCCCGTGGTCACCCAGTTGGGGTTTGATCCGATCTGGTTTGGCATCATCGTTGTCATGACGGTTGAACTTGGCCTGATCACCCCGCCTGTCGGGATGAATGTGTTTGTCATCAATTCGATTGCCCGCGAAGTGCCCCTGCAAAAGGTGTTTCAGGGCGTCATCCCGTTTGTCGCGGTCGACATCATTCGCTTGATCCTGCTGGTTTTGGTGCCATCCATCGTTCTTTTCCTGCCGACGACCATGAATTAAAGAGGTCAATATGAAGCTTGAACTTGAACATTTTTGCGATCTGACGGTCGAGCTGGAAGCCCCCATGGAGCTTGGCAACTCAATGCGCGGCACGCGCCGGATCATTCCGATCATTGGCGGTCACGTCGAAGGCAAATCGTTGAATGGTCGTGTTCTGGCATTGGGTGCTGACTGGCAAACCGTTTTTGAAAACGGTGTGGCTGAACTCGACACGCGATATTGCATCGAAACCCATGACGGGGCGCTGATTGACATCCGCAATTTCGGGTTCCGGCATGGCCCCAAGGATGTTCTGGACGCGCTTGCACGCGGCGAACATGTCGATCCGTCGAAATATTACATGCGCACCCAGCCCCGGTTCGAAACCGGCGATGAACGCTATAGCTGGCTTAATCACCGGATCTTTGTCGGATCCGGGCAGCGCGAAAAAAGCACAGTCTATGTGTCGGTCTATGAAGTCCTTTGACAGCCGCCTTGGCCATGACCAAACAAAAACGCCCCCAGAAATCGGGGGCGTTTTTTCATTTTCAGTTCTTTGCCTAGAACACGACGCTTGGCAGCCAGTTGGCCAGTGACGGCCACAGCCAGATCACGAAAATGCCAAACAGCTGCAGGGCGATGAACGGAATGACGCCCTGATAAATCTGGCCGGTGGTGATTTCCGGCGGGGCGGCACTACGCAGGTAAAACAGCGAGAAGCCGAATGGCGGTGTCAGGAACGATGTCTGAAGGTTGATCGCAATCAGGATCGCCAGCCACACCGGATCATGGCCCATCATGATCAGCCCCGGCGCAATCAGCGGCAGCAGGATCACCGTGATTTCCACGAAATCAAGGAAGAAGCCCAGCACAAAGATCAACGCCATGCAGAAGATCAGCGCCCCAGTCGGACCACCGGGCATGGCTTCAAGGATTTCCGCCACATGGTCTTCGCCGCCCAACCCGATAAACACTAGCGAGAACATGCTGGCCGTCAGGATGGTGGCAAAGATCATTGAACTGACCGTCATGGTCGATGTCAGCGCCGATTTCAGAATGTCAGCTTTCCATGCCTGACGCAGGCAGGCGAGGATCGCGACAATCCCGACAACGGCCAGCGCCACATAACCAGCGCCCAGGGCATAATCAACACCGGTAAGGTCACTGCGCTGGAAACGCACCGGCGCGACACCGGCCATGATCGCCAGGATCAAAAGTGCCACGGTCCCGGTCAGAACCAGATTGCGGTTTGCCCCCTGACGGACACCCGCCATCAGGATCGCACCGATTGCGCCCACCGATGCCGCCTCGGTCGGGGTGGCGACCCCGCCCAGAATGGCACCCAGCACAGCAATGATCAAAAGCACAGGCGGCAGAACTGCCCCCACCACTTCGCCCGCGCTGGGGCGGCCATCATCGCTTTGCACAGGTGGCATGTCGGCCGGGCGTATCAGCCCGCGCAGCAGGATATAGATGATATAAATCGCCACCAGCGTCAGGCCGGGGATCAGCGCACCGGCAAAAATCTGCCCGACCGAAATGGTTTCAATCGTGAACTTGCCCTGTTCATATTGCGCCTGTTGATAGGCCGACGACATCACGTCCGACAGAATGATCAAAAGCGTCGAGGGCGGGATAATCTGGCCCAATGTGCCTGCAGTACAAACAAGGCCCGATGCCATTTTCGGGTTATATCCGGTGCGCAACATGGTCGGCAGCGCGATCATGCCCATGGCAATCACGGTGGCCCCGACAATCCCGGTCGAGGCCGCAAGCAACGCCCCCACCAGCACGACCGAAATCCCCAAACCGCCGCGCAACTGACCAAACAGTCGGCCCATGGTATGGAGCAAATCTTCGGCAATGCGGGATCGTTCAAGAACGACACCCATAACGACAAACAGCGGAATGGCGATCAGGACATCATTGGTCAGCGTACCAAACACACGCTGCCCGAACGCTCCCATCAGGCCGATATTCATCGTGTCGGTGACCCAGCCGAGATAGCCGAAAATCACCGCCGTTCCGGCGATTGAGAACGACACCGGAAAGCCCAAAAGGATGCAGCCCATCAGGGCGGCAAACATCAAAAGATCAAGATATTCCATCACTTCGCACCACCTTGATCTTCAACGTCACCGCGCAGCAAAACCACCTGCCGAAGAAGGCAGGCGACGGACTGGATAATCAACAGAATGCAAAAGGCCGGGATCAGGGATTTCAAAAACCAGACGGCCGGAATGCCCCCCACCGAAATCGCCCCTTCCATCATCGAGATCGAATTGATCACTGATGGCCAGGTCCAATACAGCAGGGCTGCCATCGACGGGATTGCCAGAACCACATAGCCAAACGCATCGATCCGCGCCTTGGTCTTGTCGGTGGCTGCGGCATAGAAAATGTCCACTCGGACATGGCCATCAACCAACAGCGTATAGCCCGCCCCCAACATGAACAAAGCGGCATGCAGATACAGAACGCTTTCATTAAGCGCGATTGAACTGAACCCGAAAACATAGCGCAGTAAGACCACGGTAAACTGCAACAGAACCATCAGAAGTGCGAACCAGCGCACAGTCATCCCGGTCCAGTGGTTTATCTGGTCAAGTGCATCAGCAAGGCGTTGCATGACATCTCCCCGTGAAAGGCACGCCTGAAAGAAAAACCGACGCTGGACGTGCCAGCGTCGGTTTCAGTGTTTATCAGAAGCCAAGCGCTTTGGCGCGTGCATTCATCTGACCGTTATCGGCATAGGTCATGTAACCACCGATCAGGTCGCGATAGGCAACAAAGCTTTCGGTGACCTTTTTGGTCAGTGCATCGTCGCTTTCGCGAAGCTCCGCAATCACCTCGGCACCGGCGACAGCCATCGCTTCAACAACTTCATCCGGAAGCTTGCGAACCTTGACATCCTGTTCTGCAACAAGCTGTTTCAGGGCCATGGCATGCTTGGTCTCGTACTCGGTCCAGACTTCGTTATAAAGGCTGTCTGCCGCGAACTTGACGACGGCTTTCAGGTCATCAGGAAGGTCGGCATAGGCCTTGGCATTCACCGCGCATTCCTCGGCCGAGGACGGCTCGCCAACACCCGGCCAGTAGTAGTTCTTGGCAACCTGATAGAAACCAAGCGCACTGTCGCTCCACGGGCCGATGAATTCACCGGCATCAAGCGCACCAGACTGAAGTGCCTGGAACATGTCACGACCGCCCATGGCCTGAACCGCCATACCAAGTTTAGAGCACATCTCCGATGCCAGACCGGTAGTACGGAACTTCAACCCCTTGAGGTCATCGACCGAGTTGATTTCGTTGCGGAACCAACCTGCCCACTGCGGGCCGGAGTTACCGCACAGGAACGGCTTCAGACCGAACTGGCCATAGATTTCGTCATACAGTTCCTGACCGCCACCATAGTTCAGCCAGCCAACCTGTTCATCGGCACGCAAGCCAAACGGCTGCGACCCGAACAGAAGGATGCCTTTGGATTTCGAACCCCAATATGCCGGAACCGCGTGATAAATCTCAGCCGTTCCTTCGGCAACGGCATCAAACACACCATTGCCCGGAACCAGTTCGCCAGCGGCATGAAGTTTGACTTCAAGACGACCACCCGAAAGTGTGGTGATACGGTCTGCCAGTTTCTGCGCAGCCACACCCGGCCCAGGCAGGTTTTTCGGCCATGCTGTCACCATGTTCCACTGGCGCTTGTCCTGTGCGATGGCAGGGGTTGCGAATGTTGCAGCGGCCGCTGCACCTGCGCCGGCAACACCGGCGGTCAGAAATTCACGTCTTTTCATGTTAAGAAGCCTCCTTGATTGTACCCTGATAGGGCGATGCAGGGGCAGTCGTCACTGCCCCCACGCGTGAGTTTTAATTACTTGCCGAGAATCCCGGGCAGGTTCAGCCCGTGTTCCCGGGCGCAATCCAGTGCGATGTCATATCCTGCATCCGCATGACGCATCACACCGGTTGCCGGATCGTTCCAAAGGACGCGTTCGACCCTGCGTGCGGCATCTTCTGTGCCGTCACAACAAATCACCATGCCGGAATGCTGCGAGAAGCCCATTCCAACACCGCCACCATGATGCAGCGAGACCCAGGTCGCCCCGGACGCCGTATTGAGCAGCGCATTAAGCAACGGCCAGTCACTGACCGCATCCGAGCCATCTTTCATGGCTTCGGTTTCGCGGTTCGGGCTTGCAACCGAACCACTGTCAAGATGGTCACGCCCGATGACGACCGGGGCTTTCAGTTCACCATTCTTGACCATTTCGTTGAACGCCATACCCAGGCGATGGCGCTGTCCCAGACCGACCCAGCAAATACGTGCCGGCAGGCCCTGGAACGAGATGCGCTCGCGCGCCATGTCCAGCCAGTTATGCAGGTGCGGATCATCGGGGATCAGTTCCTTGACCTTCTGGTCGGTCTTGTAGATGTCCTCGGGATCACCCGAAAGGGCCGCCCAGCGGAACGGACCAATACCCTTGCAGAACAGCGGGCGGATATAGGCCGGAACGAAGCCCGGGAAAGCAAATGCGTTCTCGAACCCTTCCTCAAGCGCCATCTGACGGATGTTGTTGCCGTAATCGACCGTCGGGACGCCCGCCTCGTGGAAGGCAACCATGGCCTCGACCTGAACGCGCATCGAAGCACGCGCCGCCTTGGAAACAGCCTTGGGATCGGATTCCTGTTTCTCGCGCCATTCGGCAACGGTCCAACCCTGCGGCAGGTATCCGTGCACCGGATCATGTGCGGATGTCTGGTCGGTCACGATGTCCGGGCGAACACCGCGCTTGACCAGTTCCGGGAAGACATCGGCCGCATTGCCGATCAGGGCAACGGACTTGGCTTCGCCTGCCTTGGTCCAACGCTCGATCATTTCAAGCGCTTCATCCAGTGAATGGGTTTTCTCGTCGACATAACGGGTGCGCAGGCGGAAGTCTGCACGGGTTTCATCGCACTCAACAGCCAAACAGCACGCACCGGCCATCACAGCGGCCAACGGCTGTGCGCCACCCATGCCGCCAAGGCCACCGGTCAGAATCCATTTGCCCGTAAGGTCACCGTCATAATGCTGGCGGCCGGCCTCGACAAAGGTTTCATAGGTGCCCTGAACAATGCCCTGTGACCCGATATAGATCCACGATCCCGCCGTCATCTGGCCATACATCGCCAGACCTTTCTTATCGAGTTCGTTGAAGTGGTCCCAGTTGGCCCAATGCGGCACAAGGTTGGAGTTCGCGATCAGAACACGCGGCGCATCCTTGTGGGTGCGGAACACACCAACCGGCTTTCCCGACTGCACCAGAAGGGTCTGGTCATCCTCAAGTTCCTTGAGGCTGGCAACGATCTGATCAAAATCCTTCCAGGTGCGCGCTGCCCGGCCAATGCCGCCATAAACAACCAGCTCATGCGGGTTTTCGGCCACATCGGGATGCAGGTTGTTCATCAACATGCGCATCGGTGCTTCGGTCAGCCAGCTTTTCGCCGAAATTTCGCTTCCGGTATCGGGATAGATATCACGCTGGTTGTGACGCGGATTGTTGGTCATGACTTGCCTCTTAGTGCTGGGGCCAAATCGGCCAGTGTCTTCAGGATTTCAGTAAGATGCGTGCGCAATTTTGCTGCACGGCTTTCGTCATAGGACCAAGGGGCTTCCTCGGCCGTTAGATAGGTGGATTGCGCCAGTTCCATCTGGATGGCGTGTTGATTGATCTCCGGGCGGCCATAATGGCGGGTGGTCCAGCCACCCTTGAAACGACCGTTCAGAACCGCACTGTATCCTTGGGCCTGCGAACAGATTTCCGACGTCAACGTTTCGATCATCGGATCGCATGTCGCGCCCAGATTGGTGCCGATATTGAAATCCGGCAGGGTCCCTTCAAACAGGAACGGAATGTTTGAGCGGATCGAATGGCAATCATACAGGATTGCCACACCGTGTTTGGCGCGCACCCGCTCAAGCTCGGCTGCCAGTGCCTGATGATAGGGCGCGTGGAAGGTTGCCGCCCGATAGGCGATGTCATCCTCGGTCGGTGCCACGTCCCAGATGTTTTCGCCGTCAAAATCGGTCAGCGGCACAAGGGTGGTGGTGTTCTGACCGGGATAAAGGCTGACCCCTTCGGGATCGCGGTTGGCATCAATCACATAACGATGAAACGTCGCACGCACCGTCGTCACACCATCGAGCAACCCGTCATAAAGCGTATGAATATGCCAGTCGGTATCAGCCAGCTCACGGCCACGATCATTCAGCTTTGCGGCAATGTCATCGGGAACATAAGTACCCGTGTGGGGCAGACCCAGAACAATGGGGCCATCACCGCGTTTGATTTCAACCGGATCGGTCATGGTTATGCTGCCTCCCCGACGACAAAGCCCGAAAGCTTGGCGGCATCTACAAGCGTGCCGCCAGTGACAAGTTCGGCCGCCTTCGCCAGATCCGGTGCCATGTAACGGTCTTCCTTAACAGTCGGGATGTCAGCACGAACCGATTTCAGAACATTGAGCAGACCCGGGCTGGTCTTAAGCGGGGCACGGAATTCAACACCCTGTGCGGCACAGATCAGCTCGACCCCAAGGATGTAGGAAAGGTTGGCATTCATGCGGGCCAGGCGGCGTGCGCCGTGGGCCGCCATCGAAACGTGGTCTTCCTGATTGGCACTGGTCGGCGTGCTGTCGGTCGAACACGGGTTGGCCAGATGTTTGTTTTCACTCATCAGCGCTGCTGTCGTGACCTCGGCAATCATCAGACCGGAATTCAGGCCGGGCTCCGGCGTCAGGAACGGCGGCAAATCATGCGACAGGGTGGGATCGACCATCAGCGCAACACGGCGCTGGGCAATCGCGCCGATCTCGGCAACCGCAAGCGCGATCTGATCGGCGGCAAAGGCCACCGGCTCGGCATGGAAGTTACCCCCCGAAACAATGCGGCCGTCTTCTTTCAGAACTAGCGGGTTGTCAGTCACCGCATTGGCTTCGATCTCAAGCGTCTGACCGGCAAAGCGCAGCAAATCCATCGCTGCCCCGGTGACTTGCGGTTGGCAGCGGATGCAATAGGGGTCCTGAACGCGGGTATCGCCTTCGCGGTGGCTTTCGCGAATTTCCGATCCGGTCATCAGATCGCGCATCGCACGCGCCACATTGATCTGGCCCGGATGACCGCGAAGGGTATGGATTTCATCGACCAGCGGCGCGGTCGATCCCATGATGGCATCGGTTGACAGCGACGATGTCACAATCGAACTTGCCGCATTGCGCCAGGCTGAAAACAGCCCGACCAGTGCGCAGGCAGTTGAAAACTGCGTACCGTTAATCAGCGCCAAGCCTTCTTTCGGGCCCAGCACCACTGGTGTCAGGCCCGCCTTGGCAAGTGCCTCGCCACCCAGCAGGGTCGCGCCTTCATATATGGCTTCGCCCGCACCGATCATGACGGCTGCCATGTGCGCCAGCGGGGCCAGATCGCCCGATGCGCCAACCGATCCTTGCGACGGGACGACGGGGGTAACACCCTTGGCCAGCATGCCTTCGATCAGTTCGATCAGATCCCAACGTACACCCGATGCCCCGCGACCAAGCGACAGCAATTTCAACGCCATCATCAAACGGGTGGTCGCGATATCAAGTGGCTCACCCACGCCGCAGCAATGGCTGAGGATCAGGTTGCGTTGCAGGGTTTCGGTATCTTCCGGGGCAATCTTGACCGAGGCCAGTTTGCCAAAGCCGGTATTCACGCCATATACGGCATCGCTGCCATCGGCCGCCTTGCGCACCATTGCGTGCGCCGCTTCAACACCGTCGCGGGCCGATGGGTCGAGTTTGACTGCGACCTGATCACGCCAGATGCGTTCAAGCTCTGCCAGTTTGACCGAAGCGGGGATAAGGGTGACAGTCATAATCTATCCTCAGGGCATATGTTGATGCGGTGGCGCAGTTATCTTTGGGCTCAGGCGGCGGTGCTTTCACCGCCAACAATGCGTTCAAACAGCGGGTTGAACCCGATGCGGTATGCAAGCTCGGCCGGGTGTTTGGCATTCCAGATGGCAAGATCAGCCCGAAGGCCTACCTTGATCCGCCCGGTATCCGACAAGCCAAGGGCGCGCGCCGCATGGGCGGTCGCGCCAACAAGTGCCTCTTCGGGTGTCAGGCGGAACAGGGTGCAGGACATATTCATGGTCAAAAGGATTGATGCCAGTGGCGATGAGCCGGGATTGCAGTCGGTCGCAATCGCCATCGGCACGCCGTGCTTGCGGAATGCGTCAATCGGCGGCAGCTGGGTTTCATGCAGGGTGTAAAACGCACCGGGCAGAAGTACCGCGACGGAGCCAGACTTGGCCATGGCGATCGCGTCTTCTTCGGTGGCGTATTCAATATGATCGACGGAAATTGCCCCATATTCGGCGGCCAGTTTGGTGCCGCCGATGTTCGATAGCTGTTCGGCATGGAGTTTGACCGGAATGCCAAGCGCGCGGGCAACATCGAAAACGCGTCTGATCTGATCGGTATTAAAGGCAATGCCTTCGCAGAACCCGTCAACGGCGTCCACCAGACCTTCGGTGTGGGCGGCCTTCAGGGTCGGAATACAGACATCATCAATATAGTCATCCGGGTTGTCTTTATATTCAACCGGCACCGCATGGGCGCCAAGGAAGGTGGTTTTGATCCGCACATTGCGATGATCGGCAATTTTCCGGGCTGCGCGCAGCATATTAAGCTCGGTCTCGCGATCAAGGCCGTAACCCGACTTGACCTCGATCACCGACACGCCCTCTGCCAGCAGCGCGTCCACGCGCGGCAGGGCGGATGTCATAAGATCCTCAATTGATGCCTCGCGGGTCGCCTTCACGGTCGAAACAATGCCGCCGCCAGCACGCGCAACTTCTTCATAGCTTGCACCCTTCAGGCGCATTTCAAACTCAACCGCGCGGTCGCCGCCGTGGACAACATGGGTGTGGCAATCAATCAGGGCCGGGGTGATCAGGCGACCTTCAAGGTCACGCGCTGGACCGTCAAGGTAGGCTGCCGGGATGGCTTCATCGGCACCGACCCAATCGATCAGGCCGTCCTTGATGGCAATCGCGCCGCACTCGATCAGGCCATAGCTGTCCTGATCTTCAATCGTGACGATTTTTGCGTTTCGAAGCAGCATCGCGAAGCATCACCCCTTGATAAGTTTGTTATTAAAGATAATATGTACGTACATAATATTTCTGTCAAGACGGGTAGAGGCAATGAAGGTTCTTTGGGCAAATCAGGCACTTACGACATCAGGCTGGCAGCGCAATGTCCGAATCGAGATCGATGAGACTGGCAGAATTGCTGCGATTCAGGCCGATTCTGCTGCGTCATCCGATGCCACCAGCAAAACCGATATCCTTCTTCCGGCGATTTCAAACCTGCATAGCCACGCGTTCCAGCGCTCCATGGCGGGCCTGACCGAAAGGCGCGGCCCTGATCCGCGCGACACCTTCTGGACCTGGCGGCAATTGATGTTCCGCTTCCTCGATCAGCTGACCCCGGACCATGTCGAAGCCATCGCAGCCTTCGTTCAGATGGAAATGCTGGAAGCCGGCTATGCCAACAATACAGAGTTCCATTACCTGCATCATCGCCCCGGCGGGCATTTGTATGACAATATCGCCGAGATGGCCGAACGCATTGCCGCCGCGACCGAAATCACCGGCATCGGCCTGACGCTTCTGCCCGTGCATTATCAATATGGCGGCTGTGACAAGCGCCCGCTTGGTCCTGGTCAGATCCGTTTTGGCAATGATCCGGACCAGTTCACCAAATTGTATGAGGAATCCGTTCGCGCGATCAAAAACCTTCCCGCGGATACGGTGATGGGTGTTGCGCCGCATTCCCTGCGTGCCGTTGGCCGTGAGGACCTGCTTGCGACCAGTCTTCTTTCCAAGGACGGACCGATCCACATGCATCTGGCCGAACAACTGGCCGAGGTGGATGAAGTGCGCGAAAGCTGGGGCAAGCGCCCGACGGAATGGCTGCTTGAAAATGCCGATGTGAATGCGAACTGGTGTTTGATCCACTGCACCCAGATGGAAGAACACGAAACCCTTGCCCTCGCCAAAACCGGTGCTGTGGCCGGTCTGTGCCCGATCACCGAAAGCAGTCTGGGCGATGGTATCTTTGATGGCGTTCGTTATCTCAATGCCGGTGGCGTGATTGGTGTGGGGTCGGATTCCAATATCCGTATTTCGCTCTCGGAAGAACTTCGGACCCTGGAATACAGTCAGCGCCTGCGCGACAATTCCCGCGCGGCTTTGGCAACCGAAGAAAAATCGACCGCACGGCGCATTTATGACGCAGCGGCCAAGGGCGGCGCACAGGCCGCCGGGCGCGATTCAGGCCGGATCGAGGTCGGTGCACTGGCCGATTTGATGGCCCTTGATGGTTCGGCGGTTGACCTGATCGGCCGGACAGGCGATACGATCCTCGATACATATATCTTTGCCGGAGATGATCGCATGGTGCGTGATGTCTGGTCGGCCGGTCGCCATGTTGTGACCGAGGGCCGCCACATCGCCCATGACGCGATCACCAACCGGTATCGCAAAGTGATGGAACAACTCAAGGAAGCAGTGTGAACAGCCTGGAACAGCAAAGCTGGCAATCCGTCCATGACGAGGTTCTGCGCCGCATTCACACCCGTGTTTGGAAGCCCGGCGATCTGATTCCCAAGGAAGTCGAACTTGCCGAGCAACTTGGCTGTGCACGCGCCACGGTGAACCGTGCGCTGCGTGAACTGGCATCCGAAGGGTTCCTGGATCGTCGGCGCAAGGCCGGCACACGGGTGGCAGCCCACCCGGTGCGGCGCGCCAAACTTGATATTCCGGTGATACGCCTTGAGATCGAAGGACGCGGGCAGAAATATGCCTATGGCCTGCTGTTTAGCGAACGGCGCACGCCGCCACCTGAAATCTGCGCCAATCTCGGCGTCACGGCCGACAGTGATATGCTGCATATCACCTCATTACATCTGGCCGATGGCAAGCCGTTCATGTTCGAGGATCGCTGGGTATCGATTGCGGCAACACCGACAATCCTTGATGCCGACCTTGAAAAGATCAGTGCCAATGAATGGCTGGTTTTGCATGCGCCCTATACCCGCGGCGATATTTATTTTTCCGCCATCAGCGCGACCGAGGAAGAGGCCAAGGTGCTGCGCACAGATCCCGGCACATCGCTTTTCTTGATGGAACGTACCACCTGGGAAAACCAGACCGGCATCACATCCGCAAGGCTTCTGTTTGCACCGGGATATCGCAAACATTCTGCGATCTGAGTTTCCCTATACAATCAAAGTTTCGCTTCTCAAAGCTCTATGACCCGGATCGGTTTGCCGTTTTGCCAGGCCAAAATGGCCTCGACCGTCTGGCCGTAAAACACGTTCCAGGTGTTGCGGGTGACATAGCCAAGATGCGGGCTTAGCAACAGGCCATCACAATGGCGCAGCGGATGCGATACGGGCAGTGGTTCCTTGTCGTAAACATCGAGTGCCGCACCAGCAATCTCGCCGCTGTTGAGCGCATCAATCAGGGCAGTATCATCAATGATCGGGCCGCGTGATGTGTTGATCAGATAGGCGGTTGGCTTCATCTGTTTGAACTCATTCGTGCCAATCAGGCCATGGGTACGATCAGACAGGCGTTGATGGATGGTGACGAAATCCGACGCGCGCAGCAAATCTTCCTTGGTTGCCATATGGGTCACGCCAAGTTCGTCGCAGCGCTCCTGCGTCAGGTTGGCACTCCAGGCACAGACATTCATGTCAAAGGCCTGTGCCATTTTTGCGACCTTTGCGCCCAACCGTCCAAGTCCGATAATCCCCAAGGTCGAACCTGCAAGATCCTGACCGATCCCGACTTGCCACCCGCCGACGCGCATCGATGCGTTTTCCGCCATGAGATTGCGGGCCAATGCCAGCATCAGGGCAAAGGTCAGTTCGGGCGTTGCCGTGGATGGGGACTCTGTGCCGCAAACCGTGATGCCCAGTTCACTTGCGGTCGCGACATCAATGGCGTCATTGCGCTTGCCGGTGGTCACGATCAGCCGCAGGTTCGGAAGGGCGCGCAAAATGTCGCCGGTAAGAGCTGTGCGTTCGCGCATGACACACAGGACGTCAAACGGCTCAAGGCGGCTGATCAGATCGCCTGTATTGCAAACATGATCGTTAAATACGGTGATCTCGCCGTGATTTTGGACGTCAGTCCAGTCGGCCGACTGCAGGGCGATGTTCTGATAGTCATCAAGAATGGCAATACGCATCTGGGCTGTGTTTCCAATGGGTCAGGGCTGGGTTCTGGTCGCGTCAGGCCGCGATATGAACGGCAAGAAATTCGGCTGTGCGGGCATGCGCAACTTCGGCGGCCGCTTCGACATAGGCGGATGGACGTGCTTCGTTGGCAAAGGCATGCCCGGCTTCATACATATGCACTTCCATGCCGGGCAGGGCTGCCTTGGCATCTTCGATCATCTCCACCGGGACGTGACCATCTGACAGGCCAAAATGTGCCAGAAAAGGTGTGTGCAGCGGCTTATCGAGATATTGGTCGATGCGCGTGCCATAAAATGAAACACCTGCCGCGATATCAAGACATTGGGCGCTGCGTAGTGCCAACCCGCCGCCCCAGCAAAAACCGATCACGCCAACCTTGCCGCCCTTGGCAGACAGGGCGCGGGCGGCAGCATCGATGTCGCTCAGGGTGTTTGACAACTCGGACGCCATCATCAGCGCACGGGCCCGATCAAAATCGTTAAAGTCCACAACCGCACCACGCTCTACCCGGTCAAACAGGGCAGGGATGGCGACCTCGTAACCAAGCGCGGCATATTTGCGCGCAACTCCCTTGAGCTGCTCGGTGACGCCAAAGATTTCCTGCAGGATTACAATCGCGCCGCGTCTTGTGCCGACCGGTGGCTCAAACCAACAATCAAGCTTGTGCCCGTCGGCTGCGGTAAGGGTCTCCATCATGTCCTTTCGTTTCCTTTCTCGGCGCAGTGGTCTTTTCGGTGATGATATCGAATTACCGGGCGAGAACAATCATCATGGTCACTGCGGATAATGTATCCTCAATTGGCTTGCCCTTTGGGATCATGATGTGACATCACTAAGATATGAGGAATAAATCGTTCTTTTTGCAGGACTTGGCTTGTACAGGACCCAGAAAGAACCCGCGTGATGATATCAGGAGAGAGAATTCATGAAGCTTTTGCGCTATGGCCCGGTCGGGGCGGAGAAACCGGGGCTTTGTGATGCGGATGGCGTCATCCGCGATCTTTCCAGCGTGATTGATGATCTTGATCCAACCACGATTTCCGATGAAACCTTTGCACGTATCGCAGCACTTGATCCGGAAAGCCTGCCGGTCGTGTCGGGTGATCCGCGCATTGGCGCCTGTGTCGGGCGGCCAGGCAAATTTATCTGCATCGGTTTGAATTATTCCGATCATGCGCAAGAAGCCGGCATGGAACTCCCGCCAGAACCGATCATTTTCCTTAAGGCAACTTCGGCCGTTTGTGGTCCGAATGACACGATTGAAATTCCGCGCGGTTCGACCAAAACCGATTGGGAAGTCGAACTGGGCGTGGTGATCGGCAAGCACACCAAATATGTCGACAAGGCCGATGCGCTTGATCATGTCGCAGGTTACTGCCTGATCAACGATGTTTCCGAGCGCGCCTTTCAGCTCGAACATTCCGGCCAGTGGGTAAAGGGCAAAAGTGCCGATACCTTCGGCCCGATTGGTCCGTGGCTTGTCACCCGCGATCAGGTTGCCGATCCGCAAAACCTTTCCATGTGGCTTGATGTGAACGGCAAGCGTTATCAGGACGGCAGCACGAAAACCATGGCCTATGGCGTCGCATTCGTCGTCAGCTATCTTTCACGTTTCATGAGCCTGCAACCCGGTGACATCATCTCGACCGGCACGCCGCCGGGTGTGGGAATGGGGCAAAACCCGCCGGTATACCTCAATCCCGGTGACGTGATGGAACTGGGAATCGATGGCTTGGGCGCGCAGCGTCAGGAAGTGGTGCAGGGCTAGACAACGCTGCCATGCAAATATCGGGATGCAGCAATCCAGATCACGTCACAGCAATGTGATCTCTGCTGCATGCCGTTGTTAAATAACGATTTTTCGCGATGATCTGCGTGATCTGGCGGATCGTCACGCAGATATTTCAGAAATTTTTGCCGACAGACTTGCGCTTTGCCCGATTCAGGACATTTTTGTCAGGACAAAGTGCATTGACGTTCTTCTGTGATGTGCGATAAATGACTAGTAGTCATTATTGTTCAGTGCTTAAGCAATGTGAAATGCGTGTCCAAGGGGTATGGGGATACCGTGCGCATAAAGCGCCCTTACAGGATTGGTGATGCACATGTCTAATCTGGCGATCAAAGTGAACGAGTCTTGGCCGGTTTCGGTCAATCCGATGGATGTTTCAGTTGATGAGGCTGGCCCTGTGTCTCGGACTTCAAAGGCACCGGACGGTGTCGGTAGCTTTGCGTTTGCAGATATCTATTTGCGCGGCGCGCCTTGCTTTCTCAAGGGGATGATGCTGCAAGCCCGTGGCGAAGACGTCAAGGGTACCCTGCGCAAACCCGATGCTGGCGTTCTGGCATTTGAAAATGGTGCGTGCGAGTTGACGGCGACGCCGCTGTTTCTGACGGTTGCGATGTCAGCGGCCGATGAACACAGCCTTGCAGATATGCAGGCTTATTTCGAAGACAAGCTGCGGACCATGTCGCCCCAGACCAAAATCGAAATTGACTGGCGAAATAAATGACCGTTCGTCACTTCTTGGTGATCAAAAAGCCCGTTCAGTATTGAGCGGGCTTTTGTTTTGTTTGCCTGGTCGCAACGGGTATGTGATGGCGATCCGCTTGGCGCAATCGGCTTTTTGCCTTTGACCGTAATTGTGTTTTCTCAGCTCATGATAAACCGATCACGAGCCCCACGTACGACGCGTGTTATATGATCGACAATGGCTGCGACACTTCGCGTATCCTTGGTGTCCGGGTGCTGGAGCATCCAGTAGTTGCGGGTGAATCGGATTTCAGGCAGCAGACGGACGAGGCCGGGGATGCCTTCGGTGGCGTAGTCGTGCAGGATGCCGATGCCGTATCCGTTTCGCACAGCTTCCATCTGGGCCACCACACTGCCGCATTCAAATCGGCGTTTCATCAGTTTGCCAAGGCGAGCGGCGTAATCCAGTGCGCGGCTGTAAATCAGGTCTTCGATATGGGTGACAAACAGGCGGTCTGTCAGATCGGCCTCGGTTTTGACCGCACCAAAACGTTCGATGTAGGATTTGCTGGCATAGACACTCAGTGTGTAGTCGGTGAGTTTACTGATCACCAGGCGCCCTTGCTTGGGTCGATCAAGTGTGATGGCAATGTCGGCTTCGCGTTGCGATAGCGAGAATGTGCGTGGCAGCGGCACCAGTTGGATCACAAGATCCGGGTGATTGGACGCAAAGTGAGCCAACTCACTTGCCAGAAAATAGTTGCCCAATCCATCGGGGACGCCAACGCGGACCGTGCCGCTGATCAGCTCTGACTGGTTGGAAACGGCGGTGCCAGCGCGTAAAAAAGCCGATTCAGCGGCCTCTGCTGCCTGCATCAATTCCCGTCCCGCCGGGGTCAGGTCCGATCCGGTGGTGCGCCGTTCGATCAGTTTGGTGCCAAGTTCCTGCTCAAGGGCCGTTAGCTGGCGCCCAACTGTTGCGTGGTTTAGGCCAAGCTGCCGGGCGGCGGCAAGGATCTGACCTTGGCGGGCAACAGCCAGAAAGATACGGAAGCGATCCCAATCCATGGTGGGTGTGATCCTGTCATGACTTTAATTTTTGCACATCGAATTTGCGGAAATGATAATTGATGTGCATCCCTGTGCATAGTCATAATGGGTGCAGGTTATTAAGGGGGAAGACCCCCACTTATATTAAGATCGTCCCACTGATCATCAGGTTTATCGGGAGAAACCCAATGGCAACCCAACTTACCCATTACATCAACGGCAAACGCGTTGCCGGCAACTCCGGCCGCTCAGTACCGGTTTTCAATCCGGCAACTGGCGCACAGAGTGCAACGGTTGATCTGGCATCGAAGGCCGAGGTCCGCGCCGCTGTTGAGTCCGCGTCCGCCGTTGCCGCTGAATGGGCCGCAACCACGCCGCTGCGCCGTGCACGTATCCTCAACAAGTTCCTCGGCATCCTTGAAGAGCGTTCCGAAGAACTGGCTGCCGCCATCACGGCCGAGCATGGCAAGGTTTTGTCGGATGCGTTGGGCGAAGTCACCCGCGGGATCGAGGTTGTTGAATTTGCCACCGGCGCGCCGCAGCTGCTGAAAGGTGAGTTCACCGAAAATGTCGGCACCAAGGTTGATAGCCATTCTATCCGTCAGCCACTTGGTATCGTTGCCGGTATCACGCCGTTCAACTTCCCGGCCATGGTGCCGATGTGGATGTTCCCGGTCGCCCTTGCGTGCGGTAACTGCTTTATCCTGAAACCGTCAGAGCGTGATCCGTCCGCGTCCCTTCTGCTGGCCGAATGGCTGACCGAAGCCGGTCTTCCGGATGGCGTGTTCAACGTTGTTCAGGGCGACAAGGAAGCAGTGGATGCGCTTTTGTTTGATCCGGATGTTTCGGCCATCAGCTTTGTCGGATCGACCCCGATTGCCAAATACATCTATGAAACCGCGACCGCGCAGGGCAAGCGTTGCCAGGCGCTTGGTGGCGCGAAAAACCACATGATCATCATGCCCGATGCCGATATGGATCAGGCGGTTGATGCCCTGATGGGCGCGGCGTACGGTTCGGCTGGCGAGCGTTGCATGGCAATTTCGGTTGCGGTGCCGGTCGGCAAGGAAACGGCAGATACCCTGATCGAGAAGCTGGTTCCGCGCATCAATGAACTGCGCGTGGCGCCGGGTATTGATCCGGCGGCCGAAATGGGCCCGCTTGTGACCGCTGCCCACCGTGACAAGGTTGTCGGCTATATCAACAAGGGTGTCGAAGAAGGTGCCAAGCTGGTGGTCGATGGCCGTGACATCAAGCTTCAGGGCTATGAGGACGGTTACTTCGTTGGTGGTACGCTCTTTGATGACGTCACCCCGGATATGAGCATCTACAAGGAAGAGATCTTTGGCCCGGTTCTGTCGGTTGTGCGTACCGATGATTTCGAAACCGCTGCCAACCTTGTTGATGACCACGAATATGGCAATGGTACCGCGATCTTCACCCGCGATGGCGACACCGCCCGTGAATTTGCCGCACGTACCCAGACTGGCATGGTTGGCATTAACGTACCGATCCCGGTCCCGATGGCCTTCCATTCGTTCGGTGGCTGGAAAGCATCGCTGTTTGGCGACCATCACATGCATGGCCCGGAAGGTGTGCGGTTCTATACCAAGCTGAAAACCATCACCACGCGCTGGCCGACCGGCATTCGCAAGGGCGCTGAATTCGTCATGCCCACCATGAAATAAGCATTGCGATCATCGCAATACCAAAGGGCGCGCAAAGCCAAATTTGCGCGCCCTTATTTGTTCGGGGGGTGCTAGCTGCCAAAGGATGCCGGTTTGGCGGGCTTGATGGCTTCCATGATGGTGCCGGGAATGAAAACGCGGAAGGTTGCCCCGCGTCCCGCAGGGCTTTCAGCCCATATCTTGCCCTGACAATGTTCGACAACATGCTTGGCAATTGCGAGGCCCAAGCCCGAACCGGATGGCTTGGGTTTGTCATCGGCGTATTTGCCGCCGCGCGAAAACTTGTCAAAGATGATTTCAAGCTCGTTCGGTGCAACGCCCTTGCCGTTATCAGTGATCGAAACCAGATAGCCGCCATCCATGGCTTCCCCGCGCACTGATACTTCGGGGTGATCGGGGGCGGAGAACTTGGCGGCGTTCGAGAGCAGATTGATGAAGACCTGCGTCAGGCGATCGCGGTCAACATGCAACAGGGCTGAATTGCGCGAATATTCCTTGGTCAGAACAACACCCTTGGCATCAAACAGCCCTTTGACAGCATCGATGCTTTCATCAAGCACCGTACGCGGATCGACTTCGACCGCGCGCCAGTCGGAATGACCGGCTTCGAGACGGGCAAGGTCAAGATGGTCGTCAATCAGGCGGGTCAGGCGTTCGCTTTCGCGGACAATGATTTCAAGGAAGTGATCGGCTTGTTTCGGGTCCAGGTTCGGGGAGTCGACAAGAATTTCCGAAAACGACCGGATCGATGTCAGCGGCGTTCTGAATTCATGGCTGACCATGGTCAGGAATTCATCCTTGAGCCGGTCCAGTTCCTTAAGCCGTTCGTTGGCGGCACGCAGCTCGGCCGCGGCTTTTTCAAGTTCGCGCGACTTGGTTTCAAGGCGCTGGGAATATTCGATGACGTGCGAGGTCTCTTCGAGGATCTCAAGCACTTCATCAAGGCTGACCATTTCGCCCTTGGCGACGGATGACACCATCACACGGGCCGATGCCGCCCCGATGGAACCCGCCAGAAGCCGTTCGGTAAAGGCAATCATGTCGGCATCGGCTTCGCCCTTGCCCCGCCAGGATGGATCAATGCTTTGATCAAACTGGCGGAACGACTGATAGGCACGATCCCGGCCCAAAAACCGTTCGACCAGTTCATAAAGATCATTGGCCGAGGCCGATGACCGCCAGATCACGGTATCCTGCCCCTTGCGGGAAAAGGCATCGACAAACAGGGTCGCCTGAATGCGTTCAAGCGCGCTTGGCTCGGTAAACAGACTGATCAACACATAGGCCGCGGTATTAAGCGAGATCGACCAGATCAGGGCGTGGGTCAGCGGTGCAAAATCCGTCAACCCAAACAGGCTTTCGGGGCGTAACCACGGATGGCCAAACGCGCCATTGAGAATAAGCGATGGATCCATCCAGCCACTATCGGCAAGCGATGGCAGCAAAAGGGTATAGCCCCAGACCGCAAAGCCGATGGTAAGGGCCACCTGCGCGCCGGTCCGTGTGCCGCCCTTCCAGTATAGCCCGCCAATCATGATCGGGATGAACTGGGCAATGGCGGCAAAGGAAATCAGCCCGATTTCCGCCAGCGCATCACTGGCCCCGGCAGACCGGTAATAGGCAAAGCCCATAAACACCACGACGACGATGGACGCCCGCCGGATAAAGATCAAAAGCCCGGTCAGATCATCGCGTTCGGTCAGACGCAGCGGGCGAATACGCAAAAGTGCGGGCACAATCAGGTCGTTGCACACCATGGTCGAAAGCGCAATGGTGGCAACAATCACCATGCTGGTACTGGCCGACAGGCCGCCAACATAGGCGAGCAACGCCAGCATTGATTGGTCTTCAAACAGCGGCACGGAAATCACAAAGAAGTCCGGGTCCGACCAGACCGGAAGAGCCCCCAGCCCGGCCAGTGCAATCGGCAGAACAAACAGGTTCATCGCCAGCAAATAAAGCGGAAAGGCCCAGCTTGCGGTGGCAAGGTGACGTTCATCGACATTTTCAACAATGATCACCTGAAACTGGCGCGGCAGGCACAGGATGGCCGCCATCGACAGCATCATAAGCGTCAGCCAGCGCGAACTGCCCCCCTCGGGCAGCATCAGGAGCTTTGCCGTATCGGCGTTTTCGGCAGATTGGGCAAACAGGTCGCCAAGCCCGTCATACATCACAAACGAGACAAAGAAGCCAACGGCCAAAAGGGCAAACAGCTTGACCAGACTTTCAAAGGCGATGGCGGCAACCATGCCTTCGTGATGTTCATCAGCATCAATGAAGCGCGTACCAAACAGAATGCCAAACAGCGTCAGGCCAACCGCGGCCCAAAAGCCACTGTCGGAAAAGATGCTGACCGTTTCGCGAACCGGTTCGACCATGCCAAACTCCCAGCCGGTCAGAACAGTGTAACTGGTGGCAATCGCCTTGAGCTGAAGCGCGATATAGGGCGTGGTGCCGATCACCGCGATCAGGGTCACAAGGACCGAAAGCTGCGTGCTTTTGCCATAGCGTGACGAGATAAAGTCGGCGATCGAGGTAATGCGATGGGCCTTGGAAATGCGCAACATCTTGCGCAGCAAAAACCACCAGCCGAGAAAGATCACGGTCGGGCCAAGATAAATCGTCAGATACTCAAGCCCGTTGCGCGCAGCTGTTCCGACCGCGCCATAAAACGTCCATGACGTGCAATATACCGCGATGGATAAGGTATAGACCGTCGGGTTGCGGACCCAGGAATGGCCATCGCGCGCGCGTTTGTCGCCCCACCATGCAATCGCATAAAGCAGGCCGACATAAATCAGCGAAACAAGGATGACCAGTTCCGAGGACAGCATCGGCTATTTCCTCTCGATCTGGGCGGCACTGCGCAGTGCGCGGGTCAGAACGGCACACAGCACAATCAAAATCGCCCATCCGACAAAGAAATAGACAAACAGGATCGGCAGGCCAAGGATCGTGCCATCAAGCGAAAACATCCCCACAATCGGCGGCAGCCAGATGAACAGGGCCACCAGCATCAGAACAAGCGCACGTTCGGTAAGTTTGCGTGGCGGTGTGATGGGGGCCTCCTGCCAGTTGATGCGGAACGCGGGCCGCGTTTCAGTTTGCGGCGCGTTCCAGCAGGGCCTTGACCCGGGACACAACATCACGCGTGGAAAACGGCTTGGTGACGAAATCATCAACGCCAAGTTCAAGCCCCTTGCGGCGATCCACCTCGCGGGTTTTGGCAGTCAGCATCATGATGGGCATTTGTCGGGTGTTGGGATCGTTACGCGCTGCGCGCACGACTTCAAACCCGTCGCAAACGGGCATCATGACATCAAGTAAAACCATGTCCGGAATATCGCGCGCAATCATCGAAATCGCCGTACGGCCATCTGTTGCAACACTGACGTCATAGCCTTCCTTTTCCATCAGAAAGCTGAGTGATTCGACAATGGTTTCCTCGTCTTCGGCAATCAAGACCTTTGGTCTCTCATTCAAGGACGTTCTCCCCGATTTTTTGGATTTTTATATTCCCAATCCTAACGGCTTACGGGCTGAATGATAATGCTACTTTGGGGTGGTATAGATAAGACGTTGCTTGAAAGCTCTCATCGGATCATTTTTTGGCGGCTTTCGGCGTGCCATCGGCCATTTCATAGGCCCGTTGTGCGCAATCATCGCGCGGGCACTGGCGGCATGAAATCCCGACCGGCACCGCCGACTCAGGACGATCAAGCGATAATCGGTCGCCATAAACCACATCATTTGAAAAGGCTGTGTCGCACCCGATCATCACCGAATGAACCGAGCGCGGAACGCCATATCCGCCGGCCCCGGACCGCAAGGCACGGGCAACAAACAGAAATTCACTGCCATCGGGCAGGCGAACAAATTGCGGGATGACGCGTTCGGGCGCGGTATAGGCTTCGTGCACCACCCAGCGCGGGCAGGCCCCGCCATAACGCGGCAATTGCAGGCCCGATGCCGAGAACCGTTTGGAAATGTTTCCGGCGATGTCGGTGCGCACCAGATGGAACGGAATGCCCTCGGCCCCCGGGCGGCGCAGTGTTGTCAGGCGGTGGCAAATCTGTTCCCAACTTGCCGCGTAGCGTTGCTGCAAAAGTTCGATGTCGTGGCGCATGCTGCGCACATCATCCAAAAACAGGTCATAGGGAAACAGCAGTGCGGCGGCGGTATAGGATATCAATGCCTCGGATGCGCGAACCCGTCCGGCTTTGCTGCCAATCTGGGCGCGATCCAATATCTCGTTGATCGGGTCGGCGGCTTCAAGCCGGCAGATGGTGCGGGCCGCCTGAAAGCGCGCCGAGGTGATCGGAAGGGCGCGGGAAATGCGCAGGGTATTGTTCTTGGCATCCCACTGATAGCCGCTTGTCAGGAAGTCCTCGGACGGGCGGCGTTCGATCCGGGTGTTATGGGTGTCTTCCAGATAATTGATCAGATCGGTCAGATAGAGCCCGCCATCAGGATCAATCACCGGGCGCATCTTGTTTGCGTGGTCTTCAAGGGCGGGGAAGTGGTTGGCATTGTCATATAGCAGATCATCAACTTCCTCGGCCGGGCTGGCGGCCGGGCGGCCGGCCTCGCCGCGTTCAAGGAAGTTGAAAATTTCGGTCGCGGATTCCGCAAGGCGCTGGGATTCGCGCACCAGTGTCGCGTTAAAGCGTGCCCGCTGATCGCGTGACAGATCATCATAATCATCGAAAATCTCGGCCACTGTGCGGATCGAGGTAATCCGGGTCAGGATCGAATGGCTGGCCTCGGTCAGGAACGGGTCATGGCTGAGCCGTTCGGACAGCGCGTCAATATCATCAAGGCCACTGCGATAGGCGCGATATAGCGACAAAAACGCTGTGATCATGCCCGGTGAGGCCGCAATCATGGCGGGGAATTCGCGGCTTTCGACCGGGGTGGTGCGAAAGACCGGGTCGGATGCAACTTCGGCCAGATCCGAAAGCAACCGGCTTTCCTCAGACCCTGACAGGCTATGAGGATGAATTTCCAGTGCCTCGGCTATCCGCATCAACAATCCGCCACCGATCGAGCGGCGGTTATGTTCAATCAGATTAAGGTAGGACGCCGAGATACCCGCCGCCTTCGCCAGGGCATTCTGGGTCATCCCGATGTCTTTTCGCCGTCCGCGAATGCGGTGTCCGATGGGGGCCTGACGCGCCATACTAAAGTCTTACCTGTTGACAGAATTTACTAATTTTCACAAATCTCATCTATATATTTACAAAAAAGTTCTTTTATATCAACTAGGTGTTGATTCATTTTCAGATGATCCTCATTGTTTTGTCAGGTCGATAAAAAAACGAACCAAAAAACAGGCCTCAGATTTCTCTGAAACAGATCCCAAGACATTGGGGAGGAAAACCATGTCGGAGACTAAGCTTATCGGAAATGTATCTCGTCGTACGATCCTGAAGGGATCCGCGGCAACCACGGGTGCAGCCCTCATCGGCGGCACTTTCCCGATGCATTTCATCAAGAACGCGCACGCCCAGACCTTCCGGGGTGATCCGGGCAGTGCTGCCAGTGTCAAACTCGGTTTCAACGTACCGCAGACCGGTCCGTATGCCGATGAGGGTGCTGACGAATTGCGTGCCTATCAGCTTGCGGTCAAGCACATCAACGGCGAAGGCGATGGCGGTATGCTCAATACCATCAAGCCGCTTGAGCTCAAGGGTAACGGCATCCTCGGCAAAAAAGTCGAGTTCGTGACCGGTGATACCCAGACCAAGTCCGATGCTGCGCGTGCTTCTGCCAAGCGTATGATTGAAAAAGACAATGTGGCGATGGTCACCGGTGGTTCGTCCTCTGGTGTGGCAATTGCCGTGCAGGGTCTTTGCCAGGAAATGGGCGTCATCTTCATGGCGGGTCTGACCCACTCGAACGACACCACCGGTAAAGACAAAAAGCGTTATGGCTTCCGCCACTTCTTTAACGCTTACATGTCCGGTCAGGCGATCGCGCCGGTTCTGCTCGACGAGTATGGCGCAGAACGCCGCGCCTATCACCTGACGGCCGATTACACCTGGGGCTGGACCCAGGAAGAATCGATCAAGGCCGCAACCGAAAACATCGGTTGGGAAACTGTGAACACCGTCCGTACCCCGGTGGGTGCAGGTGACTTCTCCCAGTACATCACCCCGGTTCTGAACTCTGGCGCAGATGTCCTGATCCTGAACCACTATGGTAAGGACATGGTCAACTCCCTGACCCAGGCCGTTCAGTTCGGTCTGCGTGACAAGCAGGTGAATGGCAAGAACTTCGAAATCGTTGTTCCGCTGTATTCCCGCCTGATGGCACAGGGTGCTGGCGAAGCTGCAAAAGGTATCCTTGGGACCACCAACTGGCACTGGTCGCTTCAGGATGCCGGTTCGCAGGCCTTCGTGAAATCGTTCGGTCAGGAATACGGCTTCCCGCCGTCCCAGGCTGCACATACCTGCTACGTCCAGACGCTGCTTTATGCAAACGCCTGCGAAATGGCCGGTACCTTCGCACCTTGGGAAGTCATCAAACAGCTCGAAGGTTTCGAGTTCGATGGCGCGGGCAATGGCCCGACCCTGTACCGTGCAGAAGACCATCAGTGCTTCAAGGATGTTCTGGTCGTGCGTGGTAAAGAAAACCCGCAGTCCAACTTCGACCTTCTTGAAGTCGTCAAGGAAGTGCCGCGGTCACAGGTCGAGTATCCGGCCGACATGTTCGGCGGTGAGCTGGGTCCGTATCAAGTCTGATGCACCCAAATTGATGCAAGCAGGGCCGGCCATCTCCCAATGGTCGGCCCGTTTGCCCTCTGGCCTCGGCCTGTACGACTTTTGACTAAGTCCCTTACGAATACGCGGCGGATATCTGATGGACGCTATATTTCTTCAAATCCTGAATGGTCTGGACAAGGGCGGTGCCTATGCACTGATTGCGCTTGGCCTGACCCTGGTGTTCGGCACGCTTGGCGTGGTGAACTTCGCGCATGGTGCCATCTTTATGATGGGTGCATTTTGCGCGGTAACTCTCGAAAAACTTTTGACCCTTTCGGTCAAGGTCAAGGATGAGTCGGTTACCTTCTTTGACGCCTACAAGGAAACGCCCTACCTCGAACTGTGGTTTGGCGATACCGGGACGGCGATCATTGACTGGTCGGTGCCGTTATCGATCATTCTGGCAATACCGGTGATGTTGCTCATCGGCATTGTCATGGAACGCTCCCTCATCCGGCATTTCTACAAGCGTCCTCACGCCGAACAGATTCTTGTGACCTTTGGTCTGGCCATCGTGCTTCAGGAACTGGTCAAGGCCGCCTTTGGCGCAAACCCGATCCCGCAGGGCGCTCCGGATATCGTTTCCGGGTCTGCTGCCGTTGGTGCGATCTTTGGTTTGGGCGAAGCGGTGGTTTATCCGTGGTGGCGTCTGATTTATCTGGCGTTCTCGCTGATCACCATCGGTCTTGTGTTCTCCTTCCTGCATTTCACCACCTACGGGATGGTGGTGCGCGCCGGGATGGCCGACCGCGAAACGGTCGAACTTCTGGGCATCAATATTGAACGTCGCTTTACGATTGTGTTTGGCATCGCGGCCGTGGTCGCGGGTCTGGCAGGCGTGATGTACACGCCGGTTCTGCCCCCGGATTACCATCTGGGCATGGACTTCCTGGTGCTGTCATTTGTCGTGGTTGTTGTGGGTGGCATGGGCTCCTTGCCCGGTGCGGTGGCCGCTGGCTTCCTGCTGGGGATCTTGCAGTCTTTCTCGTCCATGACCGAGGTAAAAGACATCTTCCCGGGCATTGACCAGATCATCATCTACCTTGTTGCCGTCGTCATTCTGCTGACCCGTCCGCGTGGTCTGCTGGGACGCCGGGGCGTGATGGAGAGCTAATAATGTCAAATACAAAAATCGTCTCGCCCAAGAAAGATATGATCTTTATGGCCATCCTGTCGGTCGTGGTTCTGACCATGCCGATCTGGTTGCAGCCCTTCGGGGCGGCCTATCCCGACCTGATGCAGAAGTTCATGATCTTTGGCATCTTTGCCATCGGCTACAACATCCTGTTTGGTCTGACCGGCTATCTGTCCTTTGGTCACGCAGCCTTCCTGGGTGTGGGGTCCTACACGGCGGTCTGGTCGTTCAAGCTGCTGTCGATGAACGTTATTCCGGCCATGATCTTTGGCACGGTTCTCTCAGGGCTGTTTGCGCTCGCGATCGGCTTTGTGTCCTTGCGTCGTTCGGGGATTTACTTTTCGATCCTGACACTGGCCTTTGCGCAGATGTCCTATAACCTCGCCTATTCGGTTCTGACCCCGATCACCAATGGTGAAACCGGTCTGCAGCTTGAACAGGCCGATCCGCGCGTTCTGGATCGGATGTCGGGCATCGTCGATGACGGATCGCTTCCGACCCCGAACCTGTTCGGGATCGAGGGGATCGGCTATTCCGGCTTCTATATCTGTGCCGCCCTGATGCTGATTTCGTTCTTCATTTACTTGCGCATCTTCCGGTCCCCATTCGGGCTTAAGCTGCGTGCAATCAAGTCTAACCAGAACCGCATGGGTTATACCGGGTTCAGCACCCGTCCATATCTGATGACCGCCTTTGTCATTTCGGGGATGTATGCCGGTCTTGCCGGTTCGCTTCTGGCGGTGACCGATCCGCTGGCCGGGGCTGAACGCATGCAATGGACCGCCTCGGGCGAGGTCGTTCTGATCACGATCCTTGGCGGTGTTGGTACGCTGATTGGTCCGCTTCTGGGTGCAGGTATCATCAAGTATTTCGAGAACATCTTCTCGGCCTTTAACGATACCGTGTTGCTCAATGCGTTTTCCTTCCTGCCCGATTGGCTGGCCCATCCGGTGGCATCCGTGGTTGGCCTGTTTGTCGGCGAAGGTTGGCACCTGACCCTTGGTCTTGTCTTCATGCTGATCGTGATCTTCCTGCCCGGTGGCATCATGGAAGGTATCACGCGCCTGACGCGCCTGGTTACCAAACGGGAGAAAGCCGAGCCGAAGTCCGAAGCCCACGAAACCAAAGAAAAAGAACAAACATCGGCGGGGGAGGTCTGATCCATGTCCGAATACATTCTTGACGTCACCGACGTCGACAAGAACTTTGGCGGTCTGCAGGCGCTTTCCGATATCAACCTTCGGGTCAAGGAAGGCACCGTGCACGCGATCATCGGGCCAAACGGTGCGGGCAAATCGACATTGCTGAACGTGATTGTCGGGCGCTTGGCACCCAGCCGCGGTCGTGTGTTGCTTGGCGATCAGGTTCTGACCGGCAAGGAACCGCACGAGATCAACCAGCTTGGTGTCGCGCGTGTTTTCCAGACGCCGGAAATCTTCCCGGAACTGTCGCTTTTGCAAAACGTGATGGTTCCGGCCTTTGCCAAGCGCGAAGGCATTTTCAAGATGAACTTCCTCAGCAGCCTGTTTGCGGAAAAAGAAGTCCGCGAACATGCCGAGCACCTTCTTGAAGATGTCGGTTTGCTTCAGCACAAGGATCATCTTGCCGGTTCGATGTCGCGTGGTGACAAACGTCGTCTTGAACTTGCCATGTGCCTTGGCCAGCAGCCGAAACTGTTCCTGCTCGATGAACCAACCGCTGGCATGTCGCGCCATGACACCAACCGCACGATTGATCTGCTCAAACGGATCAAGGAGCGCGGCATGACCAAGGTGATCATTGAACACGACATGCATGTTGTCTTCAGTCTTGCCGATCGCATCAGCGTCTTGGCCCAGGGTGCCATCATTTGTGAAGGCACGCCGGAAGAAGTACGTAACGACCCACGGGTCAAGGAAGCCTATCTCGGAGGGGAAACGGTATGAACGCTTTGCCAAAACAGGAACCCGTCCGTAAACAGGGTGGAGATCCGGCGTTTTTCTCGGTCTATGACATCCATGCCTATTACGGCGAAAGCTATATCGTTCAGGGGCTGTCCTTTGACGTCCGCGAGGGCGAAATTCTCGCCCTTCTCGGGCGTAACGGGGCGGGCAAGACATCGACACTCCGCACGCTCGCCCGCATGGGTGACCCGGAACTCAAACACGGTGAAATCTGGCTTGATCACCAGCCATTGCACGAAATGAAGGCATGGCAGGCCGCCCGTCTGGGTCTGCAACTTGTGCCCGAAGATCGTCGCATCATTCCGGGCATGACGGTTCAGCAGAACCTTGAACTGGCCCAGATTGCCGAGCCGCATGGCTGGTCGATCCAGCGCATCTATGAACTGTTCCCGCGTCTTGGCGAAAGGGCGGAACAGGAAGCCATCACCCTTTCCGGTGGCGAACAGCAGATGCTGGCGATCGGGCGTGCACTGGCCCGTGATATCAAGCTTTTGCTGCTGGATGAACCCTACGAAGGTCTGGCACCGGTCATTGTTCAGGAAATTGAAAAGACCCTGCAAAACGTCAAGAAACTCGGCATCACCACGATTATTGTCGAGCAGAACGCAATTGCAGCCCTGAAACTGGCCGACCGCGCGATTATCATGGATAGCGGCGAGATCGTCTTCGACGGCACCGCGCAGGCTGTTCTGGATAACGAGGAACTGCGCGATCAGTACCTTGCCATCTAGTGATTAGGGTCAGGACCCATCAATTTGGTTTTAATGGTTGACCGGATTTGTGCGGATACGCGGAGCAAAGCCGCCGAAAGATATTTATCTTTCAAGGTTTTACGACAAAGTAGCCCGTGCAAATCCGGTTAATCCGAAGGACAGACGTTATATTTGCAAACTCCGGCGTCAAATCCCTTGTGCGGGATACCGACCCGCCCTGCGGGCTTTTCCTTGGATTTCACAAATATAACGTCTGCCATTTAAATCAAATTGATGGGTCCTGACCCTCAATACAGGGGGGCGTCACCGAAACTTTTTTGTAAGGGGAGTTTCGGGACAGGTAAGGCCGTGCCTTCGGGGCGCGGCCTTTTCCCTTTTTATGGCTCAAAGATCCGGATCGACAGCAAGCCCCTCGAAATCCTTCAGCACATTCAGAACAATCGATGTCTTCACATGCTGGACCGAGTCATGGGGCAACAGCACCTCATTGACGAAATGCGAAAGTGCGGCCAGATCCTTGGTCGCGACCTTAAGGTGGTAATCCATCTCCCCGGTCAGCGAGAATGCCTCAAGCACTTCGGGCAAATCGGCCAACAGTCTGGCAAACCGTTTGGCATTGTCGCGGTTATGGGTGGCAAGTGTCACCGAAATCACCACCAGCAACCCCATGCCCATCTTTTGCCGGTCAATATCGGCCCTGTATCCGCGAATGACCTTGTCGTCTTCAAGGCGCGCACGGCGGCGCGAACATTGTGATGCCGAAAGGCCGATGCGTTCTGACAAATCATTGTTTGTCAGACGGCCATCCTTTTGCAGTTCCGCCAGCAGTTTAAGGTCCAGTCGGTCCAGTTGCATGTTTCACGCGCCAAATGATTGTCTAATGCATGATTTATGCAAAGAATTCCGAAAAGCAAGCCTAAATGCACGCACGTTGCACGCGGTTTGGCGCACGATTGGGACATAACAAGAATTCGAATAATTCCAATCATTCGAATGTGCCAATCAAAGGAGACTTCCAATGGGTCCGTTCCCGCATGATGCCCCGCGCGCAACCATAAGCGATGAAAACCCGGCCGGAACCGACGGGTTCGAGTTTGTCGAATTCGCCCATGAAGAGGCCGACAAGCTCGAAACCCTGTTTGACCGCATGGGCTATCGCCCGGTTGCCAAACACAAAACCAAAAACATCACTGTCTGGCGTCAGGGCGATATCAACTACATCCTCAATGCCGAGCCGTCCTCGCACGGCATGAAGTTCGTCGAAAAACACGGGCCGTGCGCACCGTCGATGGCATGGCGCGTGGTTGATGCCAAACATGCCTTTGATCATGCGGTCGCCAAGGGCGCAGAACCCTATTTGGGCGATGACAAAACGCTTGATGTCCCGGCCATCGTCGGCATTGGCGGGTCATTGCTGTATTTCATCGACACATACGGCGAAACCGGTTCGGCTTATGACGCGGAATTTGACTGGCTGGGCGAACGCGATCCAAAGCCAGAAGGGGTTGGTTTCTATTACCTCGATCACCTGACCCATAACGTTTATCGCGGCAATATGGATAAATGGTGGGACTTCTATCGCGACCTGTTTGGTTTCAAGCAAATCCACTTCTTTGACATTGCCGGCAAAATCACCGGTCTGGTCAGCCGCGCGATCACGTCCCCCTGTGGCAAGATCCGAATTCCGCTCAATGAATCGACCGATGACAAAAGCCAGATCGAAGAATACCTGCGCAAATACAAGGGCGAAGGCATTCAGCATATCGCGGTCGGAACCGACGGCATCTATGACGCCACTGACAAGCTTGCCGCCAATGATCTGAAATTCATGCCAGGTCCCCCGGAAACCTATTACGAAAAATCGCACGAACGCGTGCATGGTCATGAAGAGCCGATTGACCGCATGAAAACCCACGGCATCCTGATTGATGGCGAAGGGGTGGTTGATGGCGGCACGACCAAGATCCTGCTGCAAATCTTCTCGAAAACCGTGATCGGCCCGATCTTCTTTGAGTTTATTCAGCGCAAAGGCGACGAAGGCTTTGGCGAGGGCAATTTCCGCGCCCTGTTTGAAAGCATCGAAGAAGACCAGATCCGCCGTGGCGTGCTGAAGGTGGATGCCGCCGAATAATCATCGGCAATTGATTTTACAAAAGCCCGGATGACATCAATCCGGGCTTTTGCTTTTGGCGCCGCTAAGCGGGCAGCTGCTTTTCAAAATAAACGCGCTTGAAGCCGTCTTCCGTGCGTCGGTCTGTTTCGACATAACCAAGATGCGGGTAAATCGATAAATTCGCCGACATCTTTTCATTGGTATAAAGACGGACACGCGAAAACCCTTGCTGCCGTGCGGTTTCCTCGCAGACGGCCATCAGGCGTTTGCCAATACCGCACCCATTTTGCGCGGGCGTAACCGCAATGTTTTCAAGCATCATGGTCGTATCGTCATCCGGGTAAAAAACAACAAAGCCAACGGGCCGGTCGTCGTCATCGGTTGCGACATGAATGTGGCCGGCGCTGATTTGTGCCGCAAAGTCGGCGGACATCGGGGCCGGCTTTCGCCCGATCACGGCAACATATTGCTGATAAGCCGAGATGGCGCACTCGCGGATGGCGGTTTCATCGCTGGGTTTTGCGGGGCGGATCATGTGCTTTCCAATCAGTTGCGCCACCATAATTTCTTATGGTGGCGTTTGGGAAACAATGTGTTTTGATTGTTTCAGCTTGCTGTGCCGAAAACAAGGTGACGTAGTTAGTAGGCACCAAATCCCAGCATATGTGGCAACCACAGAACCAGACCCGGGATTGCAATCATCAGGATTACCCGCACAAAGTCAGCCGCCAGAAATGGCAGGATGCCGCGCGCAAGGGTGGTGATCTTCATGTCCGGTGAAACGCCCTGAATGATAAACAGGTTCATGCCAATTGGCGGGGTGATCAGGCCGATTTCAACAACCGATACCAGGACAACACCAAACCAGATCGGGTCATAGCCAACCCCGGTAATCACCCCATAGGCCGGAACCACGGTCAGAAGGATCATGGAAAGACTGTCCATGAAACATCCCAGCACGACATAAAACACCAGAAGCGCGATCAAAACGACAAGTGGCGAATAGCCCTGTGTGGTGATCCAGTCGACCAAGGTCTGGGTCAGTCCGCTGGTTTCAATGAAGAAATTGAAAAGTGCCGCCCCCACCAGAATAAGGAAAATCATCCCGGTCATACCGGCTGTTTCGCGAATACCTGTGCGCAAAACCGACCAGGTCAGGCGTTTGCGCATAAAGGCAAACAACAATGCCGCCCCCGCGCCAACGGCTGCGGCCTCGGTCGGGGAAAACAGACCGGCATAAATCCCGCCAATCACCAGAATGATCAGAATGATCGCATCCCACATCTGCAAAAGCGCGCCCCAGCGCTGTGACCAGGGCACATAGGTGCTGACCGGTGCAAGCGACGGATCACGCATCACCTGAATACGGATCGATACGATATAAAGCACGGTCGCCAAAAGCCCCGGGATCATCGCACCGGCAAATAATGCGCCAATCGACTGTTCGGTCATCAGGGCATAAATCACAAGCAGGATCGACGGCGGAATAAGAACGCCAAGCGTGCCGCCCGCGGCAATTGATGCCCCGGCAAGACTTTTGGCATAGCCGCGTTCGCGCATTTCGGGCAGTGCCACCCGCCCCATGGTGGCACAGGTCGCAAGTGATGATCCGCAAATCGCGCCAAAGACGGCACTGGCCCCGATGCTTGATGCGGCCAAGCCGCCCGGTCGATGGCCGGAAAACGCGGTGATACCGCGAAACAGATTGCCCGAGAGCCCCGAATGTGACGCAAACACGCCCATGAAAATGAACAGCGGCACAACCGAAAGCCCATAGGGGAAAATGGCCTCAAACGGCAGGCTTGCCATCACATAAACTGCCGACATCCAGTCCGTCAGAAGAAGCGTACCAATGATGCCAACAACCGCCATCGCCACGGCAACCGGTACACGCAGAAGGGCCATCGCAAGTGCTGCAACAAACCCGATCAATCCCGCCCATTCGGCCGCCATCAATTATTCTCGTTGGTTAAAAGCAATTTCAGGAAATGCACCAGACACACCAGTGTCGATATCGCCATGCCGCTTAAAAGGAATCCCCAGAACAGGATCATCGGGATCGCAAGGTTCTGCGAAACATCGCCATAGCTCCACTGTTCCATGGCCCGTCCCCATGACAGGTAAAACAGGAACGCCATCAACCCGGCGCACAAAAGCGGGATCAGGATGTCGATAATGCGAAACAGGAAACGAAGATGGTTCTTGCCGACCAGATCAACTGTGACATGGGCGCGCGCGCTAAAGGCATAGGGGATCGCCCATGATGCGGCCGCCATGACGCAAAACTGTGTCAGATCAACCGCGCCCACCATTGATTGGCCGCCAATACGTCGCCAGACGATATCGACAACCACAATGGCAATCGCACCGATCAAGGCCGACATTCCAACAAATGCCAGAATGTCGGTCAGTCCATTCATAAAACGGTCAGTGCGGTGAACCGCGGCATAAAGCCGCGATCCACCGAATTTCTCAGCCGGTTGGGTCATTTGTCGCCAGCGTGATATTTGGCATCAAATTCCGCGATAAGCTCCTGCGCGCGCTGATAGATGGCCTCGGGGTCAGAAACGCCCTTGTCCTTCAGGCTGGCAAGGTATTCCTTGATCATCGGCTGGGATGCTTCCTGCCATTCGGCGCGGGTGGCATCATCAATCGTGATGATTTCATTGCCGTGTTTTTCCGCATCGGCCTTGCCAACGGCTTCCCATTTGTCCCACCAGTCGCCAAATTTACCGACAAGGACATCGCCGGAAATTTCGTCAATTGCGGCCCGCACGTCGTCGGGCAGGCTGTCATATTTTTTCTGATTCATGACGAAATAAAAGCCGGCGGTATAGGCCGCGGCATCGGTGTGATATTTCAAAAGTTCATTGGCCTTGACCGCATTGACCAGATCCCAGGTGGCAACCAGGCCTTCGATATTGCCCTTTTGCAGGTTTTCGTAGATGGCCGAGGGCGGCAGGCCGACCGGGGATGCCCCAAAGGACTCCAGCATTGCCGAAATCGCCGGGCTTGGCGTGCGAAGGCGCAGGCCCTTAAGGTCCTCAAGCGATTTGACTGGTGTATCAAGGGTGTGGATCAGGCCACCCGGATGGGTAAACAGGCCAAGGACCTTGAAGTTCTGATAGTCACTGCCAAGAAGGCCTTCCTTGTAAAGCTGCCACAGGGTTTCCGACCCGGAATCGGCATATTTCACCAGAAACGGCAGTTCAATCACCGAGGCTGCCGGATAGCGGTCGCGCGGAATGCCATTCAGGCCCACGGCCATATCCATAACGCCTGCACGCACCTGATCGGCCTGACGGTCGATTTTGCCAAAGGCCGATGTGGCATCATAAATTTCGACGTCAACTTTGCCGCCGGTCTTTTCCGAAAGCTGCTTGCCCCAGCTTTCAAGGAAGTCTTTCTGGAAGCCGTGGCTGGGCGGCAGATAGTGACTGACTTTAAGGGTGATCTCGGCCGCATGCGCGATGCCCGCACCCGCCAGAATGGTTGCCCCGGTCATAAGACCAAGCAGTGTTTGGCGAAGTTTCCGATGCTTCATGTTTCTCTCCCTGTTTTTTTGATCATGCGTTTGATGATGCGTTTTGCTGGCAGGGCAATGATTTTGCCCTGCCATCGTCAGCAGGCTTTTCATGCGCTGGGTGGCGGTATCTGATCCTGCTTGGATGCTGTTTTTTCTTTGAATTGGAATTATGATATATATAATCAATTACGCAATATGAAATTTATGCAGGTAAATTTTGACCAAAGCCTCGTCCAAAAATATCCCGGCTGCCGATCACGAGATTGATATTGTCGATGGAGCCGATGTGGTTGATGCCGCTGACAAGCGCAAAGGCATTCAGTCGGTCGAGGTCAGTGGTGTGATCATCGCTGCCTTGTGCGATTTCAAATTCCCCGTCCCGTTAAAGGACCTTGCAGATGCGGTCGGCATGCCGGCGGCAAAGGTGCATCGCTATCTTGCCAGTCTGGTGCGCATCGGCCTTGCCTGGCAGGACGATATGACGGGGCTTTATGGTCTTGGCCCGATGGCGTTGCGGATGGGGTATCGGCGATTGAACGCAATGATGTGGTCATGCGCGCCGGGCGTTTGTTGCGCAATCTGGCGATTGATTTGCGATCATCGGGGCATCTGGCGATCTGGGGTGAACGCGGCCCGGTGCTGATCCGTACCGAACATGGCGGTCCACCGATCATTTCGACCATGGGGCTTGGCACGGTGATGCCGCTTTTGCGGTCTGCAACCGGGCAGGCCTTCCTTGCCAGCATGCCGCGCAGCGCAATCGAACATGTCATTCGCGCCGAACAGGAAATCCTGCATTGGGATGATGCAACGGTTGATCGGCTGATTGCCGACACCAAACAACGCGGTGCCGCCGTGATTGAAGGCGATATCGTGCCCGGTTTATCGGCGATCAGTGCGCCGGTCTATAATCTGGACGGGGCGGTGGCCTGTTGCGTCACCCTGATGAACCCCAAGGCCAGCTACTTTCAGCCGGGGCAACCGGCATTTGATGAATTTGTCGGGGCGATTGCCGGTTTCACCGACAGTTGGGGCGGCAAGCCGCGGGCCGAAATCGAACCCGATGCTAAAGATCCTTCAGCTTCTCAAGGAGGTCCGAAAGACGTTTGAATTCATCCTCGCCCAGAAAGTCGCGCACTTTCCGGTCATAGGCGATGCCAGCCGCGCACAGTGATTGAAATGCCGAAACACCTTGGCTTGTCAGCTCCAATCGATGAATGCGGCGATCCTTTTCATCCTGGCGTCGTTTCAACCAACGGCGTTTCTCGATGGAAAAAACAGCCCGCGAAACCTTGGTTTTGTGCAGTCCGGTATGGGTCACGATTTCGGTCGCCGTCAGCGCGCCATACTGGCCAAGGGTCGCCAGAACGCGCCATTCGGAACGCGTCATCCGATACCGGTCGCGATAAATCTCGCGAAAGCCAAGACTGACCTTCTCGCTGGCATGGTGCATCAAAAACGGCAGAAAGCTGTGCAGATCGAATTCGGATTTCATGGGCTTCAAAAGCCTGTTTGATAGTTACAAAAATTACAGTTACGAACGTAACTATATCAGGAATTGGTAGGAAAAAGGCAATGACGGATCACAACACGCCCACCGGAACCGCCGAAAAAGGCGTTGCCAACGATCTGCGTTACATGCCCGGTTTCGGCAATGATTTTGAAACTGAAAGTCTGCCCGGTGCGCTGCCCCAGGGGCAAAACAGCCCGCAAAAATGCGCCTATGGCCTGTATGCCGAACAGCTTTCCGGATCGCCCTTTACCGCCCCGCGTGGCACCAATGAACGCTCATGGCTTTATCGTATTCGGCCCAGTGTCAAACATAACGGCCGCTTTGCCGCCCTTGACCGGCCGCTTTGGAAAACCGCACCCTGTCTGAATGATCACAGCCTTGCGCTGGGTCAGTTGCGTTGGGATCCGGTGCCGATGCCAAAAGACGCGGTTGATTTCATTTCTGGCATGCGCACGGTGACGACCGCTGGCGATGCCATGACCCAGACCGGCATGGCAAGCCATGTCTATGTTTGTAACACCGATATGGTCGATGACTATTTCTTCAATGCCGATGGCGAACTGCTGATCGTGCCGGAAAGTGGCACGCTTCGGATTTTTACCGAACTTGGCATCATGGATGTCGCGCCGCTTGAAATCGCACTGATCCCGCGCGGCATCCTGTTTAAGGTCAGCATCTTGGACGCTGGCATTGATGGTGGTGCGCGTGGTTATGTCTGTGAAAACTATGGGGCCAAATTCACCCTGCCCGAACGTGGTCCGATCGGGGCCAACTGCCTTGCCAATCCGCGTGACTTCAAAACACCTGTCGCCGCCTACGAGGATAAGGAAACCCCGTGCCGGGTGTTGGTCAAATGGTGTGGGCAGTTCCATGTGACGGAAATCGGCCATTCGCCGCTGGATGTCGTCGCATGGCATGGCAATTACACACCGTTCAAATATGATCTTCGGACCTTCTCGCCAGTTGGCGCGATCCTGTTTGATCATCCCGATCCGTCGATCTTTACCGTGCTGACCGCGCCCACGGACGAGGCCGGCACCGCCAATGTGGATTTCGTGATCTTCCCGCCGCGCTGGATGGTGGCGGAAAATACCTTCCGCCCGCCCTGGTATCACCGCAACATCATGTCGGAATTCATGGGCCTGATTTGCGGACAATATGATGCCAAGGAAGAAGGGTTCGTTCCCGGCGGCATGAGCCTGCATAACATGATGCTGGCCCATGGGCCGGATGCATTCGGCTTTGACAAGGCATCCAATGCCGAACTGGGCCCGCAGAAATTGGATGGCACCATGGCCTTTATGTTCGAGACCCGCTATCCGCAGCAACTGACCAAATTCGCAGCCGAACTGGAAACGCTTCAGGACGATTATCTTGATTGCTGGTCGGGGCTGGAACGCAAGTTCGATGGCACCCCGGAAGGTCGCCCGTAACCGCGATCTGACCAAACAATCATTCAGGACTTAATCAAAAGAATGCCGGAGGCACAAAAACAATGAAACTCGCATCCCTTAAAAATGGCACCCGCGACGGCCAACTGGTTCTGGTCACCAGGGACCTGTCAGAATATGTCGATGCCAGCGCGATTGCGCCCACCCTTCAGGCCGCCCTTGATAACTGGGCCGATGTTGCGCCGCGCCTTCAGGATCTGGCAAATGATGTCGAAGCCGGGACCGGACCTGCCAAGCGCGTGACCCTTGATACCGCGAAATTGCATTCGCCGCTGCCGCGCGCCTATCAGTGGGCCGATGGCTCGGCCTATGTCAATCACGTCGAACTGGTCCGCAAGGCCCGCGGGGCCGAAATCCCGCAAAGCTTCTGGACCGATCCGCTGATGTATCAGGGCGGCTCGGACAGTTTCCTGGGGCCGCGTGATGATATCCTGATGGCCGATACCGCCTGGGGTATTGATCTTGAAGGCGAAATTGCCGTCATCACCGATGATGTTCCGATGGGCGCCACCCTTGATCAGGCGCGTGATGCCATTCGGTTGATCATGCTGGTCAATGATGTGTCGCTGCGTGGTTTGATCCCCGGCGAACTGGCCAAGGGATTTGGCTTCTTCCAGTCCAAACCATCGTCGGCCTTTTCCCCGGTGGCAGTGACCCCCGATGAACTGGGCGATGCCTGGGATGGTGGCAAACTTCACCTGCCGCTGTGTGTTGATCTTAATGGCAAGCCGTTCGGGCGTGCCAATGCCGGGATCGATATGACCTTTGACTTTGCCCAGCTTGTGGCGCATGCGGCACGCACCCGTCCACTATGTGCCGGGTCGATCATCGGGTCGGGCACGGTATCGAACAAGCTTGATGGTGGGCCGGGCAAACCGGTTGCCGCGGGTGGTGCTGGTTATTCCTGCATTGCTGAAATCCGCATGATCGAAACCATCGAAAGCGAGCAGGCCGAAACGCCCTTCCTGCAATTTGGTGATCAGGTCAAAATTGAAATGCTTGATGCCAAGGGCCAATCGATCTTTGGCGCAATTGACCAAACTGTCCGCCAATACAAGCCATAAGGCCCAATCATGAGAGAGGTCATGAGCGAGATCGTTCTTTATGACTATTGGCGGTCCTCGGCCAGTTATCGCGTGCGGATTGCGCTGGGCCTGTTGGGGCTTCCGTACCGGACGGTGCCTGTGGATTTGCTGGCGGGCAGCCACAAAATCACAGCGCATTTTGAACGCAATCCGCAGGGTCTTGTTCCGGCCCTTGAAATCGACGGGGTCATGATGACCCAGTCGGTGTCGATCATCGAATATCTTGATGAAACACGGCTGGGGCAGGGGCTTCTGCCCGCCGAACCACTCGCCCGCCAACGGGTACGTGCGCTTTCGCACGCCATCGCCATGGATATTCATCCCGTATGCAATCTCGGTGTGGTGCGCCATGTCATGGATATGGCGGTGGCCCATGGCGAAGACGGCGATGCGGCGCGCTCAGAATGGATGGCGAAATATATCGGATCGGGCCTTGCCGGGTTTGACGCCATGCTGGCCCAAAGCGGCACCCCCTCACAGGATGCATTCTGTCATGGCGACCGCCCGTCCATGGCCGATATTTGCCTGATCCCGCAGCTTTATAACGCGCGCCGCTGGAATGTGAGCTTTGCTCACCTTCCGCGGATTTGCGCGATAGAACAACGTTGTAACGCGATGGATGCCTTTGCTGATGCGCATCCGGATCAGTGTCCGCGTTAAGTCGGCTTATATCCCAATCGCCATCCCGTCACTGCGCGGATCATGCGCACCATCGACAAAGCCGTCATCATCGATGCGAATGATCCCCGCCTGACCGGCCAGCGCGCTTTGCGGTTCAATCGCGCGCAGGATGTGGCCGCGTGCGGCCAACCCGTCAAACACATCATCCCCGGCATCGACTTCAAGTTTCAGGCTGTCATTGGCATCTGAAAACGTCTTGCCCAGCAAAAAGCGCGGCTTGGCAAGGGCGTCCAGCGGGGACAGGCCAAAGTCCAGTAACCGGGTTAGCAGCATGGCAAGGGTTTGCGGCTGCCCATCGGCCCCTTGCGTTCCATAGAGCAAATGCGGTTTGTCGTCTTTCAGCGCCATGCCGGGGTTTAGCGTATAGAACGGAAGCTTTCTGGGGGCGAAGGTATTCGGGTGGGTGGGATCGGTGCTGAATGCCGCGCCACGGTTTTGCCAGACAATGCCGGTATCGCCCGCGACAACTCCGCTGCCCCAATCGAAATAGGTGCTTTGCAAGACACTTGCGCAATTGCCATTGGCGTCCTTGGCGGCCAGGAACACCGTATCGCCATGCCGGAAGGGATGGGGCCATTCAAGCGCCTTGGTGGGCGAGATGTCTTTGGCGTCTTCGGCCAACCCGGCTTGGTCCAAAAGGGCTGCAAAATCGGTATCGGTAAAAGCGGGATCGGCAATCTGATCGCGCTTTAAAAATGCGCGTTTGATCGCCTCAACCACCAGATGATAGTGATCAGCCGTTCCCTCGGCCCAGTCCTTTTTACCCAGTTCGCGCAACACGCCCATGGTCATCAGCGTCGCCAAGCCTTGCGTCGGGGCAGGCGGGGCAAACAGGGTCACATCGCCATAATCAAGTGATACGGCGTCCACCGTGCGGGTCCGGGTTTTCGCAAGGTCCGCCTTGGTGAGCGGTGATCCAACCGCCGACAGGCCCTTGATGATTTGATCAGAAAGGCCGCCTTCATAAAAATCACGCGCGCCAAATTCGGCAATGCGTTTCAGGCTTTGCGCCAGTTGCGGCTGACAGAAGGTTTCACCAGCATGCGGCATCCGCCCATTTGGGGTAAAAAGATCCATAAAGCCCGGCCAATTGGCGATTTCCTCTTTGCGGAAATCAAGCCAGAAGCATTGTGACGGACTGATCGCAAAACCGTTTTCTGCTAGGTCAATCGCAGGTGTGATCAGCTCCGACAGGCTTTTGGTCCCGCCCCAGTTTGTTACCGAATGATCAAGCGCATGTTGCCAGGAATCCACCGTACAGGCCGTGGTCAATGTCGATCCCGGACCGCGCAGCGGAATGGGACTGCCGGGCGTGATTGTATCGCCGCCTTTTTCGGCGGCCTGACCAATACCCAGGAAAGACTGCACCTTGCCCGTGTTGTCTGAAACCATCCAGGCCGCATCACCACCAATGCCGCAGAAATGCGGGTATATTACCGCCAGCACCGCCGCGGTGGCTACGACCGCCTCAATCGCGGTGCCGCCATCGCGCAAGACTTGCGCACCGGCTTCGCTGGCCGCCGTGCTGGGGCTTGTCACCATGGCACGATGTTCGGGGGCAGTTTGATGGTCGGTCATAGGCTTGGTTCTTTCAGCCAAAAGGATTGATTTCAAACAGGTTAGCGTTATGCGTGCATCGGTTGTGGCGAAATTGCATGCAATCCTTTATACAGGCGCAGGCAATAAAGTGATCGAAACAAGAAACTTGGCGGATCGGGATGAAAGCAGCGGACAAGGCAAAGCATCGCACGGACATGATCAGTTCGGCATTGCGTTCGGCAATCCTCGAACGTGTTCTGATGCCTGGCATGAAGCTGCCCGAAGATTCCCTTGGCGAACGGTTCGGCGTCAGCCGAACCCTTATTCGTCAGTCGCTTGAACGGCTTGCCGCCGAAGGGCTGGTCGAGCTTCGCCGCAACAAGGGGGCTGCGGTTGCCAAGCCCAGCCTTGAAGAAGCCCGCGATCTTTTTGAGCTGCGCACCCAGATCGAAGACCTTGTCATCAGCCGGGTGATCAAGAATATGAGCCCGGAAATTCTGGGCGAACTTGAGGCCCACCTTGCCAAGGAAGTCGAAGCCGAAAACGCGTCCGAGCCGATTTCGATCCGTCTTGCCACCGAATTCCACATCCTGCTGGCACGCCTTGCCGGAAGCCCGGTCTTGCTGCGCTATGTCGAGGAAATCGGATATCGCTGTGGCCTGACATTGTCGCTTTATGCTCGCCCGCATTCCACCGATTGCGGCATTCAGGAACACCGCCAGATCATCGAGGCGCTGGCCAAGGGCGACGAAGATGCGGCGCGCAAACTGATGCGCCATCATCTGACGGCGGTTGCCGACCGCGCCCTGTTCACGACCAAGGAAAGCGGGCCGCTTTTGTATCTTGATGCGCTGGAACCCTATGCCAAAAAGGTGCGTGACGGCACCAGCTAAGCCCGGGCGCCCCATCGCCATATCAACAGCCGCACGCGTGACTTCGCGCGTGGCGTGCGGATGGCAGATGGTTGGTTTGGGCTGCATCATTCGGGTTCCCGTCCGGATCAGGCCTTGATGCCCTTGCGGATCAGGATGCGTTCCGCACTTTCATTCCAGACATCCATTTTGATGATCTTGCCGTTTTCAATCACGAAACGGTCGACATAACGATTGCCTTCAAAAGGGGTGCCGTCCGGCCATTCGCCGTAAAGCCAGCCGGTGCTGTAAACAACAGTTTGGCCGTTGGTATGGGCGACATCAAACTGACCAAACTTCTTTTTCACCCATTTATAACGCGCGGCGTTAAAGGCCGTTGTGCCCGACGGATGATCGTATTTCTGGCCATCGGTAAAGGTGATGACAACATCATCTGACATGAATGTCGCCGCCAGTTCCGGGTCGGGCTTCATGGATGCATCAAGAAAATCACGTACCGTCTGCGCCTCTGGCGGCAGGGTATCGAGCACATTTTCCGCTGTTTGGTCACTCATTTCGAAGGCCTCTGTTTTCGGGAATTGATCTGACATCAGCATAAACGCTGTGCAGAAATTTTGCATGCACTAATTTTATGCAAAAATTGCATGCAATCTGCGTATACATGAGGCAATTCTATTTTCCGAAGCGGTGGGAAAACGCCTAAGCCCCTGATTTTGAATGATTGTGATTCTTGGCATGTCGCTTGCTGCAGTGCGATGACGATTTGGTGCGCATGCCCAATTTGCGACGCCGGACGACGCAGACACATAATCAGGGAGTCTCACATGCCTATTTCTTCGCCTTTGCCAGGAATAACACGCCGTGCCGCCCTTCTGGGCGCTGCTGCGGCAATGATGTTCGCCGCAGTTTTGCCTGCCCATGATGCCCGTGCAGACGACACCATTAAGCTTGGCCTTGTTGCCGCCCTTAGCGGCCAGTCGGCCAAATCGGGTGAAGCCATCACGCGCGGCATTACACTTGCGATGGACAAGATCAATGCCGAGGGTGGCGTTCTGGGCAAGCCGCTTGAACTTGTATCGCGTGATGATGAAAGCAACCCGGGCAAGGGGCTGGTTGCCGCCCGTGAACTGGCCCAGCGCGAAGGCGTTGCAGCGATCATTGGCGGTCTTGATACGCCGGTATCCTTTGCCATCGTGCCGTACGTTAACCAGCAGAAAATCCCGTTCATCGGCCCGTGGGCTGCCGGAACCGGGATCACCAAAAACGGTGCGGATGAAAACTATGTCTTCCGCGTTTCTGCCGTTGATGAATATGTCGACGAAGCCATCACCGAATATCTGATCGCCAATTACGGCGCCAAGAGACCGGGCATGATCCTGATCAACAACCCGTGGGGGGAGTCGAATGAAAAGGGCTTGCTCAAGGCGCTTGAAAAACGCGGCATGGACCATGCCGGGATCGAAAAGTTTGAATCCAATGACGTTGATGTTGTCCCGCAGCTGACCCGTCTTAAGGAAAATGGTGCGGATTCCCTGTTTGTTGTCGCCAACGTCGCCCCCACCGCACAGGTGATCAAGTCGCTTGATCGTATGGGCTGGGATGTTCCGATTTCATCGCATTGGGGTCCGGCCGGTGGCCGCTTCACCGAACTTGCGGGCAAGTCGGGCGAAAAGGTCCACTTCATCCAGACCTATCTGTTTACCGATACGGCCAATCCGATGTTCGTCAAACTTCAGGAAAAATTCCCGGAGATCGAAACCCTTGCCGACGTAACCCCGGCAACGGGCATTGCCAATGCCTATGACGCGACCCTTCTGATCGCAGCCGCCATTGAAAAGGCCGGTTCAACCGATGGTCCTGCCATCCGCGAAGCCATGTACGAGATCAGCGGCGTAGAAGGCATGATCAAAACCTATGACACGCCGTTCACCCCGGACGATCAGGATGCGCTTGGTCCGGAAGACTACACCTTCGCGCATTTCGTCGAAGGCCAGATCATTCCGATCAAATAAACACTTTATCTAACCCGGATGGCGCGTTCCCCAATGCGTGCCATCCGGGGATTTATCCATTTTAAATGATGCACTTACGTGCACGGCATAAGCAGGCAACTGGCAATGACACTTTTAATCGCAGCTCTGATAACCGGCATCGGTCTGGGCAGTATGTATGGCCTGATCGCGCTTGGCTTCCAGATCACTTATTCAGTGTCCTCGAAGGTCAATTTCGCCCAAGGATCGATGGTGATGCTGGGCGCCGTTCTGGGCTTTGTGTTTTGCGAGCGATATGGCTTTCCGGTCATTGTCGGCTATCCGCTGGCCATTCTGTGCTGCGGGCTTGCCGGGATTATGGTGGAATTTTTCCTGGTTCGTCCCTTTGCCGTGCGCAATTCCGAAGCCTGGCTGATGGCCACCGTCGCGGGTGGCATTTTGCTTGATAATGCCGTGCTGTTTACCTTCGGCAACGAACCCCGCACCCTGCCATCCGCCCTTGTCGGTGAAAGCTGGAACGTGTTTGGCACGGGTGTCTATCCGCAACAAATCCTGATCCCGGTTGCCGCGATCGGTGTGGCCTTGGCGCTCAATGCGCTGTTCCGTCGGACCCGTCATGGCCGTGCGCTTTTGGCGGTCGTGCAAAACCAGCAGGCCGCCAAGCTGATGGGGATCAACACCACTTTGATGGTAACCGGATCCTTCGCCATTTCATCGATGTTGGCGGGCTGTGCCGGGCTTCTGATTGCGCCGCTGTTTTCGGTGCATTCGGATATGGGCACGCTGTTTGGTCTTAAGGCATTTGCGGTGGCCATTCTGGGCGGCATGACGTCGGCCTATAGTGTGATGTTGGCAGGCTTTATTTATGGGTTGGTCGAGGCCGGTGTGACCACCTATCTCGGCTCGTCCTACACCTTCATCGTCGTCTTCGCGCTTGTCATCGCGGTTCTGACCATCAAACCAAGCGGCCTGTTTGGCCGTGCTGCGATCAAGAAGGTCTGATGATGAAACGCGATATGAAGCTTAAAAATCCCATGCCCAAACTCAATAAATCCGTCGCCCTTGATGTGACGATCCTGGCGGCCATCATCGCCGGCTTGATCGGTGTTGCCATTACAGGCGGCTATACCCAGTTCGTCATCGGCCTTGTCGCCATCACCACGGTTTTGTGTGTGGGGCTGAATGTTCTCTATGGCCTGACTGGCCTTGTATCGCTGGGGCAGGTCGGCTTCTTTGCCATCGGTGCCTATGCCAGTGCGACCTTGACGCTGGCGGGGCTAAATTTCTGGCTGGCACTGATTGCCGCCACCGTAATTGCCGGGTTGGCAGGCTGTGTTTTGGCGCTGTCGGCTGTGCGGATGGCGGGGCCGTTCCTTGCCATGGTGACGATTGCCTTTGCCTTTATTGTCGAACATGGCGCGATTGAATGGCGTGCATTGACCGGCGGGCAAAACGGCCTGATGGGTTTCCCGATGCCCGAGCTGTTTGGCTATATGTTTAGCGAACGCGATCTTGTGATGCTGTGTGTCGTTCTGGCCGGGGTTGCGCTTTTTGCCTTCCGTCGTCTGGCAACAAGTGGCTGGGGCATGGCAATGACCAGCATGCGCGATGCGGAAATTGCCGCAAGTTCGCTTGGCTATAACGCCTTTGCCGTCAAGGCGACTGGCTTTGCGATTGCGGCTGCCATGGCCGGGCTTGCCGGTGCTTTGTTTGCGCCGCTCATGATGTTTATCGCGCCATCAAACTTCCCGCTTAGTCAGTCGATCCTGTATCTGTTTGCCGTCATTCTTGGCGGGGCGGGCACGGTGCTGGGGCCGCTGGTCGGCGCATCGGTTTCGGTCTTGTTGCCGGAAATGCTGGCGGATTTTGCCGAATATCGCCTGCTGATTTTTGGCGGACTTTTGATTGTCGTGTTGCTGATTGCACCGCGCGGGATTGTTGGTGTTATCGAACGGTTCATCCCGCTGACCAAGCGCGGCGTCACCGCAACGCCGGCGGTCGAGATTGAGGCAGGATTGAAAGCCTATGCCAAATCAGATGGTCTGGTGGTTGAAAACCTGTCGATTGCCTTTGGCGGGGTGAAGGCGGTCAATGGCGTTTCCTTTACCGCCAAGCCGGGCGATGTCACATCGATCATCGGCCCGAACGGGGCGGGTAAAACGACACTTTTGAACATCATCAGCGGTTTTTACAAACCAACCGAAGGAACCGTTTGCATCGGCGATCAGGACATCGCTGGCAAGCCGACCGATTTTGCCGCGCGCAATGGCATTGCGCGTACCTATCAGGCGACGCGTTTGTTTGAAAACATGTCAGTGATCGACAATGTGATTGCCGGTATTCCGGTTGGCCGCTTTGGCAAGCCGTTCAGTGCGATTGCCTCAGACGCCAACCGCAACCATGCCGCCGGGCTTCTGGCCTTTTGTGGCTATGGCGGCGATATCGATGCCCGTGCCGGGGATCTGCCGCATGTCGATCGCAGGCTTGTTGAAATCGCAAGGTCCCTTGCGACCAAACCCGGTGTGTTGTTGCTGGATGAACCGGCTGCTGGCCTGATGCATGCCGATAAGGTGTCACTCGCCAAACTCCTGCGCCAGCTGGCCGATGCCGGGATTACCGTGGTTCTGGTCGAACATGACATGGAAATGGTCATGGGCATTTCCGATCAGATTCTGGCCGTTGATGCCGGCACACCGATCATCTTTGATACCCCGCAGGCCGTGCAAAAAGACCCGCAGGTCATTGCGGCCTATCTTGGCGATGGTGAAATGAAGGCCCGCCCGCGCCCGATCCCGTTTGAGGCCGGGGACTCCCCGGTGATTGAAACCCTGCGTCTCACGGCTGGTTACGGTGCAGCACCCGTTTTGCATTCCATCGATCTTAAGGTCCGTCAGGGTGAAATGGTCGCACTGCTGGGCGCAAACGGTGCAGGCAAGTCGACCTTCCTGACCGCACTGGCCGGTTTGCTGCGCCCCGTGGATGGCAAGATCGTTCTCAACAACGAATATATCCATGATCTTGCCCCGCATCAGATCGTCGAACAGGGCTTGGTCCTGGTGCCCGAAGGCCGTCAGGTCTTCCCGGAACTGACCGTGCGCGAAAACATCGAACTGGGGGCCTACAAGCAACCCAAACCTGTCAGTTCCGATGAGCTTGAAGCCATTCTGAACCGTTTCCCGCGTCTGCGTGATCGTATCAACAGCCCGGCTGGTCTTTTGTCCGGGGGCGAACAGCAAATGATGGCAATTGCCCGTGGTCTGGTCGCCAAGCCAAAGGCGCTGTTGCTTGATGAACCATCGCTTGGTCTGGCCCCGGCCATGGTCGAAGAGCTTTATGCCATTCTGGGCGAGTTGCGTGACGAGGGTGTCACCATTCTTCTGGTCGATCAGATGGCGACCATGGCGCTTTCGGTCGCTGATTATGCTTATGTCCTTGAACAGGGGCAGGTGGTTGCCAAAGGCAAGGCATCTGAGCTTAGAAAAGATGAACGCCTGATTGCCGCCTATCTGGGGGGCTCGGAACAAGGCGATAAGAAACCAAAACAGGAAACACACGAGAATGCTTGATTATCTGGTGAGGAACGCCTGCCTGAGTGGTGAGAATGCGCTTGTCGATCTTGCCGTGGCGGATGGAAAAATTGTCGAAATCGCCCAGTCGATTATGGGCGATGCGCCAAGTTTTGATGCGCCAAGCTTTGATGCAGCGGGCCAGTTGCTCAGTTGCGGTTTTGTTGAAAGCCACATCCACCTTGATAAGGCCTGCATTCTGGATCGTGCCAAAAACGAAACTGGCACGCTTCAGGGCGCGATCAGTGCCGTCGCCAACGCCAAAAGCGGCTTTACCGAGGATGACATTTACGCCCGTGGTGCCCGCGTGATTGAAAAGGCAATCACAGAGGGCACCAATGCGGTGCGCACCCATGTCGAAATTGATCCGGGCATCGGCTTGGCCGGTTTTAACGCCATCAAGCGGCTTAAGGCCGACTATACCTGGGCAATGGATATCGAGATTTGCGTTTTCCCCCAGGAAGGCCTGTTTAACTATCCCGGTACCGAGGAACTGTTGCGCAAAGCATTGGATAGTGGTGCCGATTTGCTGGGCGGTTGTCCCTATATGGATACCGATCCACATGGTCAGATCCTGCGTCTGTTTGAAATGGCGCGCGACTATGATGTCGATCTGGATTTCCATCTTGATTTTGATCTTGATGCCAGTTGGCGGCATTTGGATGAAGTGGCGAAACAATCCATCGCCTTTGGCTGGCAGGGGCGGGTAATGATCGGGCATGTGACCAAACTGTCGGTCTTGCCCAAACCCGAACTTGAACACACGATTGCGATTATGCGCGATGCCGGGATCGGCCTGACCGTGTTGCCCGCAACCGACCTTTTCCTGACCGGGCGCGATCATGATCATTCCGTACCCTGCGGCGTGGCCCCGGCACACAAGTTTGCCGCCCATGGTGTGTGCTGCACGATTGCGACCAACAATGTGCTGAACCCGTTTACGCCCTATGGGGACTGTTCACTTTCGCGCATGGCAAATCTTTACGCCAATGTCAGTCAGCTCGCGACCGAGGCCGAACTTGAAAACTGCTTTGCCATGGTGTCCGACGCCCCGGCCAAACTTCTCGGCCGATCCAGCAAGATCGCGGTAGGCGAAGCCGCAAGCTTCATCGTCCTGCCCGCCCAAAGCCGCGCACAAGTGGTCTCCGAAATCAGCCGCCCGATCTGGGGCATGAAGGATGGTCGGGTAACGTTTGAACATCCGGCGGCAAGGCTGTTTCGACCATAAGTCAGACTAATAAAAAAAGGGCAGCGGATAAGCTGCCCTTTTTTGTCTGAGGACTAGTTTTCAACCAGTTCGGGTTTGCGCTCAACCCGCGTTTCGGCGCCCGGATCCATGCAAACCGACATGCCGCCATTGGGCAGATGCGTAAGCGTGCAGGTCCAGTCAAGACGTTCACAAATACGCCGGACGAGTTGCAGGCCAATGCCTTCGCCCTGTGGCATCGTGCATTGACCATTGCAGGTCAGGATGGCGTTCTCGACGCAGATCTGTGTGCCGGAAAGCGTGATCTTGACCTCACCTTTTGGGGTGTGCTGGAACGCATTTCGGATCAGGTTGGACACCACAATCATCAGTGCCGCGCGCGAGGTCGCGATCTCGGTTTCGCGGCTGTCGGGTTCAAACGTACAGGTAACGTGTTTGCCTTCCATCAGATAGGAAAGATCACTGATTTCCTGTTCGATGAACGTGCTGATGTTGATCGTTTCGGTTTGACCAAGCGGTGCATTGTCACGGCCCAGCCACAACAGGGTTTCAAGCAATTGCTGCATATTGCGGTTGGCCCGTTTGATGCGGGCCATGACGCGTGCCTGCGTTGCGTTAAGCGGGCTTTTTTCCAGAAGTTCGACATTGCCCGAAACGATGGTAACAGGCGTGCGCAGCTCGTGGCTGGCCTGACGGAGGAATTCACGTTCACGGGCGACGAATTTGTCGATCTGGTCAACCGATCGATGCAGTTCGTGGGCGACGTCATTAAGCTCTTCAAACCCGAAATCCGGGATCGGTTCGCGCAGGTTATCTGCCGTCAGATTGTTGGCCCAGTTCTGAAGATTCTCGGATGGCTTGGTCAGACGTTTGCCAATCACCCAAAGGAACCAGGCAAAGATGCCGACGACCGCCATGGCGAACGGGATCGACAGCAGGGCCAGCTTGTGCAGGCGCACGAAATAGATGCTGTCTTCATCCCCGGCGTGATAGGTCTGCAGGATCAGGATGTCATCCCCATTGCGTAGCTGATAGGGGAAGACGAGAAAGACCGGGTTTTCAGGGTTTTCTTCGGCGGCGTATTTGTCGGTGTTGATATAGAAAAGCTCGCCAATCTCAAGATCGTCCGGTGTTGCGTGCGCGCGCAATTCTGCTGGCAGCTGATCAAACCCGGTGAAGGTTTCAATATTGAAACCCTTTGGCAAGGGGGCTTCGGGGTTTTCGGCCAGTTCATTGTCATATTGTTCGGCAATGACCTGAAGCTGGAAGGACGCCACCATCCACTTGCCATACAGCATGTAGAAATTGACGACCACCGTATAAAGCACGAGCGTAATCACCAGACCCAGCAGCACGTAATTGCGCACAAAGCGGGAAAAGGATCGGGTCTTGGGTGCGCAACATGTGCTCATAGCGGCTACTCGCGAAGGGCCACGCCCTGGCCCGGAATGGTGTGAATCAGATTTTGCTCAAACGGTTTGTCGATCCGATGACGCAGTTTGTAAAGATGAGTCTTCAGCGCATTGGTATCAGGTGGATCGCCTTGCCAGAGTGCCATCGACAAACGAGAACGGGTTACAACCTGCGGACTGTTTTGCGCCAGAACCTCCAAAATGGTCCAACCCGTTGGCGATACACTGATATTCTGACCGGCCCGCACCACGGAACGGTTTTCAAAATCAATAAGCAGGTCACCAAGCGAGAAACGCCTTACCTCGCCACTGCGCCGACGCGACAAAACCCGCGTGCGCAAAAGAAGCTCTTCCAGCTCAAACGGTTTGACCAGATAATCGTCCGCCCCGGCGTGGAAGCCTTCGATCTTGTCATCAAGTGTATCGCGCGCGGTCAGCATAAGAACCGGGGTGTCCACCCCTTCGTCGCGCAGCGCCTTGCAGATGCTGATGCCATCGCGGAATGGTAACATCAGATCAAGCAGGATGACGTCATATTCACCGGTCAGCGCCATCTGATAGGCGGTTTCACCATCATAGGCATGGTCGCATTCAACGCCTTCAATCGTCAGATAGTCACTGACGGTGGCGGCGATATCCATGTTGTCCTCAACCAAAAGGACCATGATGTGGGCGGTTGCTTTCATTCACGTCATCTCGTTTTCAAGACATGCAAGCATGCCGCAATTCAGCCGACGGGTCAGCAGGAAACACCCCGCTACCCGGTTTGGCACATAAGTTAGTCTGTCACTTGCTTCAGATCATCTTGGGTATCGATATCAAGTGCGGCATTTGCAAGTGATAGGGCGGTCACGTTATCGGCATGTCTGTTGATGATTTTGCGCGCGCCAATTGGCCCGGCAAGGCTTTGCAAATCATCAAAGACAGATTTTGGAAAAATGGCGGGCACGCCCAGCCCATCTTGGTGTCGGGTTGCGACAATCTGTTTGCCGTCAAAGGCCGTGATCAATCGGGTGTAATCATCGCCGGTCAGATTGACCTGATCACACAGGGCAATCAAAACACCATCATATCCGCCGTTGGTCGCGATTTTCGTCATGCCGCACGCAATCGAGCTTCCCATCCCCGTGGCCCAGTGTTCATTGGTGATAATCGTCAAGCCACTTTTAAGACACGGCGCGATTTCATCACCATAGGCACCAAGAACCACAAAGGTGTCCGACTTTGGCATCCCTGACAGGGCATCCAGCGCATGTTCGATCATGGGTTTGCCATTGATATCGGCAAGCTGCTTGCGCCCGCCAAAGCGCGCACTTTCCCCGGCCGCCAGAAGAAGCATGGCCAGTTTCGGTTTGGGGATGTCTGTGCGCGGTGTCATCATCAAGGTCACATTATTCGGCGGCTTGCGCCAGGGCCGGGGCCGCTGATTGCTTGAACAGGGCGGCATGGATGCCTGATAACATCGAAAGAGCAATGCTTTCAGGAAGTTGTCCGCCGATATCGAGACCCGCCGGACTTGAAATATCAAATGCCAGATCATTCCGCGAAATGCCAGCTTCGTTCAAAACATCGCGAAACCGATGGCGTGGACCAAGGGCGGACAGATGTTTGATCGGTGCATCGCAAAGCGCCGCAAGGGCCGCGGTATCGATACTGACACTATGAGACATCAGAATAACTGCATCGACTTTGTGATCGGTCACATAGGTCGCCAAATCACGATCAATCCTGCGCAGGATGGTGCCTGCGGTCGGGAAATGCTCCGCCCGGGCATTTGCCGGGCGTGGATCGACCAGCGTTGTTTGCCAGCCCATCTGATGGGCAATGCCAATCACCGGGCGGGCATCAAGGCCGCCGCCCACGACAAGAACATGGGGTTCAGGCTGGATCGGTGTCACCAGCCAATTGCCGTCTTCACGGTTTTCGATATGGGCCGGGCGTTGCCCATAAAGCAAACCAGCCTCGAAATAGCCTGCGACCGCATCGATTTTCTGGAAATAGAGGCCGCTTTGACGTTTTTGCAGGGCTTCATACAGATCGCCCAGCCCCAGATCGTTCCCGGAGCCTAGTGGCTGGAGCATGATATAGACCTTGCCGCCACATCCCACACCAAGTTTGAATGACAGATCATCTTCGTCAGTGCCGTCATAGGTCAACATGACAGGTTTGCCGGTCACCATGGCCCGGCGCGCATTGCGGATAATGTCGGCCTCAAGGCAGCCGCCGCTGAGTAGTCCGAACTGTTGCCCGTGACCGTTGATCAGCATCATGGCACCGGCCTTGCGATAAGCAGATCCCTCGGTGCGATAAACCGTTCCCAGCACCCATTCAGTGCTGTCGCGGTTTTCCTGCCAGGTGCCAAGCATTGCAGAAAGTTGATTGGTCATATTCCTCGCCCTTTCAGCAAAAGGGTAACTGCCCGGGAAACCACGGGGTGGGGGATGGGGGAAAAATGATCCCCCGAGCAGTTATCTCTTACACGAAGTCGAAACCAGCCTTGGTCATGGGAAGATCCAGGATCCGCGTGCCGGTTTGCGCAAAGATCGCATTGGCAACGGCCGGCCCGGTTGGGGGCAGACCCGGTTCGCCAACACCGGTCGGTGCACCGTTTGATGGAACGATGGCGACTTCGACTTCGGGCATTTCGGGATTACGAAGCAATTCGTAATCCGGGAAGTTGTACTGATCGACTTCACCGTCGGTCAGGGTGATCTGATTGCGCAAGATCGCTGTCAGGCCATAACCTGCACCGCCTTCCATCTGCGCACGAATGACATCGGGGTTTACAGCCACACCGCATTCAACTGCCATGAACAGCTTGTTGACATGCACGCTGGTGTCATCGACCGAGACGTCCGCCACAACCGCGACGCAGGTATTGAACGAGAAGTGGCAGGCAAAGCCGCGCTTGTCGCCTTCTTTCCATCCGGAAATTTCGCGCACGTGCTTGATGGCTTCAATCATGCGGGCCTGGTTGGGCTGCGCTGCGTCCAGCATCGACAGACGCAGTTCGATCGGGTCCTGACCACTTTCGGCAGCGACCATATCCATCAGGGTTTCCATGGCATAGGCAGTGTGGGTGTGTCCCACCGAACGCCACCAAAGAACCGGCACCGGGTTATGGAAATCTGTCAGGCCGATGGCCTGGTTCGGGATGGCATATAGGCTTTCGGAAACACCCTCGACAGAGGTCGCATCAACCCCGTCACGGACCATCATGCCTTCAAAGCTTGTGCCCTTCATGATCGACTTGATCGCAAGACGATGGTCCCATCCGACGATCTTGCCATCCGCATCCAGGCCAATCTTTGCCCGGTGTGCCGACATGGCGCGGTAATAGCCGCCCTTCATGTCGTCTTCGCGGCTCCAGACCAGTTTGACCGGGACTTTCTTGCCCGAGACGGCAAAGGCCATGGCAGCTTCGGCATTGTAATCGGCGGTCGGGTTGGCGCGACGGCCAAACGAACCACCGGCATATAACGTCTTGATTTCGACCTGTTCGGGCTTAAGCCCAAGGATCGCCGCAACCGTCGGCCGCGTGATGGTCGGGAACTGACAACCGTCATGGACACGTACTCCAAAATCGGTTGGCTCAATCGTGCAGTTCAGCGATTCCATTGACGCATGTGCCAGATACGGGAAGGTGAAGTCAGCCTCGATGGTTTTTGATGCACCGTCAATCAAGGGTGCGACATTCTCGGTCGTGATTTCGTGGCCGATTTCGAATTCCGGCTTTTCATCAAGCAGGGCCTGATGGGCCGCGATCAGGGCATCGGTGCTGCGGGTTTCAGCAACGCTGAAGTCCCATTCAACCGAAAGCGCATCACGCGCCTGGAATGCCGACCAGGTGTTTTTGCCAAAGGCAACCACACCGGCCTTGTTTGGCAGGACCTGTGCGGCGATGAAACCACCGACATCCTTTGCCGCACTGTCATCGAAGGATACAACGGTGCCACCGAATTTCGGGCTGTGCATGATCGCGGCATAGATCATGCCGGGCAGATTGACATCCATGGCAAAGATCGCGGTTCCGGTGGTCTTGCCGTGATTGTCCTTGCGGTGGAGTTTTTCGTTGCCGATCAGCTTGAACTGGTCCGGGGTTTTGATCGTCGGCTTTTCAACGGCTTCAAGGGTTGCTGCGATCGCAACAAATTCGCCGAAGTGACCGGAATTTCCCCCTGATGAAATGATGCCGTTCTCAACAGAGATGGTCGATGCATCAACACCCCAGCTTTGGGCCGCGGCACGGACAAGCAGATCGCGCGCTGCAGCACCAGCTTCGCGGTACTGCATGAATGAATTGGCAATCGAGGTCGAACCACCGGTCCCCTGCGCACCAAAGAACAGGTTCTTGTAGCGGACATCATCGGCCGGTGCGAAATCGGTTTTGACACTGTCCCAGTTGGCATCGATTTCTTCGGCAACCAGGGTGGTCAGGCCGGTCGTCGTGCCTTGACCCATTTCGAAATGTTTGATGATGACGGTGACAACGCCATCGGCATCAATTTTGACAAACGGGTTCAGGTCGGTATTGGCAGCAGCCGAGCTTCCGGCAGCCAGAACACCCTTGGCATTCACACCGACAAAAAGGGCTGTGGCGCCTGCGGCCGATCCCTTAAGAAAGCCGCGACGGGATACACTGATGTTCATGGCTTAGGCCTCCAGCTTTTCAGATGCGAGCTTGATGGCTTCGTTGATGCGGACATAGGTCACACAGCGGCAGGCATTGCCGTACATGTAATCCTTGATTTCCTCATCGGTCGGATTGGGGTTTTCGGTCAAAAGGCCGATGGCCGACATGATCTGACCGGACTGACACCAGCCGCACTGCACGACATCTTTTTTCTGCCAGGCAGCCTGAACCGCCTTGGCGACCTTGTCGGTCGCACCTTCGATGGTGGTGATTTCGCTATCGACCGCATCCTCGATAAAGGTCTGGCAGGAACGGGTCGGGTAACCGTCGACATGCACGGTGCAGGCACCACAATAGGCAACGCCGCAACCAAATTTGGTGCCGGTAAGTTCCAGTTCGTCGCGCAGAACCCAAAGCAGCGGGGTGCCCGGTTCGACATCAACGGTACGGGATTCTCCATTGATCTTAAGCTGATATTGCATGACCGCCTCATCTCTCTTTTGGCTTGTTATGCCTGATCATCGCGTGGGGGCAGGTAACCAAGCGGTAAACGCCCATAATGGGTGGTTTGGTGCAGATGTGATGGTTATCTCCGCCCATCACATCGGCTGGTCGCAGAGCTTATATGAGCAATTTGCCAAGGGATTTAAGGACGATGACCGGGATGCAGGGCACAAGAAATTGATCAGAACAAAAAGCCTGCCAGTGCATGGGACACCGACAGGCTTTTGAAGCTGGTCCGTCAGGTGGGGCGCCTGATGACCGTTAATGAGGGAGGTCGTTATCTTGGCAGGTGGCCATGTTCGCAGACGAATGCGACGTCTTTGCGGGTAATGCCGATGTCTTCAAGCACTTCGCGCGGGGCATTGCGAAGCATTTCCGCATCGCGGGCGACCTTGTAGGCTTGTGCCCATTTGCGCGGGAAAAGGACGAGCCAGCGCCAGATGGTTACGCCTGATACCGGCGCGACATTGGTGGTGGCGACGAGGGATCCATTTGTAAACTGTGCTGGCATGATGCTGGCTCGCTAGTTTGTTTGCTAATAAGGGGACAAAGTTTCCTTCGGACCCACAAACAATTTACGTCTGACTTATGTGAAACGGCGCGCAAAGTTCGCAAATCCGTGCGAGATTTTCGCAAAGAATCTGTAAAAACGATTTTCTTTCGCTGGCTGCTTCGGTCATGTTGATCCGAAGGATGTTACAGCGTCGTTTGGGATATTGGACCTTGGCGGAACTCGATAAATTTGACTATCGCCTGCTGGAATTATTGCAGGAAAACAGTCGCTTAACAGGTAATGAACTGTCCGCGAAAGTTGGTCTTTCATCGGCGGCCTGTTTGCGCCGGGTGCAGCGCCTGCGCGAAACCGGGGTGATTGAGCGCGATGTCGCGATTGTATCGCCCAAGGTATTTGGCAAGAAGATGATGGTGATCGTGCTTCTGACCATGGAACGTGATCGCCCGGATCGATATATGCTGATGCGTGAAGAATTCGGCAGAATGCCTGAGGTTGTGCAGTGTCACCATGTGACTGGTGCGCATGATTTTGTGTTGCGTATTCAGGTCAGTGACATGGAAGAATACAGCGCCTTTGTCGACCGGGTGTTTCATGAACCCTATATCAAACGCTATGAAAGTCTGGCGGTTCTGGGGTCGCTGAAATAGCGCAAAAAGGGGATTTTGCATTCTTCAATTAAATTGAAGAATGCAACCCATTATTCAAAATAAGTTAAAGATCAGACGGCAAGGGCCCGCCCGACGCGACAGGCATATTTTCCGTCATTTTAATTGTATGAGGATTTAAAACGCGCCCGGATCGGAAATCCGGCGTGCGCGTTTCGTCATGCCGGGATGGTTTTTTCCGATGCGTCGAACAGATGGACATCGCCGGATGCAAAATGCAGCCCGACCGTGTCGCCCACGACCGCGTCGGAATGACCGACGATGCGGACCGTGAACAGACCGACATCGGGAACATTGACATAGGCAAAGCTGTCAGAGCCGAGATGTTCCATGACATCGATCTGACCGGTCAGGATCGCCTTGTCGGCATCATTGGCATCGCAGAGCGCCATATGTTCGGGGCGAATGCCCATTTTGGTGGCACCTTCGGCATTTCTGGCGATGTCGGATGTGTTGCCGTTGCCAAAGGTGAGCTGCGTGCCGGTGCCTTTGCAATCGACGACATTCATTTTCGGCGAGCCGATGAACTGGGCGACAAACAGATTGCCGGGATGGCGATAGAGGTCCAGCGGGGTGCCGATCTGTTCGATTTGGCCGGCCTGCAGCACGACGATCTTGTCGGCAAGTGTCATGGCTTCGACCTGATCGTGGGTGACATAGACCATGGTGGCACCTAGTTTTTGATGCAGACGGGCGATTTCAAGGCGCATTTCAACGCGCAGCGCGGCATCCAAGTTCGAAAGCGGTTCATCAAAGAGAAAGGCGCGCGGTTCGCGGACAATGGCGCGGCCGATGGCGACACGTTGGCGCTGGCCACCTGAAAGGGCCTTGGGTTTGCGATCCAGATAGTCTTCGAGTTTGAGGGTTGCGGCGGCTTCATCGACCTTTTGGGTGATTTCGGTCTTGGGCATGCCGGCCACGGTCAGGGCAAAGCCCATGTTTTCGCGCACCGATTTATGCGGATAAAGCGCATAGGATTGAAACACCATGGAGAGTTCACGTTCAGCCGGTGGTTTGCCGGTGACGTCGTCGCCATCAATGAGGATCTGGCCATCGGATGCTTCGACAAGGCCCGAGATCAGACGCAACAGCGTTGATTTGCCACAGCCGGAGGGCCCGACGAAAATCACCAGTTCGCCTTCATTGATCTGAAGATCGATGCCCTTGATGACATCAACCCCGCCAAATGATTTGCGGATACCTTTAAGTTCGATCTGGCCCATTTTATGTGTTCTCCTGATCTGCGGTGCCGGTTGGTGCGGTTGATTGGGAAAGGTGTGCGGGGATGGGCAACGTTTCAGGACGGGCCGCCCAATAAAGCGACATCGATGCCGTCCACGAAAAATCAGTGCCACCCCCGCCACGGCCGGTCACCGGGCAGAAATATTCACGAAAATCGGATTGGTCGATAAGGGACTGCGTATCGCGCCGGATACGCTCGGCAAGGTCGGTTTCGCCATGTTCGATCAATCCGGTGGCGATCATCCAGTTGATCATGGCCCACACCGGGCCGCGCCAATAGCGAATGGAATCAAACAGTTCATGAGCGGGATCAAAGCTGGGAACGCCGTGTTCGACCTGATCCAGCCAATGGGTCAGTGTGGATGCCATCGTGGTCGCGCGGGCCGGTTCGACGGGCCCGGCAAACATCGCAAGCCAGCTTCCCGATGTTAGCCCGATTGCATGTTCACCCCGTCTGAGATCAAGCGTGACATAGCCGCCAACGGTTTCGGACCACAGCAACTCAAACCCGGCATCAAGACGGGCGAAGCGGGCAGTGGCGCGGGCGGCAATATCATCGTTGCCCAGACATCTTGCCATCCGGATCAGATCACTTTCGGCGCGGCGCAGAATAGCATTCATGCCCGGTTCGGCGACCCAGAACGGGCAATCGCGGGCAATGATATCGGTGTTCCAGTTGCAGTCGCGGCCAAATCGGACCAGCGCCATATAGTGATCGTAATCGTTATTTTTCGGGCGTTCGTCCTTATTCACGATATCGGTATCGCGCCGGTGATAGCCACCGATCCCGGTGGTATCAACAAAGGATAACGGACGATCCCAATCGGGCAGATTATCGCGGCCACTTTCCCATGGATGCATGATGGCAACCACGCCGCGACCATCCGGATCACGCGCATCAAGAAACCATTGATGCCAGCGATCCAGTTTGGGCAGGAGTTTTGCCGCCCGGTCGCGATGGGCATCAATATCTTCGGCCAGCAGGCGTTCGATGACGGTTGCGGCGACCGGGGGCTGGGTAATGCCCGAGGTTGGCGGGGCCTTGGCGATGTCGGTCGTGCCCCATTGTTCCGGTCCGGGGAAGTAGCTTTTTTCTTCCTTCCAGAAAATGATGTGCGGCACCATGCCGTTGTCCCATTGCGCGGACAGCAGGCTTTCAACTTCCTGCCAGGCGCGGTCGGGATCGAACACCGAAAATCCAAGCGCGACCAGCGCGCTATCCCAGTTCCATTGGAACGGATAAAGCTTGGCACTTGGCACGGTATAGCCGCCGCGATCATTGCCGAGCAGGATTTCCGCTGCGCGCTTGTTGGTGCCGTGAAGCTGATCAAAAGACAGGCTCATCCCTTGACACTCCCGGCGGTCAGGCCCTGCACGAGGAAGCGTTCAAACCACAGGAAGATGACAAGGATCGGAACGGTTGCGATCACCGCACCGGCCATCAGATGTTGGCGGGGGACTTCGGAAGAGTTGAGCGATACCACGCCGCGTGACAGGGTGAAGATGTCGGGATCATCGAGGAACATGAAGGCAAACAGGAACTCGTTCCAGGCGATCATGAAGACATAAAGCGATACCGATGCGAGCGCAGGCAAGGCCAGCGGCAGGGTGATTTTCCAGATCACGCCAAGGCGCGACAGACCGTCCATCAGACCGGCTTCTTCCAGTTCGGCGGGGAGACCGCGGAAGTATCCCTGCAACATATAAAGCGCGACGGGAACCGTGGTGGCGGGATAGACGATCAGAAGGCCAACCACCGTATTGCGCAGGCCAAGCTGACTGAAAACGGCATAAAGCGGGATGACCAGAACGATCATGGGTACGAGATAGATCAGCAGGATCGAACTGGAAAGAACCGTCTGTCCGGGGAATTTGAGGCGCGCCACCGCATAGGCACCGGGGATCGAGAATGCCAGCGTGATCAAAACGGTGCAGACCGACACGATGGTCGAAATCAGAAGGAAGCGGCCAAAATTGAACTTGGTAAACAGTTCGACATAGCTGTCAAACAGGCTGGCAGCACCCTGTGTCAGATCAATCGACAGATCCAGCGGGTTCAGGAACAGATCCTGCTGGTTCTTGAGGCTGGTCATCACCATCACATAAAATGGCAGGATGACGATCACGCTAAAGAATACAAAGCCAAAGCCCTTGAGCGTTCGGACAATCACCAGATCAATCGCATACCGTTTGAGCATGCCCGACTGAATGTCGATCAGGACCGCCCGGTTGGCAAAGGTCACGGCAAGCGCGATCAACCCGACGCCGAATGCCTGAATAAGCGAACTTTCAGAGAAGGCCAGACTGAAGGGGGCGCCAAAGGAGACCAGCATCATGGTTATGATGACGCCAGCAAAGGCGACCAGATAAAGCCCCGGTGTGCGATCGGCGGGGGCGCGCAGCATAATGATGGCGGCATTGACGGCCCCGGCGAGTGCGCCCGCCGATATGATCGGCGTTGCCGGAAGACCGGTGATCAGGGTCAGTGAAATGCCGGTAATCGCAACCGCAATCGTGCCCCACAAAAGGCCGGTAATAAGACCGAGAAGAAGACCCGTACCGATACGCATTACGAATCCTCCCGATGGATGAATTTGAAATAGAACACGGCAAACACCAGAAGCAGGATGAAGATGGCAACCGCCACCGCCGCCCCGGCCCCGAGATTGGACAGGGCAAAGCCCTGTTCATAGACATCGACCGTCAGCGTCCGCGTGCCCGCTGCCCCGCCGGTCAGAAGGAAGATGTCGTCGAACTTGTTGAACGTCCAAATGAAGCGCAGCAGGAACAGCGTCGACAGAATGCCCAAAAGTTGCGGCAGGGAAATGTGCCAGAACTGTTGCAAGGGCGTGGCACCATCGACCTCGGCGGCCTCGTACATGTCTGATGATATCGACTGCATGCGGGCGAGAATGAACAGGAATGACAGCGGGAAATAACGCCAGGCTTCAAAAGCAATCACGGTTGCCAGGGCGAGGGGAAATTCAATGGTCAGGCCAAAGATATCAATTGGTAAGGCGCGTTGACCAAAGAAGTTGATGCCCGCATCGGTGACATTCATGCGTTGTAAAATGGCATTGAACGTGCCGTTGAACGGATCGAGCAGGATGACCCAGGTAAAGGCAACCGCAATCACCGGCGCGACATAGGGAAACAGGAAAAGGCCACGAATGATTGACCGCCCGGCAAAAGGTTTGTTGAGCATCTGTGCGGCAAAAAGGCCCAAGACCAGTGCGCCCAGTGTGCCAAAGACGGTATAGGCAATCGTCACCCACAGCACCGACCAGAATTCGTTGGAATCAAAAATACGCGCGAAGTTATCGAGGGTAAATTCATTGTTGGTCAGGATGTTTTCCGCCGTACCGGTCACCGTCGGTTCGCTGTCACGCGGGGAGACAGGGTTGGTGGCAAAGCTTTCATCGGAGACCGCAGTCATTTTCAGCCGGGTGCGTTCACCCGCCGGAAGACCATCAAGAGCACAGCGAACTTCAGACCCCGTAACCGTGCAGACATCACCCGGATCAATCACGGTAATGCCAGCCGGCAAGGTGTCGGTCAGGACGACGTCGGCAATGTCGCCTTTGCGTGATGAATTGCGCAGGCGGTACTGGATTTCAAATTCTTCGCCGGGAATTTCAAAATCACCGCGGACGCGTTCGGACACCACCGGGGTTGGCGGGCGCAGGTCGGAGAGTTTGACCGGCTTGACCGAAATCCAGAAATTGGCCAGCAACGGAAACAGGACAATGCCCATGACAATCAGAAATGTCGGGGCCAGCATCCAAAGGGCAAGCCGCGCTTCGCGCCGGGCCATCGGGCCCAGTTTGCCTTTGCGCGGTGGCGGTGTGGATGCCGAATTTTGCGTGGTTGGGTGGGGCATTGTTGGCTGGGACCGGGTCATCGTCTTGAAATCCGTTGTGAAAACCGGAAATCCGGGGCGCAGCGCAAAAGCTGCGCCCCGGATCAAGATCGCTTATTCGATTCCGCTGACTTCTTCGTTGATCAGATCAGCGGTTGCATCGGCATTACGTTCGCCATCGATGAATTCGCGCACACGGCGGTTGATGACCTGACTGTTGATGATGCGCGATGCCTTGGCCAGCTGACCTTCGGCAACCCCCCAACGGTTTGCGGTTTCAAGACCGGAAACGATGTCGGAGATGACGGCCGGGTCATAAAGCTCTGACAGCGGCTTTTTGCGATCCACACCAACCGGCAGGGTCGACCATGCCTTAACAAATTCATCCGGATTTTCGGCGGTGCCATGACGGACCGGGAATTTTCCTTCGGGGGCGATGGAAAGGGTGCTGGTGTAACCTTCACCGAGCGAGAATTTGACAAATTCTTCTGCCGGGTCGGTATCGGCATCATTGGTAATGCCGAAATAGCGAATGTCACCCCAGGCGGCGCCATTCGGATTGGACGGGCCCATCAGGCGGGTGACAACACCGGTTTTCGAGGCAAGCTCGCCCGAGGTCGGGTCATTGTTGATGGTGGGCGGGGCGCTGTCGCGCAGGCCTGCCAGTTCATCAAGGATGAAGGGCGACCAGATGATCATCGCTGCTTTGCCCGCGAAATAAACCTCGCGCGACTGTTTCCAGTAAAGATCCCCCGGGGGCGATGCGTCGGCGAGTTTTTTGTAAAATTCAAGCGCCTCGATCAGTTTTGCCTTGTCAAAGCCGACCGAGCCATCGGCGGCCACCGGGGTTGCGCCGTTTGCCAGGAAGACATGTTCGAGCACCTGGCTCATGAAGTTTTCATCGATCTTGGTCGCGGCAACAAAGCCATACATTTCAGGCGGGTTGTGGAGCGCCTCGATGGCCTTGACGATATTGGCATACGTGTTGGGGGCCTCTAGCCCGGCCGCATCAAACAGGTCCTTGCGATAAAGCACCATCTGGGTCCAGCCATCAGAGGGGACCGCGGCAACTTCGCCGTCGAAATCAGCCATGCTGAGTGCGGCCGGTGCGAAGGTATCCTTGCCCAGCTGGTTGACGACTTCGTTATTGGCTTCGGTATCAAGGATGCCGGCCTCGGACCAGGGCAGGACATATTGCAGCGTCAGATAAATGACGTCTGGCAAGTCACCGGCGGCATAGGCCGCGGTGGCACGCGTGCCAAGTTCGGTTTCCGTGACCGGAATGACTTCCACAGAGGTGCCGGTTTTGGCTTCGAACTCCTTGGCCATTTCTTCTTGCTTGGCCAGGCGTTCGGGTTGTTCTTCGGTGGTCCAGAACCGCAGTTGCGCACTGGCGATGCTGGTGGAAACCAGCAGACCAGCGGCAGCAAGCGTTAAAGCACGCGTAAACCTTGTTTTCATGAGATGCCTCCCTTGGCATTTGCGGCCAGCTTCAATGCTGGCGGGTTGGCTGACCCACGGACGGTCAGCGATGCTTCCCACAGGATTTGGGAAAATTCGGATGCAGGCGAATGTGCCTTGTTCGCCTGCGCAACAACGATCCGCCCGACTTCACGGCCGATCTGATAGCTGGCCTGGCTCATGGTGGTCAGGCCGGGATGGATGGCTTCGCCCATCGGCAGGCCATCAAAACCAATCACGGACATTTCCGATCCGACGTCGATACCGGCATGGGCCAGCGCATGGATGGCGCCGATGGCAACTGCGTCGGTGACACACAAAATGGCGGTCGGATGATCGGGGAGTTTAAGAATTTCCAGGACGGCCTCGCGGGCGGCCAGTTCGTTGGTGATGCCGTCATGCATATAGCCCGGAAGAATGTCGCAGCCCTTGGCCTTGGTCGCGGCAAGGTAACCCGCGCGCCGTTGCCAGGCGTAATTAAGCGCGGGATCGCCGCCGAGATAGGCGATCTTGCGATGGCCAAGGCCGACCAGGTAATTCACCGCATCGACAAAGGCCTTTTCATTGTCGATATCAAGCCACGCATAGTCATCGCAGTTTTCGGTGCGGCCTTGCGCGACAAACGGAATATGGGATGTGCGCAAAAAATCAATGCGCGGATCATGACGTTTGGTGCGCGCAACGACAAATCCGCCAACCTTGGCTGAGCGGATCAGGCGATCCATGACTTCGACTTCGTCATGACCATCGGGGACGGCGGAAACCAGCAAGTCCCAGTCTGACAGGGCAAGTTCGGTGGCAAGCCCATCGAGAATTTCGGCCAGAAACGGATCAATCTGATGACCGTCACGCGCAGGCAGGACAAAGCCGATGGTTTCGACCACGCCACGGGCAAGACGCCGTGCGGTGGTCGAGGGGCGATAGCCCAGTTCATCGGCGGCCTTGCGGACACGGGCGACGGTCTTTTCGGCGATATCGGGATAATTGTTCAGCGCGCGCGAAACGGTTCCCTCGGACAAACCAAGATGTTTGGCCAGCCGGGCAATCGACATGGTTTCGTTTTGCTTCCGAACGCGCGGCACGGAACCTCCCTGAGTCTTGTGCTTTTCACCGCCTTTTTGACGGTGTTTGGCGTTCCGAAACCGCTTTCGGAACAGGGAAACGCTATCCGAAACCGCTTTCGGTTGTCAAACAGTTGATTTTGAACGATTTATTTTGCAACGCGGCAGCAGGTTCAGGCTACCCGCAAGGGTGGGGTGAAATCGCGTGTAATTCATGCACGCCAAGCCTTCTGCGTAAATTCATCAACCAAAGGTATAGAGTTTGGCACGCGCCGTATTTTGCGGCGCAAACCTTTGTGTTGCCGGGCGTGGGCGGTGTGTTTTGGCTTGTTGGGCGGTGACTCGCGCGGTTGCTGCATCCAAGACGGTGCGTGATGCCGTCAGCTGTAATCTGGTCGGGGGCGGTCCCGTTAGCAAACGGACGTCGTTTTTATCTGCTAAGTATTGAATTTCCTTGCCTAAAACAGGGCAAATCATATCACATGGCATGATGACAGACCAAAATGCCGAGATTAATCCGAATGCCATTGCGCAAGTAAAGGTTCTGGCCCTGCTTGGCGCGGTGTTGCTTGTCGGGTCGAATTCGTTTGTTTTAAGCCCGATCCTGTCCGAAGTGGCGGCCGGGCTTTCGACGCAAACCTATCATGTGGCCTGGGCGATTTCGGCGTTCGGGGCGGCGACGGCCCTATCGGCGCTGACCCTGGCCGGGATGATTGACCGGATGTCGGTCGGGCGTGTTTTGGGCGGTGCGGCACTTCTTTTGGCGGTGGCGCAGGTTTCAAGCGGGTTGAGCCAGCATTGGATTTGGCTGTGTCTGTCGCAGGCGCTGGCCGGGGTGGCCGTTGGTGTGTTGTTGCCGGGATCCTATGCCACGGTGACCGCCACAGCCCCCAAGGGGCGCGAGGCCGCGCGGCTTGGCGTGGTTCTGACCGGATGGGCGTTGTCATTGGTGGTGGCGGTGCCCGCCGCGGCCTTCATTACCGAGCATCTTGGCTGGCGGATGGTGTATTTCCTGATGGCTGGGTTGTCGGTTCTGGTGGCCGGTATTTTGGTGATTTTGCTGTCGGATGTGCGCGGCGGGATGACGACGCGGACATCGCCGTTGCGGGCATCTCAGTTGCCCGGTGTCTGGCAATTACTGGCGGTGATGCTGGTTTATATGAGCGCGTTTTACGGATCGTTTGCCTTTTTCGGGGATGGCGTGCGCACGGCCTTTGGCTTGACAGCACAAGGCAGCGGCATGTTTGTCATGGCCTATGGGCTGGGTTTTGGCATCATGGGATTTGTTCTGGGTGTGGTATCGCCCAAAATTACCCGTGGGTATCTGTGTCTGGTGTTGATCGCGATTGCGGCAAGTTACGCCAGTTGGGGATTGACCCTGCAAAGCCAGATCACTGCATTGGCGGGAACCGCGATTTGGGGGATGCTAAACCAGCTTGGCCTGAATGCGATGGTGGTGTCGCTGAACCGGCAGGCGGCAGAAGCGCGCGGGGCGGTGATGGGGCTTAATAGTGCGGTGACCTATTCGGCGGTGTTTGCCGGGCCGATGATCATGGGGCCGATTTATGCCGGGTTCGGCTTTGCCGCCGTGGCCGGGCTTGGATCCGTTTTGGTGATGTGCGGTGTGATCGTCAGTTGGCGAAGTGCCTGAGGCGGGCGCGCATCGTCATTCCGGGCTGAGCGGAGCGCAGACCCGGAATCTATCGCGGTTCGAATGGCGGGGGATTCCCGCCTTCGCGGGAATGACTGTCTCATCAAACAAATCAAAGTTATTTGTCAGCAACGCAAAATGGCGGGTCGAAACCCGCCATTTGCATATGTGTGACTGAGCTTGTCGCTTAGCTGAAGTCCAGCGCGCGGTCGCCGTTGGCATCCTTGATGCGGGTCGGAAGACCCATGCCGTTCAGCAAGTTCAGGAACGGTTTGGATGGCAGTTCTTCGACGTTTGCCATCTTTTTCACATCCCATTCGCCGGTTGCGATCAGCATTGCAGCGGCGACAGGCGGAACACCAGCGGTATAGGAAATGCCCTGGCTTCCGACTTCGTTATAGGCGTCTTTGTGGTCGGCCACGTTATAGATCAGGACTTCGGTTTCCTTGCCGTCCTTCGTGCCCTTGACCAGATCACCGATGCAGGTCTTGCCGGTATAATCCGGGGCGAGCGAGCTTGGATCCGGCAGGCAGGCCTTGACGACCTTCAGCGGTACGACTTCGAGGCCCTCGGCGGTGGTGACCGGTTTTTCGGACAGAAGGCCGATATTGTTCAGCACCGTGAAGACATTGACGTAGTGATCGCCAAAGCCCATCCAGAAGCGCACATTTGGCACATCAAGGTTCTGCGACAGGGAATGGACTTCGTCATGGCCGGTCATGAAGGTCTGGCTTTCGCCGACAACCGGCATGTCCCAGATCTTTTTGACTTCGAACATCTTGTTCGACTGCCATTTGCTGTCCTGCCAGGAATAAACCGTGCCGGTAAATTCGCGGAAGTTGATTTCCGGATCGAAGTTGGTGGCAAAGTATTTGCCGTGGCTGCCGGCATTGATGTCGATGATGTCGATCGAGTCAATCTTGTCGAAGTAATCTTCGACGGCGAGTTTGGCATAGGCGTTCACAACGCCCGGATCGAAACCAACACCGAGGATGGCGGTAACGCCAGCGGCCTCGCACTCGGCCCGGCGTTTCCATTCATAGTTGGCATACCATGGCGGGGTTTCGCAGATTTTGTCCTGCTCTTCATGGATGGCGGTATCGAGATAGGCGACACCGGTTTTAATACAGGCCGACATGACCGGCATGTTGATGAAGGCAGAGCCGACATTGATGACGATTTTGACGCCGGTTTTTTCGATCAGGGCTGCGGTAGCATCCACATCGGTCGCATCCAGGGCGTGACCTTCAAGAACGCCGGGGTTTTTGAGGTTTTTCTTTTCATGGATGCTGTCGATGATGGACTGGCACTTTGATGCCGTGCGCGATGCGATATGAATATCGCCAAGCACGTCATTATGCTGTGCGCATTTATGTGCAACGACCTGGGCGACGCCACCTGCGCCGATAATCAGAACATTCTTTTTCATGTCGGGCCAAAAACTCCCCTGTGTTGAGAGGTGGAGCACTGCGTGCTCCGGTTCGCTATGAAAACTGCGCTTTCGTGGTTTTACGAAAGGCTCGAAACGTAGTCGTCAAAGGTGAACTCACGCACGATGCGTTCTGTTCCGTCGAGTTCCCGGATCACGATGGACGGCATGCCGACCCCGTTAAACCAGTTCTTTTTCACCATGGTGTAGCCGGCCGCATCCTGAATGGAGATACGGTCGCCGACCTTGATCTCATGCTCGAAATCAAATTCGCCAAATACGTCGCCGGCAAGGCAGGACTTGCCACAGATCATGTAGGGGTGATCGCCCGTGTTCGGCAGGACCTTGGCATTTTCGCGATAGATCAGAAGATCGAGCATGTGGGCTTCGATCGAGCTATCAACGATGGCAAGGTTTTTGCCGTTAAACAGGGTATCAAGCACGGTGACCTCAAGCGTGGTGCTTTTTGTGATCGATGCTTCGCCGGGTTCGAGATAGACCTGTACGCCGAATTTTTCCGAAAAGGCCTTAAGCCGGGCGCAGAATTTATCGAGCGGATAGTTATCCCCGGTGAAGTGAATGCCGCCGCCGAGGCTGACCCATTCGACGCGCGACAGCAGTGATCCGAATTTGTCTTCGATGTCGGTCAGCATGCGATCAAACAGATCAAAGTCGGCATTTTCGCAGTTATTGTGGATCATGAAGCCGGAAATCTGATCCATTACTGCTTCGACCTTGGCAACATCCCATTCGCCCAGACGCGAGAACGGGCGTGCCGGATCGGCCAGATCAAAGCTTGAGGTCGAAACCTGCGGGTTGAGGCGCAAACCGCGCACAATACCCGATGCCTGATCGGCAAAGCGGGTCAGCTGGCTGATGGAATTGAAAATGATCTTGTCGGCATTTTCGATGACCTCAGCGATTTCATCATCGGAATAGGCAACACTGTAGGCGTGCGTTTCCTTGCCGAATTTTTGGCGGCCGAGCTTCACTTCATACAGTGACGAGGAGGTGGTGCCGTCCATGTATTCGGACATGAAATCAAACACCGACCAGGTCGCAAAGCATTTCAGCGCCAGCAACGCCTTGGCGCCGGAATGTTCGCGCACATAGGCGATCTTTTCCATGTTGCGCAGCAGCTTGGACTTATCGAGAAGGTAATAGGGCGTTGCGGGCATGGAGGGCTCTCTACAACTATGTCACGGGAAATATGGGTGAACTCGGAACGCGCGATCAGGCCTTTGTGTTCCGGGTTTGGGCAAAATCACCAATCTGGTGGCGGCACGCGCGCGTCTAGTGATCGGCCTGACGGTGCGTCATCCAATAGACGGAGACAGATAAACTGTATTCATTCATCAGATGCCTCCATCCTTCGGGTTGTTGCCAATGCGTTCTGCTGCGTCCCAATAGCAGCGGGGGCGGGGGCGGTCAATACTGCAATGTCGCCTTTCTTAGGCGATTTCGCGCCTCTGTGCATGTTGTGGTTTCATGACGGTTTGATCAAGGGGCAATCGCATTGATTTCCAAACCCTATTGCCCCATCTGTTGATCATGGGGGGCATTCATGATTACCATCGTGTTGTCCGCCCTTAACACGGATACATTCAGACGGAGGAGGCCCATGTCACCTGCACCTGTAAGTGTTGACCATCTTGCTTTTCCGACCCGCGATCTTGAAGCCACCGACCATTTTTATGCCAAGGTGGTGGGCGCGACACTTGTTCATGCGGAAAGTGGCTACAGCCCGTCGTGGAAATCCGATTATTTGCTGATTACCTATGCGCTGCCCGATGGCACGCGGCTGTCATTCTATGACTGGCCGGCCGATACCGGGCCTTATCCCGATGACCCGAACATGCCCGATGATGTGTTTCATATCGGGTTGCGCTGTGCGGCCCCGCGCGATGTGATTTCCTGGCAGAACCATTTGTTCCAGCACAAGGTGGTCTATCACAGCGAGGATGACGGCAAGTCGCGCCGGTTATTTATGCGCGATCCCAATGGTATACGGTTTGAAATCTTTGCCTCTGAAATTGCCAAATCCGGCGAGGATCATGAAGGAAACGCGCGTTCTGTCATGGGCGAGTGGCAAAAGATTGCCAGTGCCTGAGCTTAGAGGTGCCTAAGATTGCAGGGGCCTAAGATGGTCCGTTAACCGGGGCAGGGGCCCGTACTTTGCCGGACGATCAGTTCGGTCGGGATGATCACCGGGCCGGTTTCGCCGTGCGACGGCGGCGTTTTTGATCCCAGACGATCGAGAAGCAGGGCAATCGCCTGTTCACCCAGACGGCGGCGGGGCTGGCGCACGGTGGTGATCGGCGGGTCATAGGCCGCGGCATGCGGAATATCGTCAAAGCCGACAACCGAGAGGTCGTGCGGGATGCGCAGCCCGACTTCCTTGGCCGCGACAATCACCCCGATCGCCATGCCGTCACTGGCGCAGCAGACCGCCGTTGGTCGGGTCTTTGGATCGGCCAGAAGGGCACGACCGGCGGCAATACCGGAATCGATGGAAAAATCGCCGCGATAAATCAGATTTGGCTCGCTGGTGATGCCGGCTGATTTCAGGGCGCGACGATACCCGGTCACGCGGTCCGTGGTCAGGATATTGCCCGTCGGGCCACTGACATGAGCGATCCGGGTGTGGCCGAGATCAATCAGATGGCGGGTGGCAACAAAGGATGCCTCGTCATTATCAATGATGACGGTTGGCAAGGCACATCCCGGAATGCGTTCGCAGGCAATCACCACCGGCGGTGTGGCGTTTGGCGGGGCCTTGGCAAGTGGTGCCGGGAGCCTGCCATTGAGCAGGATCATCGCATCGGCCTGATTGCTGCGCAGGTAGGCGGCATAGGTTGCTTCGCGTTCGGGATCGTTTTGCGTGTCACCAATCAGGACGTTGTAGCCCGCCTGGCTGGCACCCTTTTCAATGCCCGACAGAATCGCCGAAAAGAAAGGGTTTCCGATATCGGGCACCAGCAAAAGAATCATCCCCGAGCGGTTCAGACGCAGGTTCCGGGCCATGACATTGGCGGTGTAACCGGTCGCGGCGATGGCAGTTTGCACTCTTTCGCGTGTGGTTTCGGAAACCACATTGGGTTTGTGCAAGGCCCGGCTGACAGTGGCAATAGACACCCCTGCCTGGCGGGCAACATCTTCAATCGTCGCGATTTTTTCAGTCATTCTTCTTCCTACTCCGCCGGTTGCAGGCTGTCCAGCGGCATTCGACGCCCGGATCGGCAGGTGATTTTGATCACTCCGAGCAAAATGTAAAGGTTTACATCGAAAATGAAAACGTTTACACAAGCCTTAATCAAGAGTTGATCGCAAAAAATGCGACGCTAGGGAGGATATATTCATGACGGATGCGGCTGTTCACGCCGTTAATCCCGATCAGCAGGCGCGCGTGCGGCTGTCCGGTCGGGAGATTTGCAAGTCATTTGGCCCGGCACAGGTGCTTTTCGATGTTTCCATCGATCTGCATGCGGGGGAAGTGCATGCGCTTTTGGGCGAAAATGGTGCGGGCAAATCGACTTTAGTGAAAATCCTGTCTGGCTATCATCAGCCGACCAGTGGCGCGCTTAGCCTTGATCAGACTGCGGTCACCTTTGAAGACAGTGAAGTTGCCGAAAATCATGGTGTCATCCTGATCCATCAGGAACTGAACCTGGCCGAGCAACTGACCGTCGAAGAGAACATTTTCCTGGGCCGCGAGATCAAGCGGGGCTGGTTCCTTGATAAGGCGGCGATGCGCGCGGAAGCCAAAAAGCTTCTGGACCAGTTGCAATGCGATGTCGATCCGCGCACACGCATCAAGGATCTTGCAGTTTCCGACCGTCAGATGGTCGAAATTGCCAAGGCGCTTTCGAAAAACGCCGATATTCTGATCCTTGATGAACCAACCGCGGTCCTGACCGGGCGCGAGGTTGATATCCTGTTTGATCAGATCCGCCGCCTGCGCGAACAGGGTGTCGCGATCCTTTACATTTCCCACAAGCTTGACGAGATCAAGGCGATTGCCGACAGGGTGACGGTTTTGCGCGACGGGCGACTGATCACGACCGAGCCGGTGGCGGATGTTGAAAAAGACGACATGGCGCGCCTGATGGTCGGGCGGGACATCAAACAGATGTTCCCCGACCGCGCGCCGGTTGAGGCCCATGATGTGGCGATGTCTGTTCGCAATGTATCCGTTGACGGACAGGTGCGTGATGCCAGCTTTGATCTGCGTCGCGGTGAAGTTCTGGGCTTTGCCGGGATTGTCGGGGCCGGGCGGACAGCCTTGATGGAAGCCATCATTGGCCTGCGCGACAGATCATCTGGCGAGATCGAACGCAATGGCGAGCCGGTTTCGATCCACAGCCTGCAGGACGCCAAGAAATGCGGCATTGCCTATCTGACCAAGGATCGCAAGGGCAGCGGGTTGTTGCTGAATATGGATATGCGGCCCAACCTGACTTTGCTGGCACTTGAAAAATTCGGGACCGTGATCCTCAATCGCAAGGCCGAAGAAGCCGCACTGGCAAACGCGATCGAGGCCTTTGACATTCGCGCGGCCGATCCGAAAGCCAAGGTCGGTGATTTTTCCGGGGGCAATCAGCAAAAGCTTCTGTTGGCGAAAGTCATGGAAACCGACCCGGAAGTCGTGATCATCGACGAGCCGACGCGCGGCATCGATATCGGTACCAAAAGCCAGATTTATCATTTCATCGGCGATCTTACCAAACGCGGTAAATCCGTCATTCTCCTGTCGTCTGAAATGCCGGAAATGCTTGGCCTGTCTGATCGCATCGCGGTCATGGCGGCGGGGCGTATCACCGGCATTCTCGAAGGAAACGACCGCAACGAGCATGAAATCATGCGGCACGCGACAGGAATTTCAGGCAAGCAGGGAGTGTCTGTTCATGAGTAGCCTTGAACGCTCTGAAGCTTCGACTTCGAGTGGTTTCAATATCGATTTCAAAGCCTTGGGTCCGTTTTTGGCCCTCGTTGGCCTGTTTGTTCTGGGCACGGGTATTAATGACGCGTTCCTGAGCGGCGGCAACCTTTCGAACATTTTCACCCGTGCGGCCTTTATCGGCATTATCGCGGTGGGTGCGACCTTTGTGATCACCGCGGGCGGCATTGACCTTTCGGTGGGCTCCATGGCGGCGTTTATTTCGGGTGCCATGATTGTTGTGATGAACACCCTTGTCGCAACGCTGGGTGCCGGGATCGAGACGGTTTTGATTGGTGTGGTGTTGTCAGTCTTGCTGGGGATTGCGGCCGGGGCCGTCAATGGCCTGGTCAGCACCAAGGGCAAGATCGAAGCGTTTATCGTCACACTTGGCACCATGGGGATTTACCGGTCGCTTGTGACCTATATGGCCGATGGCGGGACGCTGTCGCTTGATTTTGATGTGCGCGGTGTTTATCGCCCGGTCTATTACGGCGACATTCTGGGCATTCCTGTGCCGGTGCTTGTGTTCTTTGCCGTGGCGGTTGCGGGTTATGTGCTGCTGAACATGACGCCGTTCGGGCGGAAATGCTTTGCGATTGGCTCAAACGAGCAGGTTGCGCGTTATTCGGCAATCCATGTCGACCGTGTGAAGACGCTGACCTATGTCATTCAGGGGCTCTGCGTATCGGTTGCAACCATCATTTATGTGCCGCGTCTTGGGTCGGCCTCAAGCTCGACCGGGGTGCTTTGGGAACTTGAAGCGATTGCTGCCGTGATCATTGGTGGCACGATGCTTAAGGGTGGTTATGGCCGGATCTGGGGCACGGTGATCGGCGCGATCATGCTGACCACGATTGGCAATATTCTGAATTTGACGGATGCGATCAGTAACTATCTGAACGGAGCAGTTCAGGGTCTGATCATCATCGTTGCGGTATTCCTGCAGCGCGGGGACTGGCGACGCAAAAAGAGCAAATAACCGGCGATCAACGTCCGGGAAGAATGTGAAAACGCATCATTTTTTTGATCAGGAGGAAACGTTGATGAAAACGTTTACAAAATATCTGGGGGCCGCCTGTGTTCTGGGCCTTGGTTTGGCATCAACCGGTGCAATCGCACAGGAAAAGATCAAGATCGGGGTTTCGATCCCGGCAGCGACCCATGGTTGGGCAGGTGGCCTGAACTGGCATGCCGAACAGGCCGAAAAGCGGATTGAGGCAACCTATCCCAATATCGATGTCATTGTGGTCAGCGCGAATGGTGCAACCGAACAGGCCAACGATCTTGAAGATCTGGTGTCGGTTCAGAATATTGACGCGTTGGTCGTCTTGCCGTTTGAGTCTGATCCGCTGACCGTGCCGGTCCAGCAGGTCAAACAGGCGGGCAAGTTTGTCACCGTGGTTGACCGTGGTCTTTCGCTTCCGGGGATTGAAGACGTTTATGTTGCGGGCAACAACCCGGAACTTGGCCGTGTTTCGGGCGAGTACATTCGTGAACGTCTCAATGACGAAGGCAAGATCGTTGTTCTGCGCGGCATTCCGACCACGATCGATACCGAACGCGTGGATGCGTTTGTCGAGGAACTTGAAGGATCAAACATCGAAATCCTTGATATGAAACATGCCAACTGGAACCGTGATGATGGCTATGAAGTGATGCAGGACTTCCTGTCGCGCTTCCCGGAAATCGATGCGGTCTGGGCACAGGATGACGACATTGCCCTTGGCGTGATCGAGGCGGTCAAACAGGCGGATCGTACCGACGAGATGTTCATCGTTGGTGGTGCGGGCATGAAAGACATCATCAAGCGGGTGATGGATGGTGATGAACTGACCCCGATTGATGTTCTGTATCCGCCGGCAATGATCGCAACCGCGATGGACGTGACGGTTATGAAGTTCACCTCGAACGCACCGGTCGAGGGGCGTTACATTCTGGGCGCGACCCTTGTGACCCAGGAAAATGCCGAGAACTTCTATTTCCCGGACAGCCCGTTCTAAAAACGTTTGGTTGGGACACGCATGATTGCGTCGGGCGCATGACCGCCCGACGCAGCCAACTTTTCACAGAAATCCACCAGAACGCAGTTAAAGAGGTCTGAGATGAAAACGCTTAAGGGACCGGCGATCTTTCTGGCGCAATTCGCCGGCGATGAAGCCCCGTTCGACAGTCTTGATTCGATTGGTCGCTGGGCGGCGTCACTCGGATACAAGGGTGTTCAGATCCCAAGCTGGGACAAGCGCCTGTTTGACGTTGAAAAGGCCGCCGAAAGCAAGGGTTACTGCGATGAAGTGATTGGAATACTCCGCCAGCATGGTGTTGAGTTGACCGAACTTTCAACCCATCTTCAAGGGCAGCTTGTGGCGGTTCATCCCGCCTATGACGAGATGTTTGACGGTTTTGCCGTGCCGGAAGTGCGCGGCAATCCAAAGGCGCGCCAGGAATGGGCCGTCAATCAGGTCAAGGCGGCGGTCAAGGCATCAGGCCACATGGGTATTGCGGCGCATGCGACATTTTCCGGTGCACTGGCCTGGCCGTTTGTTTATCCCTGGCCGCAACGCCCGGCCGGATTGATTGAAACCGCGTTTGACGAACTTGCCAAACGCTGGACGCCGATCCTGAATGCCGCCGACGCGGCGGGGGTTGATGTTTGCTATGAAATCCATCCGGGCGAGGACCTGTTTGACGGGGCGACGTTCGAGATGTTTCTGGAACGGGTGAAAAATCATCCGCGCGCCAACATCCTGTATGATCCAAGCCACTTCGTGCTTCAGCAGCTTGATTACCTTGATTTCATTGATATTTATGCGGACCGTATCCGCATGTTCCACGTCAAGGATGCGGAGTTCAATCCAACCGGCCGACAGGGTGTCTATTCCGGTTATCAAAGCTGGGTTAATCGTGCGGGCCGGTTCCGGTCGCTTGGCGACGGGCAGGTTGATTTCGGGGCGATTTTTTCGAAACTTGCGGCGATTGATTTTGATGGCTGGGCTGTTCTTGAATGGGAATGTGCGCTCAAACATCCCGAAGACGGTGCCCGTGAAGGGGCCGAATTCATTAAAAACCACATCATTCGTGTGACAGAGAAAGCCTTCGATGACTTTGCCGATGGTGGCACGGACGAGGCGGCCAATCGCCGCATCCTTGGCATCGACTAGCAGCATCACGGGCAATCTTGTCCATTTCGACTTTGGAGGCAGATATGAGCAAACAAACATCGCTTGGCCGTCGTTTGCGCCTGGGCATGGTTGGCGGCGGGCAGGGGGCCTTCATCGGGGCCGTTCATCGCATCGCGGCACGACTGGATGATCGTTATGAACTGGTGGCAGGTGCGCTTTCATCCAAGCCCGATGTCGCGGCGGCCTCGGCGGCAGGGCTGTTTATCGATCGTGATCGCAGCTATGCCAGTTTTGAAGACATGGCCAAACAGGAAGCTGCGCGTGAAGACGGCATTGATGTCTGTGCGATTGTCACACCCAACCACCTGCATTTCCCGGCCGCGATGGCGATGCTGGATGCCGGTATTCATGTGATTTGCGACAAGCCGCTTTGCATGACCGTCGATGAGGCCGAAAAGATCGCGGCCAAGGTCAAGGAAACCGGACTTCTGTTTGCCTTAACTCATAACTACACCGCCTATCCGATGGTGCGCGAGGCGCGCCAGATGGTGGCGGATGGCAAGCTTGGCAATATCCGGCTGGTGCAGGTCGAATATCCGCAAGGCTGGATGGCAACCAAGGTCGAGGATACCGATAACAAGCAGGCCAACTGGCGTGCCGATCCGGCAAAGGCCGGGATGGGTGGCGCGCTTGGCGATATTGGCACCCATGCGCATAACCTTGCGAACTTTGTATCCGGCATGACGCCGAGTGAAATTTGTGCCGATGTTGATGCCATCGTTGAGGGCCGCAAGCTTGATGACAATGTGCAGATCCTGATGCGCTATGAAAATGGTGCGCGCGGCATGCTGTGGGCAAGCCAGGTGGCGATTGGTCATGAAAACGGCCTTCGCCTGCGGATCTATGGCGACAAGGGCGGCCTTGAATGGGCGCAGGAACATCCAAACCATATGCATTTCCGCCCGCTTGACGGACGTCCGGAATTGCTGACCCGCGGCGGGGCTAGCATCGGGGCCGAAGGTCTTCATGGTGTACGCGTGCCGCCGGGGCATCCGGAAGGGTATCTTGAAGGTTTTTCAAACCTTTATACCGATTTTGCCGATCAGTTGGTTGCGCATCTGACCAATGGAAAGGCCGATGCCGCCGCCATGTTGGTGCCCGGCGTCAAGGAAGGTCTTGAAGGCATGAAGTTTGTCGAAGCCGTCGTGCGTTCCGGCCGGGACGGGGCCGTTTGGGTCAAGATGTGATCATTTCGCGCAATCGGGAAATCTGGGGATTTCCGTGTGGGCGAATGCACCATTGAAACGTGTTCTTCCCGACCGGCGCTCCGTCGGCATTGAGCCGCAGCCTTATTGGTTGCGGCTCTTTTTTGTTCTGTCGGATGCTTTGGGGCCGATGAAACGAGCGATGTGAGTTGCTTGACGCCGGTTGCTTATGGGCTGGCATCAGAAATAATCCGCTGTACAGAAGTTTAGTTTATTAAAATCAAAGGCTTGAATATCCGAAGGCGTGAATTTTGGGGGGGTCGCGCAGTCTGTGGTTTTCCACGAAGTGAAAAAGACTTGCTGCTCGGTTGATCGCCTATTGATGGATTTTCCGTATAGGTGTTTCCTAGGGTCATAAAAAATAATATTACTTTCAGGGAAATCACCGGGAGCGTCCGCATGCCCGAGAAGCCAAAGCTTTTGATAACGCGACGATTGCGGGATGCCGTTCAGGCACGCGCCTCGCGGGACTATCAGGTTCTGACCAATGGCGAAGACCGCGTTTTCACGCGTGAAGAGCTCATTGAAAAGTGCCAGCAGGTCGATGCTGTCCTGCCGTGCCATTCCGAGCATTTTTCGGCTGATGTCATTGCCGAATTGCCCAAAAGCCTCAAGATCATTGCCAATCATTCGGTCGGGGTGGATCACGTTGATCTGGCTGCGGCCAAGGATGCCGGGATTGTCGTGACCAACACGCCCGATGTGCTGTCGGATGCCACCGCCGAGATTGCCATGCTGTGCATGCTGGGTGCGGCACGTCGCGGGGCCGAGGGCGATGCGATGGTGCGGGCCGGCAAGTGGGATTTCTGGTCGCCGGCCTTCATGGTCGGGCGTCAGGTGACTGGCAAGCGGTTTGGTGTTCTGGGCATGGGCCGGGTTGGTCAGGTCGCGGCCGAACGGGCACGCGGATTTGGCATGGAAGTCCATTACCACAACCGCAAGCCACTGCCCGACCCTCTGGCCAAGGGTGCGATTTTCCACGAGACGGTCGAAGACCTGTTTGCCCATTCTGACGTGCTGTCACTGCATTGCCCGTCAACACCAGAAACAAAAGGCATCATCAACAGCAAGACAATTGCGATGCTTCCTGACCGCGCGATCCTTGTGAATACAGCGCGCGGCAATCTGGTCGATGAGGATGCACTTGTGGCCGCCCTTCAAAGCGGAAAGCTGTTTGCAGCAGGCCTTGATGTGTATTGCAACGAACCCGGTGGAAATCAACGGATTAGCGCGTTGAATAACGTCTTTCTGTTACCACATATAGGGTCTGCTACCGAAGAAACGCGTGATGCCATGGGGTTTCGCGCACTTGATAACCTTGATGCCTATTTTCAGGGGAAAGAACCCGGCGACCGGGTGGCGTAGAAGGCGGGAAGACCGTCTGCGTCCAGTTTGTTGAAGTCTTTAGGGTCAGGACCTATTAATTTGATTAGAATGGCAGAGCTTATATTTGTGAAATCCAAGGAAAAGACCGCCAAGCGGGTTGGTATCCCGCTTAAGGAATTTGACGCAGGAGTTTGCAAATATAAGCTCTGTCCTTCGGATCACTCAGATTTACACGGCCTACTTTGTCGCAAAACCTTGAAAGATAAATATCTTCCTGCGGTTTTGCTTCGCGTATCCGCATAAATCTGAGCGACCATTCGAACCAAATTAATAGGTCCTGACCCTAACAATAACAAAATGCGTGCCGTTTTTGCGGTCCCGAAACGGACCAAGCGCATCAAAAAGGATCTTGGATATCAAGATCAGGGGCTTTTGAAGGCTGACAGTTACCGAGTGTTTCCCGCCAATGGTGGACGGCAAACAACGGTATATCTGGGAGGAAAAATGGAAATGAAGACCAAATCTGAAGACGTGAAGTCCAAGGAACTATCCCGTCGTTCGTTCCTGACCAAAGGGGCGACCGGGGTGGTTGCAGGTGGTGCTGCGGCAACCGGCATGTTTGCGGCCCCCGCTGTTCACGCACAGCCTGCACCGATGGTTCTGAAAATGCAGACGTCCTGGCCGTCGTCCGACATCTGGATGACGTTTGCCCAGCAGTATGTTGATCGTGTTGAAGCCATGTCGGGTGGTCGTCTTAAAATCGACCTTCTGCCGGCAGGGGCTGTTGTTGCGGCCTTCCAGGTTCTGGATGGTGTCAATGACGGCGTAATCGATATCGCCCATTCCGTGCCGGTTTACTGGTATGGCAAAAACAAGGCTGCATCGCTGTTTGGCACCGGTCCGGTGTTTGGTGGTTCTGCAACCACCATGCTGAGCTGGTTCTATGCCGGTGGCGGTGAAGAGTTTTATCGCGAACTTATTCAGGACGTGATGGGACTTGATATCGTTGGTTTGCTTGGCTTCCCGATGCCAGCCCAGCCGTTTGGCTGGTTCAAGGGGCAGGTCAACACCGTTGCCGATATTGAAGGCTTTAAATATCGCACGGTGGGTCTGGCAGCAGACCTTCTGCAGTCGATGGGCATGTCGGTCGCGCAGCTTCCGGGTGGCGAGATTGTGCCGGCGATGGAACGTGGCGTGATTGACGCGTTCGAGTTCAACAACCCGTCCTCTGACATGCGCTTTGGCGCACAGGATGTGGCGAAGAACTACTACCTGTCCTCGTACCACCAGGCTTCGGAAAGCTTTGAGTTCCTGTTCAACAGATCCCTGATGGAAGACCTTGAGCCGGATCTTCAGGCGATCCTGCGTCACGCGGTTGAGGCGGCATCGACCTCGAACACGGCCCTTGCGATGGACAACTATTCCTCGGATCTGCAGAAATTGCAGGATGAGGGTGTTGAAGTGCACCGGACCTCGAAAGAGATTCTGGCTGCACAGCTTGATGCCTGGGACAAACTGATCCCGACGCTTGAAGCAGATCCGTTCATGAAACGGGTTCTCGACAGCCAGCGTGCCTGGGTCGAGCGCGTGACCTACTACGAACTGATGAACTCGCCTGATTATCAGCTTGCTTATGAACACTACTTCCCGGGCAAACTGAAACTCTGATCCCCGGTTCGGGTTTTTCAGTGTTTTGATGATCCTGACTGCCCCGTTGGCCTGATCACAGCCTTCGGGGCAGTCAATACGCGAACGGACAGGATTTCATGATTGGATTTATTGAATTCGCGGACAAGCTTTCGGCCTGGTTTGGCAAGGCCTTTGGCTGGCTGATTATCCTCATGACGCTGGGCATGAGTTATGAGGTCGCGTCGCGATACCTTTTTAACGCGCCAACCACATGGTCGCTTGATGTATCGTTCATCATGTATGGCACGCTGTTCATGATGGGCGGGGCCTATACCCTGTCGCGTGGCGGGCATGTTCGTGGCGATTTCATTTATCGTTTGTGGAAGCCCAGAACCCAAGCCAGGGTTGACCTGGTTCTTTATATCTTTTTCTTCTTCCCGGGTGTTACCGCCCTGATCCTGTCGGGCTGGAAATATGCCGCCCGTTCATGGGGTTATGGGGAAGTCAGCGTGAACAGCCCGGCGGGTGTTCCGATCTTTCAATTCAAGGCGGTGATTGTCGCAGCCGGTATTCTTTTGTTCATCCAGGGCATCGCACAGGTGATGCGCTGCATTTTGTGTATCCGTGAAGGGTACTGGCGCAATGCAGATGATGACGTTCAGGAAACCGAAGAATTGCTGATGAAACAGCAAGTGGCGAAGGAAGACTGATCAATGACGGTTTTCCTGCCATACGCGATACACGCCCCCGAACGGAGCAGCCAACGTGATTGACGCACATGTCGCCCTGATGATGCTGGGCATCTTTATTATACTGGTATTTCTTGGTTTCCCGGTTGCCTTTACCCTGATGGCGCTGGGGATCGGGTTTGGCTATTACGCCTATTTCGATGCCGGCCGCATGTGGCGGGCCTTTAACCGGCTGGCCGAAGACAGCGATACCCTGACATCGGCCATAACCTGGTTTGAAGGGGCGTTTAACAACCGAATATTCGATCTGTTTATCAACCAGACATATACGGTGATGTCGAACGAAGTTCTGACCGCCGTGCCGTTGTTCCTGTTCATGGGCTATATCGTTGAACGGGCCAATATTGTGAACCGGCTGTTTGGCACCCTTAACATTGCCGCGCGCAATATTCCGGGATCCCTGGGTGTGGCCGCCCTGATTACCTGTGCGCTGTTTGCGACCGCGACCGGGATTGTTGGCGCGGTTGTGACCCTGATGGGGATGCTGGCGCTGCCGGCGATGTTGAAGGCGCGGTATGACAAAAGCTTTGCGTCGGGTATCATTTGTGCCGGTGGGACGTTGGGCATTCTGATCCCGCCATCGATCATGCTGATTGTTTATGCGGCTGCGTCGGGTGTTTCGATTGTGCGGCTTTATGCCGGGGCGTTGTTGCCGGGCCTGACGCTTGTTGGCCTGTATCTTTTGTATGTTATGGGGCGTGCGATGTTGCAGCCCAAGGCGGCCCCGCGTCCGAGCAGTGATGAAATTCCCGAAGTGCCGTTGCCGAAAGTTCTTTGGATGCTGGCGACCTCGTTCTTCCCGTTGGCCTTCCTGATTTTGGCGGTGCTGGGATCAATCCTGTTTGGTCTGGCGACCCCGACCGAGGCGGCATCGATTGGCGCACTTGGCGGGATGTTGCTGGCGGCGGCCTATCGGGCGCTGACCTTTGACCGGTTGCGCGAGTCTGTTTATCTGACGGTGCGGACCTCGGCGATGGTGTGCTGGCTGTTTGTCGGGTCCTATACCTTCTCGTCGGTGTTTTCCTATCTCGGTGGGGAGCATGTGATTGCCGAGTTTGTCGGGGGCTTGGACCTCACACCGCTTCAGTTCCTGTTGCTCGCACAGTTGATTATCTTCCTGCTGGGCTGGCCGCTGGAATGGTCGGAGATCATCATTATCTTTGTGCCGATCTTCCTGCCGCTTCTGCCGCTGTTTGATATTGATCCGCTGTTCTTTGGGATACTGGTGGCACTGAACCTTCAGACTTCGTTCCTGACGCCGCCGATGGCGATGTCGGCCTATTACCTGAAGGGGGTGGCACCCAGCGGGATATTGTTGACCGATATCTTCAAGGGGATCATGCCGTTCCTGTTCATGGTGATTGTCAGCATGGTTCTGATGTACACCTTCCCGCAAATCGTGTTCCATTTGCCAGACCTGTTCTATGGCGCACGATAATGGGAGTGCCTTATGCGTAACATCAACCCGCTACTGACACTTGATGTTGTCGAACTGCGCGACCGCCTTGCCAGCGGGGCGGTGCGCGCGGTCGAATATGTCGAGGCCTGCCTGGCGCGCATTGCCGAGGTCGAACCGCAGGTTCAGGCATGGGCGTGGCTTGACAGTGATCATGCGATTGCCCAGGCGCGTGCCCTTGATGCCAGACGGCAATCAGGGGCCCCGATTGGGCCGCTGCACGGATTGCCGGTCGGCCTGAAAGACGTGATCGATACCGCCAAAATCCCGACAGAGAACGGCACCGTCCTTGACAAGGGGCGGGTGCCGGAAGAGGACGCGGTTCTGGTTTCGCGCCTTAAGGCGGCAGGTGCGATTATCATGGGCAAGACGGTTTCGACCGAACTTGCCTTCATGCATCCATCCAAAACGCGCAACCCGCATAACCCGGATCATACACCCGGTGGATCATCAGCCGGGTCGGCCGCCGCCGTGGCAGCAGCGATGGTGCCGCTTGCGGTGGGGACGCAAACCGGTGGCTCGGTCATTCGCCCGGCGTCATTTTGCGGGGTGGTCGGGTTTAAGCCGACATTTGGCGCGATTGCGCGCACCGGGGTGCTCAGCCAAAGCCCGACCCTTGATACCATCGGTGTGTTTGCCAATTCGATCACCGGGGCGGCGATGGTGGCCGAAAGCCTGTTTGGCTATGACGCGGGGGATCCGGCGACCGAGCCATCCCCGACGCCGCGACTTTTTGATGTTGCCAAAAGTGATCCTTTGGTTGCGCCGATGCTTGCCTTTGTCCGGCCGCCGCAATTTGACGAAGTGGCGGACGCAGAAACCATCGAGGCGTTTCGCGAAATTACCGAAATGCTGGGCGATCAATGTTTCGAGGCGCCTTTGCCCAAGGCGTTTGAAGATGCCAATGCCCTGCGCGCGCGCATCAACTTTGCCGAAATGGCCAAGGATTATTACGCGTATGAAAAGCGCGGGCGTGAACATCTTTCGCCCGAAATCCTTGAGGCAATTGACAAGGGCAATGACGTCAAGGCGCGCGATTATCTTGCCGCCCTTGACTGGCGCAAGGTGCTGAATGCCGGTTTGGAGGAAGTGTTCAATCGCTGTGATGCGATCATTACGCCTGCTGCCACCGGCCCGGCGCCGGCCAACCATCAGACCACCGGCAACCCGATCTTTAACGGGCTTTGGACATTCTGCGGCACGCCTGCCGTGACCATCCCGCTTTTATGGTCGCAAAACGGCATGCCGATGGGGGTTCAGCTTGTTGGTCGGGTGGGCGATGACGCGCGGTTGATGCGAACCGCCAACTGGTTGAAATCACAACTTACCCGTCAGGAGAACGCATAATGGAAAACAGTCTTTTGAACCGTGCCATGGCACTTCTGTCCTTTGCTGTGCTTGTCGGATTTGTCGGCATTCTTGTCGGCTATGTCACCCGCTTTGACCTTGCGTTGATCGTAGCGCTGACGGTTGGGCTTGCCGGGTGGGATATGTGGCATGTCGCCATGGGCCACAAGGAAGACAAACACTGATCTGACGGGGAGTAATCCCTGAAGATGCAAGCAAACTTGCGGGACAGGATGATGATGATCCTGTCCCGCTTTTTTATTTGGTGACGTTTAAGAAGGCCCGGTCAGGCGGTATCAGACAGATACCGCGTCATAGCCAAAGCGTTTGGCGGCGATCTTTGTGATATCGCGGATCAGGGCAATTTCACCCTCATCGAATTTCGGCCGGTAATAGTCTGGCGCATGAATGGTCGGCGCGACACGATCAATCAGGGGCCCGGCATCATCCAGTTCGACATGGTCAAACAGGGATGCGAGTTGTTTGGCCGGATCGGCGACCAGATCTTCGTAGCGCACGACCAGTGTTGCCTTTGCCAGATCCTTGTTCACGATCATCCGGTCGGCCAGATAATGATGCAGGTTGGACCAGTAGCGCGCCCAGCCTTCAATCTCATCGCCATTGGTCCAGAGCTTCATGATCGCGAAGGTTTCGTGCAGATCGCCGGTATTGATCGGGCGGCGGTCCAGCCCGAATTCGTAATGCCCGACGCGCTGCATATGGGCAATGGCGCGTGGGTTGTCGGCTTCGCCCGCGCAGAACAGTTTATGTTGCTTGATCAGGGATGCGATGTGCCAGACCGGATCGCGCACCGGTAAAACAAACCGGGCATCGGGGAAAATCGACAGCAGATATTCCATCCGCGTGACCAGATAGTTGGCCTTGGACACATAGCGTTGGCCGCCCCGAACATGGATCAGTTTGCGAATGTGATCGCGGTAAAACTGTTCAAAACCCGGGTTGCTTATATGGCCATCGAGAACGTTGCTTTTGCCGATTTCATGCAGATTGTTAAAGAAGGCCATCCAGATCATTTCCTCGAAGGCTTCGGGACTTTCGGGGGTGACATTGATGCCGTCTGCATGGGTGCGTTCGACCGCAACATTTTTCTTGCCCGGCGCCAGATCGACAAAGCGGTTCCACAGCCAGGGCGTGAAAACAGGCGGGTAATCGCGATAGCGGTGGGTTGCCGCATCCGCGTGACCGGCCAGTGTTTCGAGCAAAATGGTGCTGCCCGATCGGGCGAGGCCGGCAACAAAAATCGGCTTTTCGATCTTGATATCTTCAATGGCGTCGGCGGCCAGTCTGGTTTCGAAATTGCCCAGCCGGATCCACTGTTGCGGGTGGCGCGATACCAGCCCGCTTAGCCAGTGATCCCAGCCAGAGACATGAAACGCAGTATTGTTTGATGCCTGTTTCGCGGTCGCATTGGTCATTCGATCCGAAACCCTTGCTTGATGGCAAGTGACCCCAGCAACAGGCTTACGAAGAATGTCAGCTCCCACCCGCGGGCCCAGTCCGGACCAGCAGAGAGGATTTCCTGACTTTGCAAGGCAAAGCGAAGCTGTGTGACCGGGGTGTCATCGGGCAAATAACCCGCCGGATTGCCGATCAGGCTGTTCCACCAGACTTTATGATGCATGACCGGAATGGGGGCTGCTGCCTCGACGATATGGCTGTGTCCTTCGATATGTCCGGGGATCTGGACAATCGGGCAGGCACCAGTGACCGCATCAGGATTGCCGCCGATCTGTTCGATCTCGGTATCCTTGGGTTCTACGTCGATCTGAACCGGTTCGCCGGGCGGCGGGCAGCTATATCCGTATTGCCCGTCCAGCCAGACAATCAGGGCAAGGGCGGGAAGGGATGCCACAACCGCGGGGCCAATGACAAAGCCGACCAGTTTGAAGGATTTGGCAAGCTGCGCCTTGGCGAGTTGCATGCCCTGCCCGAAATCCTCGCCGTCGTCATCGGACATGGCGCGCTGGGCAGCTTTGACTTCCGCCTTTACCTGCTTGATGCGGGTTTGCGGCGAGATCAGGCGATATAAAACCATGGAAACGCCAGCACAGATCAACGCCCAGATCAGCACCCGGCCAAATGGACCAATGGCCGTGGCCATCAGGTCATCAAGGGCGGCAAATGCCGGGGCGGGCCAATCAAACAATCCCATGGCAAATAGTCCCATGGCAAAAAGTCCGGTTTGAATTCATCTGCCTGCCCAATCAGGAATTTTGATGTTCTGATGCGTTGGCGGTCGCAGGCTTAGCTGCACGGTTGGCCTTGCGTTTGCGCATCATCTTGCGAAGCGGCCACATCAAAACAAAACCGACCGCAACGACGATTGCCGCCAAAACCGCCCACAAGGCGGAAAGCAGGCTAAGACCAGCACCTGGCCCGACATAGGCGTGGGCGGGAAAGGCAATCAGCATCATCGCGCCCGCAAGCGTTACAGTGCCAATGGTCAGAAATGTCTGGGATTTGTTGGCTTTAGATGCCGGCATTATCGAGCTGTTCATTTGCGGTTTCATTGTGCTTCTCCTGCGTTGGAGGTGCCTGTATTTGAGGCGGGGGCGGTAGAGCGAAACAGGTCGGCACGCGCATCGCTGATGCGTTCGGCCTGTGAGACGACGGGGACGAGTTTCTTGCCGGGGTTGTCCGGATCATCGCGGCGGATCGGGTTGTGGAATTCCCAAACGATTTCGCCGCTGTCGGTGACTTCCAGCAGACGGCCGCCACTTGATTCCGTAATCAATGTATTGCCATTGGCCAGACGTTGCTGATCAGCACGAATGTTGCTGTCAAACTTCTGATCGGCGTTGCCCTTGTATTGCCAGGTGATGGCATTTGTCCGTGGATCGATTTGCAGAATGCGCGAGAACCCGGCATCGGGATCAGCAAACTGTCCCTGGTTATCGAACAACAGGATTTCGCCATTGGGCAGAACATCCGGGTCATGTTGGCCCAACCACGGCCCACGGGTGGCCCAGGTGATTTTTTCCGCATCCATGTCGAGCACGGCAATGATGCCAAGATCGCGGAAGGACAGAACGACGTCACCCGCCTTGCCATAGGCAAAGTTGGCGGCGGTTTTATCGTCGATCAACTGGATCGTGTTGGTATGAAGGATGTCCTCGTTGGCGAAATAGGGGGCAAAATCAACCATGTTGGCATAGTTGGAATTGATCAGCGCATCAAGGATCGAGACGCGTTTGATCTCCTTGCCATCGGGCGACAGGATCACGGCAAAATCATCAAGGCGCGGCGGCCTGAGTTGTTTGCGATTGGGATAGGTGTTGAACCGGAATTCCTGTGTCAGCGCATAGACACGGCCATCATCGGCGATGGAAAAATCATGATGCGCGGTGCCAAGATATTTCCAGATCGGTTTTGAATTGCGATCAATCTTGGCCATGCCATAGCCATAAGGCGTATCGCCCGCCGCGGTATACTGGACAATCAGATTGCCATCCGGCGCCATCTTGGCCGTATGCCAATGCATGAATTCATCTTTTTGCGGATTGGGGATCGGCGATGTTTCATCGTGAATGGCACTGAACGGCATCCGCCATTCATGGACGATGTTGCCATCCATATCGATCAGAACCGCATGGGGACCGTCGCCCGATGAATACAGTGTCAGGCCATTCTGTGCCTTGTCCTGGTCGTGGATGGTGACACCGGTTTGATCGGTGCGCGCCGGTGACCAGAAATCAAGCCGTTCGACATCGGTATATTTGGTACGTTGTTCCCAAAGTGCTGTTCCGGCACGCCAGGCATTTTTCAGAGACTGGTACGGCGGGACTTCCGCCAGTACCACAAACGCGCCAAGCCCAAAGCTGATCGCGGCAATTCCGATCACAGAAGCTGTGAGAAACAGGCGATCACCGGTATTGGTGGTGTTGGACTCTTCGTATTGACGAGTATCAGGCACGCATAACCTCCGTGTATTTTGACAGAAAGGTTACGCAGGCGTGCGGGCAAATTTACGGCGATTTTATCGGTAATTGCGGCGAACTGGTCTGCAATTAGCCGCGAATTCGCCTTAAACGTTAATTGTTAATATGAACAATCATACCGTTTTTTGGGGGGTGCGGATGCAGACGGGGCAGGAAAATGATCCTGCCCACTGGTCCGGTTTTATTTGCGTTCGGGGGGCTCTACCAGATTTTCAATCGGGGTGATTGCGGTGGTTTTGACCTTTTTGGTGACGATATAGGTGAAATAGCGATCGATCCCGATATTGGACACCAAAAGCCGGTCGATCAGACGTTGATAGGCATCAACGTCATGACACAGCACCTTGAGCATGTAATCCACCCCGCCGCCAAGCGCATAGCATTCGACGATTTCGGGGATGTCTTGCACGGCGCGTTCGAAAATCTGGAAGTCGTCATGCTGGTGATGACGCAGGGTGACTTCGGTCAGGACCAGTGTCGGTTTGACCAGCTTTTCCAGATTGATATGGGCGTGATACCCCGAAATAACGCCAAGGTCTTCGAGGCGTTTGAGCCGTTCCCAGCACGGGCTTGGCGAAAGGTTCACCGCCTCGGCCAGTTTGACCTTGGTGATGCGCCCTTCGCGTTGCAGGGTTTTGAGGATTTTCAGATCGAGCTCATCAAGCCGGACCATGGTCAGAGCACCTCGGCAATCACAATCAAACAGTCACCCGTTTTGATCAGGCCCTGGAAATGGCGGCACGAAACGATACCTTCGCGCGGGGCATAATATTCGCGCGGCGGGGTGCCTGTGCGTTCAACATCATAAATACGCGCGATCAGATCGCCTTCCTTGACCATGTCGCCCAGATCAACGCACGGCTCATACAGGCCGGATGCCTCGGATGCGACAAAGCAACGGTCATCGGGCATATCAAGCATGGTCGTACCGGTCGGGCTGGGTTCAATTTCACCTTTGAGGATACCGGCATGAATAAGGATGTTGCGCACACCGCGATCGGCAATTGCGACACGTTCGGCCGTGGTTGAACCGCCGCCACCCAGTTCGGTGGTGACAAAGGTTTTGCCAGCTTCCTCGACCACGGTGTCAAACATGCCAACCGCATCAAGTTCGAGCATCATCATCGAATAGGGCGCGCCGAATGCCTTCATGGCGGCAACGCAGCGTGCTTCCTGTTCCTTGTCGGGCAGGACGTGGGCGGCTGCGAACGGGATGAAATCAAGCGTCTTGCCGCCGGAATGGATATCAAGAACGATATCGGCCTCGGGCACGAGATAGCGGAAAATATAATCGGCGATCTTTTGGGTCACCGTGCCATCGGGTTTGCCCGGGAAGGAACGGTTCATGTTGCCCGCATCAATCGGGGATGTCCGAGATGCACTGCGAAATGCCGGATAGTTCATGGCGGGCAGAATGATCACACGACCGGTGATTTCACCTGCGGACAGGGATTCTGCCAGTTTAAACAGGGACACCAGGCCTTCATATTCGTCGCCATGGTTGCCGCCGGTCAGAAGGGCGGTGGGGCCATTGCCATTGCGGACCACGGTGATCGGGATCATCACGGCACCCCACGCGGAATCATCACGCGAATAGGGAAGCTTTAAAAAGCCGTGGTGAATGCCATCCTGATCAAGCGGGATCGTCGGGCTGATGGGCGATGGTTTTGTCATGGTCGTATCCTTAAAAAGCCTGACTTCGCGACCGTCGTCGTCAGGCTGTGGCGTCAGGTAACGCACACCATGACCCGCGCAAATGTCGCGAGGTCATGGCGTGCGGAACGGTTTTTCAGGGTCAGTTTTTGACAAACAGCTGTCGTGGATAGCTGGTCAGGGTTTTCGACCCGGTTTCGGTGATCATCATGCTTTCGGTGATCTCGATCCCCCAGTCATCGAACCATAGGCCCGGCATGAAGTGGAAGGTCATGCCCGGTTCAAGAACCGTGCGGTCACCGGGGCGCAGGCTCATGGTGCGTTCGCCCCAGTCCGGCGGATAGGAAAGCCCGATCGGATAGCCACAGCGGCTGTCTTTTTCGATGCCGAATTTCTGCAAGACCCCAAAGAAGGCAATGGCGATATCTTCGCAGACATTGCCCGGTTTGGCGGCTTCAAGCCCGGCCTGAAGGCCTTCGATCAGGGCACTTTCGGCATCAAGGAAACGTTGATCGGGTTCGCCAAGGAAAATCGTGCGCGACAGCGGCGCATGATAGCGGCGGTAACAGCCGGCAATTTCAAAGAAGGTGCCGGCATTGCCCGGAACGGGTTTTTCATCCCAGGTCAGATGCGGTGCACCAGCATCCGGGCCCGATGGCAGAAGCGGCACAATCGCCGGATAGTCGCCACCAATGCCGTCAACACCGGCGATCCCGGTACGGAAGATTTCCGCAACCAGTTCGTTCTTTTTCATGCCCGGTTCGACGATTTCGAAAATGCGTTCATGCATGTTTTCAACAATGCGGGCGGCTTGCCGCATATAGAAAATCTCGGTCTCGGATTTGACCGCGCGCTGCCAGTTTACAAGGGCCGTGGCATCGGAAAACTTGGCGTTTGGCAGATGGGTCTGGAGTTGCAGGAAAGCCTTGGCGGAGAAATAGTAGTTGTCCATTTCCACACCGATACGGCGCGATGCCCAGCCGCGATATTCAATCACCTCGGCAAGGTAGTCCATCGGGTGATGGGTGGTCGATTGCACATAGTAATCCGCATAGGGAATGATGCGGTCATGCGGCATATAGACCGTGCGTTTTGCCCCGTTGGCATCCTGCGAACGCCCGAACCAGATCGGGTCGTCTTCGATTGGAACCAGTACGCATTGATGGACATAGAACGACCAGCCGTCATAGCCGGTCAGCCAGGCCATATTCGACGGATCGGTCACGATCAAAAGATCGAGCCCCTTTTCCACCATGGCTTTTTTGGTTTTCTCCAGGCGCTCGGCATATTCCTCACGCGTGAAATTCAATTCTACCTGGCTCATCGCAGGCCTCCAGATAAAGGTGGGTCCAGACCCTGTTTCCCTTTGTTGTTAAGAAGTAATCTCGACCCCTGTACCGGCTGCATCACAGCGGTGACGGGCGAGAGTGGCGATAGCGGTGTCTTGCACACCGGTTCCGGTCAAATCACAGATGGTAGTCTGACCCGCACTTGTCCTGCCGGTCAAGGATTGGGCAATGATTTGGCCGAGTTCGGGGAATGTCGCGTCAGAGGACACCACACCGGCATCAATGGCGTGATGCAGTTCGCCAAGGATGCGTGTCTGTGCCTGACTGTCGCTGACATAAAGGTCGGCCTGCCCGATCAGGGCAGGATCAATTTCGTTTTTGTGTTCGGCATCGGACCCCATCGCGGTCACATGCGTTCCGGGCTTGACCCAATCGGCCATCAGAACCGGTTCGCGCGCAGGCGTCGTGGTGACGATGATATCCGCCGTGCTTGCGGCGTCCTTGCCATCGGTCGTCGCGGTAACCGGAATGCCCAGGTCAAGCGATGCCTTTTTCGCGCACGCCTCGGCCTTGGCGATGTCGCGTGCCCAGATCGTCGCCGAGGTGATATCGCGCACCAGTGTGAGTGCCTTCAGCTGCAACTGGGCCTGCACGCCGGCGCCAAAGATGGCGGCATGTTTGGCGTCTTCGCGGGCCAGATGTTTGGCCGCCACACCACCTGCGGCGGCGGTGCGCACATCGGTCAGGTAGCCGTTATCAAGCAAGACGGCCTCAAGCAGGCCGGTTTTGGATGAAAACAGGTTCATCAATCCGTTGACCGATGGCAGGCCGAGTTTGGGATTGTCAAAGAAGCCCGGGCTGATTTTGATGGCAAAGCTTTCGATGCCCGGCACATAGGCGGTTTTGACATCGACCTCGCCATTAAACTCGTCAATATCCAGACGCAGGATCGGCGGCATGCGGACATCCTGTGTCGCAAGCGCCTTGAACGCGCCTTCGACACAGTTGATGGCATCCATATCGAGATCAATGACCTTGCGCAGGTCGGTTTCGATGAGGATTCTGATTGTCGGCATGGTTTGTTACTCCGCCATCAGGTCGACGTCTTCGCCGCCAACAATGCGTTTGTGCAGGTCCATGTCGATATTGCACCCCGTCGTCAGCACGACCGTGCGGCCGGGATTGTCGACCAGACCGGCACGCAGGGCGGCAATGCCCACGGCACCGGCACCTTCGACGACCTGTTGGTCATCATGGTAGGCCGCCCGGATGCCGTCGGCGATCTGGGCTTCGTTGACCAGAACGAAATCGTCGGTCAGATCGCCGCACATATCAAACGTGTACTGGTTGTTTTCACCAATGCCGCCGCCCAGGCTGTCGGCCAGTGTCGGCAATTCCTTGACCGATGTCGGTTTGCCTTCCTGAAGGCTTGTGATCATCGCACAGCCACGTTCCATGGTAATGCCAACAACCCGGATCATCGGATTGACCGATTTGGCGACCAGCGCCACACCGGCCAGCAACCCGCCGCCGGACAGCGGGACCAGCAAGGTATCCACGTCGGGAAGGGCTTCGACGATTTCAAGGCCAAGGGTGCCTTGGCCGGCAATGACATCAGCATGGTCAAAGGGCGGCAACATGATCATGCCATCCTGTTCGACCAGCCGGTCGACTTCGTGTTGGGCTTCGTCCTGTGACTGGCCGATGATGTGGACTTCGGCACCGAGTGCCCGGATGCCATCAACCTTGTTTTGCGGCACCAGTTCGGACATGCAAATGATCGATTTCACCCCGGCATTGCGCGCGGCAAAGGCCAGTGCACGGCCATAGTTGCCTGTTGATACGCCAACGACACCCTTGGCCTTTTCCTCGTCACGGAGGCGCAGCACCGCGTTGGCGGCACCGCGCAGCTTGAAGCTGCCGGTATATTGTTGTTGTTCGCATTTCAGCCAGACCGGGCTTCCCATACGGTCAGACAGGGCGGCAGACGGGCGGAGCGGTGTGTGGATCACATGACCCGCAATGGTTTTGCGGGCAGAAAGAACATCAGCAAATGTGATGGGGTCTTTCATGGGGCCTCATCTTCGTTGGTTTGTTTCGGGGCCTGATCAAACAGGGTGCCGAACCCTGTGATCGGCTTTGTGTAGTCAATCAGGTTCAAGGCATGCCAAATCAGCGCCTGATTGCTGGTGATGACGGGCTTTTTGAGCTTACGTTCGGCATCAGAGATGATTTCGGCCGAGCGGATCGCGGTGCAGGAAATAAACACCGCATCGGCATCCGGCGTGTCGACCTTAAGGGCCGCTTCCAGCAGGGCCTTGGGCGGCAGGGCGGTCATGTCAAAATCGTTATCAAGACCGAAGCCCATCACGCGGGTCACATCAAACCCGCGCTGATGAAAACCATCGGCAACTGATTGGGTCACATCGGCAAGATACGGGGTCAGGATGGCAATTTTTTGTGCGCCAACCGCACGCAGCGCCAATTCGCTGGCCAAAAGCGGATTGGTGACCTTGGTACCCGGCATGCCTTGATTGATCAGGGCTGCGATTTTGTCAGAACCGGTGACAGCAGTGCCCGATGTGCAGCCGAAAATGGCAACATCAACGCCATAACCCGGCAACAGCGTTTTGGCTGCGCGTGGCAGGTCGGCTGCCATCGATTGCAGGTTTGCGACCGTGACCGGGTTGGCGTTTTCAATGCGCGTGGTGAACAGGCGCACGTCGCCTGGCAGGATGGCGCGCAGGTCATCCTCGCTGTTGAAATCTGTTGCCAGCGTGATCAGGCCAATCCGCCCTGCCGGTCCGACCGGATCAGGGGAATAGGACACGTCTGCCGGCTCTGGCGTAACCGCACGGGATACGGAAATCATCCTGAACTCCAGAAGCGGGTCGTCCCGATTTAATCAGGACGACCCAGTTTCAAATTTTCAAATATGCTTCCGGTCGCAGCCGGAATTTACGGGCCAGAACTTGATCAGCGGAAGGCAAGCTCTGGCAGGAACAGCGCGATCTGCGGAACAAAGATCAAGATCACGGCCGCAAGCAGCAGCATGATGATGAAGGGCGGTGTTCCACTGATCACCTCGGCATAGGGTCGCCTGAAGATTGCGATGGCTGTAAAGATGTCACACCCGAATGGGGGCGTGGCAGAGCCAATGGCAACCTGAAGCGTCACCAGCGTGCCGACAAGAACCGGGTCGAGCCCCGCCGCATTGACAAGCGGCATGAAGATCGGCGTCAGGACCAGAATGACAACAATCGGGTCAACGAACATGCAGCCAATGAAGAAGGCAATGCAGATTGCGGCCAGAATGATGTAGGGATTGGCCCCTTCAAGACCCAGCGCGCCAATCACGTGCTGCGGGATCTGGGCAAAGGAAATCACGAACGAGAATGTCGTGCCGGCACCGACCAGAATGAACACGACGGCTGTGATCAGACCGGTAGAACGGGCAATTGCCAAAAGTTCCGACCATTTGACCGACTTGAAAATCAGAACTTCAAGAATGATGGCATAGACCACGGCAACGGCCGCAACCTCGGTCGGGCTGACCCACCCCAGATAGATGCCACCGACGATCAGAACCGGGAACATGATGGCCGGACCGGCATTGATCACGGCCTGACCGCGTTCGGCCCAGGTCATGCGCGGGATGGTCGGGATGTTGTTCTTTTTGGCGTAATACATGCAGTAGGCCGAGAACATGATCAGGATCAGAATACCCGGGCCGATACCGGCCAGGAACAGTTCCCCGATCGAGACTTTGCCCACCACGCCAAAGACGATCATGCCGATTGATGGCGGGATCAGAAACGCGATGTCACTGGCATTGATGATCAATGCCATGGCGAATTTGTCTTCGTAGCCCGCCTTGAGCATCTTGGGGCGCAGCGGACCACCCATGGCCACAACAGTCGCCTGGGTCGAGCCCGATACCGCGCCAAACATGGTGCAACCAAGGGCGGTGGTAACCGCAAGGCCGCCGCGCACATGGCCGACAAAGGTCATGGCAAGGTCAATCAGCCGGTTGGCTGTGTGCCCCTTTGTCACGATATCGGCGGCAAAGATAAACATCGGCACCGCGATCAGGGCGACCGGCGAGATGCCCGTGACCATCTGCTGAATGAGGATGCGTTCGGGAATGGGCATGTAAAACATGAAGGCAACCACACTGGCGGTTGCCAGCGGCACCATCATCGGGAAGCCCAGCACCAGAAGCCCCAGCATCACCAGAAGGATTGTTGTTCCTAAATCCATTTTTCCATTCCCCCTTACAGATGATGCTCGTCGGCGTCGTCAAACGTATCCTCGACCTGATAGGACAGGTGCGTCCCCGGTTTGAGGATGTTGGTTAACGCTGCCAGAACAAACTGGATGCCGGTTACGCACAGGCCAAACGGCACGATCAGAACGGTCAGGTAATAGGGGATGCGCAAGGCCGGGGTCAGCCGGTTCGATGTGATCAGCGACGAAACATAATCAACCGAATACCAGGCCAGAAGGAACAGCAGAGAGGCCGTGCCAAGCGTGATGAAGATCATCATGACCTTGCTGGCGCGCGGGCCCAGCATATCGGTAAAGGCCGACATGCGGATATGGCGCCCCATGCGGGCGGCCTCGCTGATGCCGACAAAGGTGACAAGAATGATCAGAAATTGATTGAGCTCTTCGGAAAAGAAGATGCTCGAACTGAACCCCAGGCGCATGATCACATTGGCGACGGTGTTCACCGCCATGATGATGATGCTCCATCCGAGGAGCTGTCGTTCGACGACGGACAAGCCGTGGTCGAGTTTTCTTAAAATCCCCAACGCCCCGCCACTCGGAGCGGGGGCCTCCCCGTTTGCACCTGACATAGAACCTCCTTGATGCGTGTGCGAGACATTTTTGTGGAACGCTGTGTGCGGATGTTGGTTCCCTCCCACACGGATTGTCGTTCGCTTCACGCCGGTTCAGTCAGAATAAAAACGCTTTGTGATGGTTCAATCAGATTTTTGTCATGACACAAAATCAATACATCACGTCGAAGGCGTGAACGCCGGGCATTTGATCCATGGTATGGCGAATTTGGATCAGGGCATGCTGGACCGTTGGCGTATCCGGGGCACCGCCAAGACAGATCCGCATGGCGTTTGGCCGGGGCACCTTGACGGTCATGAACGGGTCGGAAATCGTGACAGCGACGCCGTTTTTGCGCAGTTCGGAGGCAAACCATTCTTCCTGCCAATGTTCGGGAATGCGCACCCAGGCCGACAGGGATGTCGGGTGATGGCGCACAACCGCATCGCCGAGAATATCGGCAACCAGTGCCTGGCGTTCGCGCATCAGGGCGCGCTGGACCGTGACCGCCTGATCGACGGTGCCATCGGCAATCCAGCGTGCGCCGATCTCTGCCATCAATGGAGTCCCCATCCATCCGGTGACGCGTAAAACGCTGCTGGCACGAATCGACAAATGCGCGGGGACAGCCAGAAAGCCGGTTCGAAGGCCCGGCATAACCGCCTTGGTCAGGCTTGAGACATGAAAGCCAAGCTTGGGCAAAAAGCTTGTGATTGGTGGCAGGTTTTCTTCGAGCAGCGGGCGATAGACATCGTCCTCGATAACATAGACGCCGTAATGTTCGGCAATTTCGGCGATGCGTTTGCGCCGTTCCAACCCCATCAGGCAGTTGGTCGGATTGGTAAAGATCGGGGTGACGACAAGGGCCCGGATTTGACGCGTGCGGCATTCGTGCTCAAACGCATCGGGCAGGATGCCCTCGTCATCGGTGGGCAGCGCGCCCAGCTTGAAGCGCAGGATGCTGGCCGAGCCAATCACACCATGATCAGTAAGGCTTTCGGTCAGGACAACGTCATCGGGCTGAATGACGGTGGAAAGGGCGGTAAAGACGCCTTGTGCGGCACCATTGGTGATCAGAAGGTTGGGGATTTCAACATCGACCCCCATGCCGGAAAGCCAGTTGCGCCCGATGTCGCGGTGATAATCAAACCCGGCAACCGGCCGGCAACTTTCCATCCAGCCGTGATGGGGTTCTTCGGCCAGTTTTGCATGCATCTGGCGTGACAGGTCATTGTGAAAATCGGTATAGGCCGCACGCACGATTGAAAGATCAACCAGATCAGGTTGGCGACTATCGAGGATAAAGGACGATGCCCGGTCGGTCAGGCGGGCCTGCACAAAGGTGCCGCGACGCCGTTCGGACCGCAAATAGCCCTGACGTTCGACTTCCTTGTAGGCGGCACTGACGGTTTGAACGCTGACTTTCAGGCGATAAGCCAGTTCACGGTGTGTTGGCATGCGGACATCGTGGCGCAATCTGCCTGATTCAATATCGGTAATGATTGCTTCGACCAGTGCCTTGTATTTCGGGCCTGTTTCGCCGCTGAGGTCGATGTCAGGTAACCACATGATTGTCTTTCCACCCTGATGTTTTGGCCAGCGTAACATGGAGGACCTGTTCTGTGTAGGTGTTCGGACTAATTTGTCATGAGACAAAACTAACATTGACCTGATGCAGGAACATTTCAAAACTTTGGGCGTTCATCACAGTGATGTTGAAATTAAGCGTTCCGATCCGAGTGCCTTCATAAGCGTTGGCGCCGATCGTTGAGCGCGATAACACGGGAGACTTCGATATGAGTCTGAACAAACTCCTTAAAGCGACCCTATCGGCGGCTGCACTGTTTGCCGTCGCAGGGACCGCTGCCCACGCCGAGGAATGGAAATTCGCCCACGAAGAGAGCCCGGGTGATGTTCAGGACCTTTACGCTCAGGAATTCAAACGCCTGGTCGAAGAAAAGACCGATGGCGACGTAAATGTAACCATTTACACCTATGGTCAGCTTGGCACCGAGAACGACATTACCGAGCTGACCGCAGCCGGTGCTGTTCAGTTCTCGAACGCATCGCCGGGTCACCTGGGGACTTTCGTTCCGGAAATTCAGGTCTTTGGCGTTCCCTACCTGCTGTCGCAGGATAACGAGGTGAACAAGAAGGTTCTGTCTTCGAGCCCGACCATTTACGAAGGTCTGTCCAAGGACTTCGAGTCCAAGGGGCTGAAGCTTTATACCATGTACCCGGAAGGCGAAATGGTCTGGACCACCAAGAAACCGGTCGAAAAACCGGCTGATTTCGATGGTGTGAAATTCCGTGTCATGACCTCGCCGATCCTGATCGAAACCTATGAATCTTTCGGTGCTGATCCGGTCGCCCTGCCGTGGGGTGAAGTTTATTCCGGTCTTCAGACCAGCGTGATTGATGCACAGGTCAACCCGATCTTCTTCGTTGAAAGTGCCAAATTCTACGAAGTGACCGACCATCTGATCTATGCCGGTCAGCAGCAATACACCACCACCGTGGTTTCAAACGCGGCCTTTTATGACGGCCTGTCGGATGAACGCAAAGAGATGCTGGCGGAAGTAAAGGCCGAACTGGATGACTTCATCTATGAAGCCCAGAAAAAGGCCAATGACGAAGCGCTTGCACGCATCAAGGAAGCCAAGCCGGAGATCGAAGTGATCCGTCTGAATGACGAACAGCGTTCGGTCTTCAAGGAAGCTTCCAAAGGCGTTGGCGCAAGCCTTGTTGAGGAAGTCGGTGGTGACACCGAAGAAGTGCTGAACTCGCTTCGTGAAGAGTTTGGTACCGACATGTAATCGGGACTTCCCGATTTCATAAGATATCGCAAACCCCCGCAGGCAGTGCCTGCGGGGGTTTTTGTTTGTCTTGAACGGTCGGTCTGTGATCCCGGTGATGCTCACAACATCAGCGTTTCTGCGTCTCATACGTGCCCTTTCCGATAAGCGGACTGTGGTGATGAAACTGACGTGAAAGGAACTGGCTGTGAATATGCTCAACCTGCTTCAAACTGTCCGTGACGCGATCTTCCCGGCAATCATGTTTGCCGTGATGGCGCTTGGTACGCTTGTGTCGTCGCCAAAGGCGGAAGTTTACAATCCCAATGGCGTGCCGATCTCGTCGAGCGAATGGGCCGAAACATCCCCGGACTCCGCAAAGGTGACGGTAAAGGATGCGCTGAGTAATTCCGGGAATGCCACGGTTGTTGCCGGTGTGACCAATGCGGGTGCGGCACCTTATCTGAACCTGTTTGGTTCTGACGGTGCCGGTTCGATCTGGTGGCCGTCAGCAGATGGCGGCAATGCCGAGATCCAACTTCAGATCATAAATGCATCGGGCAGCGTCACCGCTGCTTGCACGGTGACGTCCAAGAAAGATACTGCCGGGAAGTTTGCGACGACCTGTCAGTAACCAAGGGTTTGCGCCCGTGGCAGTGAGATCGTGGCAGTGAGGTCATCGTCGCGTGGAAATAAAACAGGGGCCGGTCATGGGCCCGGCCCCTGTGCACCGCCGCGTCGGGAAGAAGGTTTGACGCGGCGGGTATTTGTGATGTCGCAGTGATATCAGTCTGACTTATTTGCCAGCAGCAACTTCGTCAGCAACCGCATCAACAGCCTGTTTGGCGATGTCGATAACCTTGTCGACTTCGGCCTTGGTGATGCAAAGCGGCGGGGCGAAGCCAAGGATGTCGCCGTGCGGCATGGCACGCGCAATCATGCCACGTTCAAGGCAGGCGGCTGATACGCGCGGACCGATTTTCGCATTCGGATCAAAGCGTTCCTTCTTGGTTTTGTCAGCAACAAATTCAAGAGCGGCCATCAGGCCAACGCCGCGCGCCTCGCCAACCAGCGGATGGTTGTCAAAGGTTTCGTGCAGGCGTTTCTGGAAGTAACCGCCCGTGTCGGCCGAGTTGCCGGTCAGGTTTTCACCATCGACAATATCAAGGTTGGCGTTGGCAGCAGCCGCGCAGACAGGATGGGCGGAATAGGTCCAGCCATGACCGATCGGGCCCATCTGATCGGAGCCCTGTTCGAGCACCTTCCAGACGCGTTCGCCAATGATGACGCCCGACAGCGGCAGATAGCCCGATGAGACGCCCTTGGCAATCGTGATCAGGTCGGGCTTGATGCCATAGTGCTGGGAGCCGAAATAGGACCCGGTACGGCCGAAGGCGGTCACGACTTCGTCGGCGACCAGAAGAACGTCATACTTGTTCAGGACAGCCTGAATGGCTTCCCAGTAGCCTTCCGGCGGGGTGATGATGCCGCCCGTGCCCATGACCGGCTCGCCGATGAAGGCGGCAACGGTTTCCGGACCTTCGCGCAGGATCATTTTTTCCAGATCATTGGCACAGCGTTTGGCGAATTCTGCCTCGGTTTCACCGGCCTCTGCATTCCAGTAGTGGTGCGGGCAGGTGGTGTGCAGGATCGGTGCACGCGGCAGATCAAACGCGTTGTGGAAGGCCGCAAGGCCGGTCAGGCTGCCGGTCATGATGCCCGAGCCATGATAGCCGCGCCAACGCGAGATGATTTTCTTTTTCTGCGGCAGACCGCGGATGTTGTTGTAGTACCAGATCAGCTTGATGTTGGTTTCGTTCGCATCAGAACCGGACATGCCGTAATAGACGCGCTGCATGCCTTCGGGCGCGCTTTTGATGATGCGGTCCGACAGACGAATGACCGGCTCGTTCCCGTGCCCGACATAGGTGTGGTAATAGGCCAGTTCCTTTGCCTGCGCATAGATCGCATCGGCAATTTCGGTGCGGCCGTAACCAACGTTTACACAATACAGACCGGCGAAGGCATCAAGGCTTTCGCGGCCTTCGGTGTCGTGGATATAGATGCCCTTGCCGCCATTGATGATGCGGTTGGGGGTTTCACCCGCTGCGTGCTGACGCATGTGGGTGGATGGGTGCATGAAATGCGCCCGATCCATTTCCTGCAGATCAGCAGTGGTGTTTTTGATGACATTCATTTGAATTCTCCCATGTGAATGCGGTTGATGTCTTTTGCGCGCACCAAGGTTAAAACCTAGGCTTTGTAAGCAGCGCAGACGTATTTCAGTTCGGTAAATTCTTCGAGGCCATGGCGCGATCCTTCGCGGCCCAGACCCGATTGCTTGACGCCGCCAAACGGGATCGGTGCACCGGTGATTTTCACGCAGTTCAGCGCAACCATGCCGTATTCAAGGGCGTTTGAGACGCGTGCGGCACGGTCGTTGTCCTTGGTCAGCAGATAGGCGGCAAGGCCATATTCGCTGTCATTGGCCTTGGCGACGACTTCGTCCTCGGTATCAAACGCCATGACGGGGGCGACCGGACCAAAGGTTTCTTCGGAAAAGATTTTCATCTCGTCGGTGACATCGGCAAGCAGGGTCGGGGCAAAGAACAGCCCGCCCATTTTCTTGCCGCCGGTGACAACACGGGCACCCTTGGCGCGCGCATCGGCAACATGTTCTTCGCATTTGGCAACCGCACGGTCATGCATCAGCGGACCGATTTCGACATATTCCTCGATGCCGTTGCCAACCCGCAGATCGGCGATGGCCTTGGCGTATTTATCAAGGAAGTCGTCATAGATGTCGCGCTGAACAAAGATGCGGTTGGCCGCCAGACAGTCCTGACCGCTGGTGGCGAATTTTGCGTTCACTGCGTGGGCAACTGCCTCGTCCAGATCGACATCATCAAAGACGATGAACGGCGCATGACCGCCCAGCTCCATCGACATTTTCTTGATCGTCTGAGCACCTTGCGACAGCAGAAGACGGCCAACCTCGGTCGAGCCGGTAAAGGATAGTGCGCGGACATCGTGATGACCGCAAAGCTCGCCCACGACCGGGTTCGGATCACCGGTCACGATGTTAAATACGCCCGCCGGGATGCCCGCACGTTCGGCCAGTTCGGCGAGTGCGGTTGCCGAGAACGGCGTTTCGGTGGCCGGGCGTACAATCATGGTGCAACCGGCTGCCAGGGCAGCCGCGGCCTTACGCGTGATCATCGCACACGGGAAGTTCCAAGGTGTAACGGCGGCAGTCACCCCGATCGGTTCGCGTTTAATCGACATGTTGCGACCCGGCAGGTGGGATGTGATGTTTTCGACATTCACCCGCTTGGCTTCTTCGGCGTAAAATTCGATGAAGCTTGCGGCGTAATCAATTTCACCGCGGGCTTCGTTGATCGGCTTGCCCTGTTCAAGGGTCATCAGAAGGGCGAGGTCTTCCTTGTTTTCAATCAGAAGATCGTGCCAGCGACGCAAAGCGGCACTGCGTTCCTGGGGCAGAAGGGCGGCCCAGGCCGGGAAGGCTTCCCGTGCAGCCGCGATGGCCTTACGGGTTTCGTGAACGCCCATGTTCGGAACGGTGCCGATGAAGCTGCCATCAAACGGGTTGGTGACTTCGATCACCTGAAGGTTGTCAGCCGAGCACCAGCGACCATCAATATAGGCATGTTCGCGCAGCAAACGCAGATCGGAAAGCTGGCTGAGCGAAACGCAACGCTGTTCCTTTGATTGTGCCGTCATGGTGGCCTCCTTCCTTAAGCTTGGCGCGGTTTGCGCGAAGCATGTCATTGAACTGGGAGGAAGGTATCAACATGCGATCAGAGGAGGTGACCGAACTCGGCGCCATTTGATGCGTTTTTTTTGGCGCGGAGTGGCAAAAAGCGAATGTTTTTTCTGCTGAGCGCCAAAACGCGCAGAAAATCAGTCTTCTGCGCGATCCAGATATTTGCGCATTTCGCGTTTCTGGCGGCGCTTTTCAATTAGGGTTCGGATGATGATGGCGGCAAAAAACAAGATCACGACGCTTGTTGTCATCGGAAAGGCGACCGGGATGCCGATGACAAAGGCCAGTGCACCGATGACACTGCCGCCGACAAGGGCGATAAAGCCGCCCAGCATGATGACGCCAAGCAATACGGCAAGAAGGATGGAGGCGATTTTGTTCATAAGGCGCAGTTCATAAGGTCAGGCAAAAGAAGGATGGACAGAGTCCCGTTGCCGGGAAGCTCCGTCCGTTCGTTTTGTCAGTTCTTGTCGTTGTTGCGGTTGGTCAGCTGTTTGGTGGTTTGATCAAGCCGCTGGGCCAGAACACGGATCAACTGATTGGAAACAGCCTGGTCCTGTCGGACAAGACCAAGGAATTCGGTCTTGTCGAGTTTCAGAACCGTCATGTCTTCGACCGCACGGATGGTTGCCGAACGCGGTGCATCGACAAGCAGGGCGATTTCGCCAATGACTTCCTTGGCATGAACGTCACGCAGTTTGAGTGTCTGGTGTTCATCGGTGGTCAGCCAGATTTCACCGCGCCCGGAAATGACGATAAAGGCGGCATCACCCGGATCGCCCTGTTTGACGAGAACCTCGCCATGTTTGAAGGTCAGGCGCGGGCTGGTAAAGGCCAGCAGCTTGACGACACTGGGATCCAGCCCGGCGAACAGCGGGATCGTGCGCAGCAACCGGACTTCCTGATCGATGTCGCCTGCGGCCAGTGCGGCTGCGGCTTCGTCTTCGGTTTCTTCGGTTGTTGTTTCACTGTCATCGGCAACGCTTTTGCGTTTGACCAGTTTTCCGTTCGACATATAGAGCAAGGTATCGAACTTTTCACCGGCATGGTCATCATCATCGACCCAAACCAGACTGGTATGATCACTTTCGCCCGTCAGGTAGTTGATGATGCTTTCGCGGGTTTCGCGATCCAGCGCCGAAAGGCCTTCGTCGACGACCAGAAGATCCGGGTTCTTGATCAGCGCACGGACAAGGGCGATTTTCTGACGCAATGTCTGCGACATGCGGCTGCCGCCAACCCCGACCTGACTTTCAAGGCCTAGGGACACTAATCCTTCGTAAAGGCCGCCTTCATGGGCGATTTCAAACAGGACCTCACCGACGCGTTCCTCGGAATTTGCACGGCCATAGGCAAAGCGACCAAACAGCAAGTTATCAAGGATCGGGGCGGCCGATGCGTAGCCATCAGCCTCGAAGAAGTCGATATAGCCTGCCAGATCATCGGGCATGTTTTCGCGGAACTTGGGCCGGGCCTGAAGAACAAGTTCGCGGAAATCATCATCAATCACGCGCAGGCGGTGGCGGGCCGGGGTCAGTTGCATGGCAACGTCGAGAAGACGCAACTGGTCCTCTTTGCGCATGTCATCGACACGCACACCGTCGGTACGTTTCAGGATGTTCTTCACCT